>WFWZ01000199.1 GCA_015490875.1 Planctomycetaceae bacterium
CGCCGGCATCGCGCCTCAAGGATATCTCGCCACCGACGGAAAAACGTTGCTCGTCCCCGGAGGACTCACCGTGCCCGGCCTTTTCGACATCCAGACCGGCCGAGCTCTCCACTTCGACCCGTCATCCCGAACACTCGGCAAATCGGCCGGAGGGTACGACGTTATGGTCGGATCGGACTACTACATCAACCGGGGCGGACTCTATGACCTGAAGACCGGCCGCCCTCTCTCGGCACTCGCCGCCGATCTGATCACAGGCGACGCGGCATACGGGATCGACGGCAACCACCTGATCTGCTTCGAGAACCGACTCGGCCGCACGAAGCGCAAGGTGCGAGATCGTCGAGGTCGCACGAAAGAGGAAACGATCTCGACCTTGCCCCGGCGATGGCGAGTCACGTTGGAAGGAGCCGAGCCTCGGCTGCTCGGGATGGCCGGGCCGCTCTTCGTTGTAGCTCGAGACAACCAGATCGAACTCCTCGAACGCACCGGCGAGCAACTCAAGACGCGTTGGCAGTACGACTTGGGCGAACCGGTCGGCGCGTGCGCGATCGGCAACGACGTCCTGGTCGTCTCGACGCGTCGGGGAAGACTACTGGCCTTCGGGGCCCGGGGATCTTCGGCGGCCTTGCCAGATGGTCCATTGCATCCGTCTCAAGCTCTCAAGGCTCCTCCCGCGGCCTCCATTCCCGCGGCGCTTCATGATTCGACGCCCGGTTTTGGAATGATCTTCGGAGTGCCCGATGAGAAGTCTCTCGCTCAACTCGTGAGCCGCACGCGATTGAACTGGACCATCTTTGTCGATTCTCGCACCGACGCGGACGCGTTGCGTCGCCGTCTCGATGCCAGCGACCTTCTAGGAGCACGTTGTTCGGTGCGCGTTTGGTACTCCGAGGAACGCCTCCCTCCCTACACGGCTCGCCATGTCGTCGTCACAAGAGCGTTTTCCGAAGACCGTGACGCGAGGATGTCACAGATTGTTTCGGCTGTGCGTCCCTACGGCGGTCGCTTGTGGGTGGAATCCGGCGATGATCGGCGATGGTCAGATGCGGTGAGGGGTTTGGCCGGAGAGGAGTGGGGGAGTCGCTCGGAGGATGATTGGCAGGTGTTCCTGCGTCCGGGACCACTGCCGGGTGCCGGGACGTGGACGCATCAGACCGGAAACGCGGCGAACACGTTGGTGTCTCTCGAGCGGCGTGTCGAGCTGCCACTGGGGATCCTTTGGTACGGCGGCCCCTCGAATCGCGACGTGCTGCCTCGCCACGGCCATGGCCCATCGCCTCAAGTCGTGCAGGGGCGAGCCATCATCGAGGGCCCGGATATGCTACGGGCGATCGATGCGTACAGTGGCGTATTGTTATGGCAGACTGAATTCCCCGGAATCGGCGCCTTTTACAACACGACGTCGCACCATCCCGGGGCTGGAGCCATCGGGGGCAACTACGCGACGGCTCCGGACGCGATCTATGTATTGTATCGCCGAGCCTGTCACGTGCTTGATCCCGAGACGGGTCGCGTGCGGGCTCGCTGGACTCTTCCAGCCGACTCGCACGGTCAACCGCCTCATTGGGGCTGGCTGGCTTGGGTCGACGATGTCCTACTGGCGGCTGCCGAACCGGTGGCGCCGCTGACGCGCAATCCTTCGGGAGCGGCCGATGACGAAAGTGTGGCATACGCGGAGGGGAGTCGTTGGCTCTATGCGCTCGACCGCAAGACGGGGAAGGTGCTCTGGAAGCGCAAGGCGGTTTGGAATTTCCGCCATAACGCGATCGCCGCCGGTGGGGGCCGGGTCTACTGCGTAGACGGGATGACCGCGGCTCGCCGCCGTTTCTTGGCTCGGCGAGGTCAACCCGCCGACAACTCAGCGACGTTGTATGCACTCGACCTGCACACCGGCCAGCCGATCTGGTCTCGCACCGAGGGCATCTTCGGCACATGGCTCGCATACCATCCCGAGCGCAACGTGCTGCTCGAAGCGGGAAGCCGCAACCGCGACCGGGCAAAGGACGAGGCGGGGCGAGGAATGACGCTTTACGACGCGGCGACCGGTTCGGTCTTGTGGCATCACGATCAGACATATGCGGGTCCGCCTCTGTTGTTCGCCGACCGCATCGTCACGCAAGGCGCGGCCTTTGATCTTGAGACAGGCCAGGCATGGAAACGCCGCGACCCACTGACCGGAGAAACCGTTGATTGGTTCTTCCGCAAGAACTATGGATGTGACACGGCGATCGGATGTCCCAACTTGTTGACGTTTCGGAGCGCGGCCGCGGGTTTCTATGATCTGGCCGCCGATGGAGGCACCGGAAACTTCGGCGGCTTTCGCACCAGTTGCACGGCCACGTTGATCCCAGCGGACGGCCTGATCGTGTCCCCCGATTACACGCGCACCTGCGTATGCAGTTACCAGCAACGCACGTCGCTCGCCCTCGTTCCCATGCCGGAGATTCCGTATTGGACGTTCCTTGGAGCACGACGGTGGAGTGGCCGGAGGATCGAGCGGCTCGGAGTCAACTTGGGAGCGCCGGGAGATCGCCGTGACCAAGACGGAACGTTGTGGCTGGAGCACCCGATGGTGGGCGGCGATTCGCCTCAAGTCCCCATCCACTTGGAAGGCGAACCACTCCGCACGATCCGGCACCACCCGCTGCTGGTGGCGGGCGAGTTCGACTGGGTAGCATCGTCGGGCATGGCGGGGATCCGCCGGCTCACGGTTCCCCTGGTTGGAGACGACGTACCGTCGGACGGTCCCGTCCCTTATCGCGTCGAGTTGTGGTTTGCCGAGTTGGAAGGCGCCAAGCGGGGAGAACGGACTTTCGATGTATGGATCGGAGACCGCAAGGAGCGGGCTGCCTTGGATATCGTGGCGGCGACGGGGGGCCCCATGCGGTCACTCCACCTGGATCTGGGCGTTCACATGTTGGACAAGTCGTTGGCAATTCGTTTCAAGCCGACACCTGCGGCGAAGCGGCCGCCCATTCTGTGTGGAGTCCGGATTCGGCGTGTGGCCGACCGCCCGTCGTCTGGTCGTTGACGCCGTTTGGTCGACGCAGTTAGAGTGAACAATGCAGATGGCCGGAGGATTTGGGAGGGAGGAACGGATGGACAACGGTCGGGGCGATCGGACACAGTACGTTCGGCGAGTTTTCGTCTCAGAATGCGCGGCGCGCATGTTGCGTCGGGGGGATGTGTCCAAGAGCTGCAGGCTTGTGGCGCGGCGCGGCGGCCGTCTTTCCTCCATGGGGCTTCTCGGGATCGGCTCGGTCGTGGTCGTCGTCCTCCTTTCGTTGCTCCTGATGCGGTTGGGAAATGACTCGGCCCGTTCGGCGCCTCAAGCTACCGCCAACACATCGCACGCGTCGTCTTCGGGGGGTGGGAGCGGAACGCTCTTCGTCTACTGCGCGGCGGGAATGCAGTATCCCATGGAGGCGATCGTCGATCGGTATGAGAAAGAGTATGGCGTTTCGATCGAGTTGCAGTATGGTGGATCGAACACGCTGCTGAACCAACTCGAGGTGAGCAAGACGGGCGACTTGTATCTGGCCGCAGACGATTCGTATATCCAGATCGCGCGGAGTAAGGGGTTGCTGGATGAAGCGATTCCTCTCGCGCACATGCGCCCGGTGATCGCTGTGCGAGCCGGCAATCCCAAAGGCATTCGTTCGGTCGACGATCTGCTGTCCAAGAAACTGCGCGTTGGGATGGGCGAGCCGTCGGCGGCCGCGGTGGGGAAAAAGGTGCGGAAGCTGTTGGCGGCGGCTGGGAAGTGGGAGGCGATGGAGCGGTTGGTGCGAGAGCGAGGCGTCTTTAAGCCCACCGTCAATGAAGTCGCCAATGCGATCAAGATCGGAAGCATCGATGCAGGGCTGATTTGGGACAGCACCGTGGCCCAGTACCCGGAACTCGAGGAAGTGCGATCTCCGGAACTCGATGCGGGCGAGTCCTTGGTGCAGATCGGCGTGTTGCGTTCGAGTCGCCAGCCGACGGCGGCACTCCATTTTGCACGTTACGTGGCGGCCAGAGACCGGGGGCTGGAAGCGTTCCGAGCCAAAGGGTTTCGAGCGGTCGAGGGAGACATTTGGGAGGATCACCCGAGGCTGGTCTTCTTTGCCGGTTCGGTGAACCAGGCGGCGCTCGAACCGATCGTCCGCGAGTTCGAACGTCGGGAAGGCGTGACGGTGGAGACGGTTTACAACGGCTGCGGCATTCTAACGGCGCAGATGCAGACGCTCAAACGAAAAGGCGGATTCGGCTTTCCCGACGCCTACATGGCGTGTGATGTCTACTATCTCGACACGGTGCGTGATCTCTTCCAGGAAGATGTCATCATATCAGAGACCGATATCGTGATCGTCGTTCAGAAAGGGAATCCGAAGCAGATCGCGTCGCTTAGCGACCTGGTTCGTCCGGGGATCCGTGTCGCCATCGGCCAGCCGGATCAGTGCACGATCGGCGTCTTGTCGCGGCGGCTCTTGCAGCGAGCGGGGATTTATGAGCAGTGTCTGAAGCAGAACGTCGTGACGCAGACGGCGACTTCCGCCATGTTGGTACCGACGGTCGTAACCGGCTCGGCCGACGCGGCGTTGGCGTACCGGACCGACACGTTGGCGGAACGGAGCCGCGTGGACGTCGTGTCGATCGATTCGGATGCGGCTCGAGCCGTCCAACCGTTTGCCATTTCGCGCATCAGTTCTCATAAGCAACTTGTGCGGCGTCTGCTGGCCCACGTGGCTCGTTCGAAAGAGATCTTCGAGCAGGCCGGGTTCGCGTGGCGGTTGCGCGAGGGATCGGAAGGGGCGAGCGAGTCCAAGAGGGACGGGGCATCGTGACGTCGGCATCGTTGGTGGGCGACGGATCGAAGCGAGCCTGGTCGGACCCATCGTTCTTCGCTTTGCTGGCAGCGATTGGCGGCACGTACGTTCTATTGATCGTCGCCATGCTGGCGGCCGACGCCCTCTATCTCCTCACGGGATCTCCTGACATTCCCGTGTCCGTCGATTTCGACATGGATGCTCACGGCAAGGCGGCTTCGCACGAAGCGCGCGTAAGCGATCTGTACCAGGGATATGGGCTGACGATCGAATTGGCCGAGGGGTCCGGTTCGTTGCAACTGATCGACACAGGCAAAGTGCCCTGGCAGTGGCGGCATTTGGGGACTCCGCATGTCGACTTCGGAGGACCGGGGATGGGAAAGGGCGGAGTGCGGCGGCAGGCGACTCAGAACAACGCGGCACTCGGACGCGTCCTCGTCGTTACCGAGCCTTCGGGAAAGGAGAACTGGTACGAGTGCCGATTCGATTTCTCGTCTCCAGCGGAACTCGACGGACTTCGCTTCTCCGCACCGCTGGCTCGACCAGTGCAGCTCACGGTCGTGACAGAAGATGGTCAGGAATTGACACGATCGGTGGCGGCCTCGATCGAGCATGACAAGTGGCAGGGCCCCTCGGCGCAGCATGTCCTTGTCGGAGCCCCCTGGGACTTCGGGGGCGTGGAGATCGAATTCGCGAGTCGGCGCCGGGCGACGGCGAGGACGTCGGGAGGTACGGCCGTTCGGCAACCGTCGCTTAGGACCTTCGTCGCCGATCCGAAGCTCGGCCGCCTACGCCCTGTGGCGGCTCGCCGCGTCGTCCGTTTCCGGTGGACCGACGCTGTGGCGCTCGACGAGGTGACACTGCTGAACTGTCTCGAGCCGGCCATCGTTACCCTTCGCGATACTGGCGGCGAGACCGTACACCGTGAAAAGATTTCGGCGACGGGTCCCAACGGCGTGCGCGAAGTGGTATTCGAGAAGCGGGGTGTAGCGGAAGTCGCCATCGAACTGCCACCGGAGGCGGCGATTGCCGAGTTGCGTTTTCGTTGGAGCGGCAAGGTATTGAGCGACTGGGAGCGCCGTCATCCTCGGCTGGCGCGTTGGGCCAGCAATCCACTCGTGACGGCTTTCGGCAAACCGGAGATTCGCTATTCAATCAAGCTCACGTTGATCGCTTGCACGATCACGACGATCTTGTCGCTATGGGTCGCGGTCCCGGTCGGCTACTTGCTCTCACGCTACCGCTTCCCGTTACACAATCTGATCGATGCGATCCTCGACATCCCGATCGTTCTGCCGCCGCTGGTCGTCGGACTGAGTCTGCTGATTCTGTTCCAGTTTTTTCCTCGCTCGGTACAGTCTGCGGTCGTCTATGAGATCCCCGCCGTCATCTTGGCTCAATTCGCGGTGGCGTGTGCGTTCGCCGTCCGCTCAATGCGAGGTTCCTTCTTGCAGATCGATCGACGGAGGGAACAAGTGGCGTTGACGTTGGGGTGCACGCGGGCGCAAGCCTTTTTCTATGTGGTTTTGCCGGAGGCGGGACGAGGGATGTTGACGGCCGGAACGCTGGCATGGGCTCGAGCGCTCGGCGAGTTCGGCCCGCTGCTCGTCTTTGCCGGTGCCACGCGTATGAAGACGGAAGTGTTATCGACAACGGTGTTCCTGGAACTGAGTGTCGGTGATTTGGGGGCGGCCGTAGCGGTGTCCCTTATCATGGTAGCTTCGGCCATCGTCGTGCTTATTCTGGCGAGAATGTGGGGCAGCCGCGTGCTGTCGATTTAGGAGACGAGAACAAGAGGTCGGTGTGATTCGGGTTGAAAAGCTATCGGTCGAGGTCGGCGATTTTTCGCTACGAGATGTCTCGCTGGAGATCCCTCGAGGCAGCTATGGGATGTTGACGGGACGAACCGGATGCGGCAAAACGACGATCTTGGAGTCGATTGCCGGACTGACGCCGATCCGTTCGGGAAGAATCATACTGGCTGACCGAGACGTGACACGTTTGAAGCCTGCCGAGCGGGGTGTGGGCTATGTGCCTCAAGATGGGGCCCTCTTCACGACAATGACCGTCCGCGACCAGCTCGGCTTCGCCCTCATGATCCGGCGGCGTCCGGCCAAAGAGATTGCTCGCCGCGTGGAGGAGCTCGCGGAATGGCTGGGCATTACGCATCTGTTGGACCGCAAGACGGCGGGGCTTTCCGGAGGCGAGCGGCAGCGCGTGGCGATCGGCCGAGCTCTTTCGTTCGAGCCTCAGATTCTACTTTTGGACGAACCACTGAGTGCCTTGGACGACCAGACACGGCAGCAGATGTATAAATTGCTGGAGGAGGTGCAGAGGCGGACAGAAGTGACGGCATTGCACGTCACACATCACGCAGAGGATGTAGCGAGACTGGCCGACGTCGTGTTTCACGTGGACCACGGCGAGGTGCGTCAGGTCGACGCTCCCCGTTTCGTGTCGTAGTCTCTCGGTTCTCGGCTCGGTCGGCTTGTGATATACTTCAGCGGTGGTGCGGGGAAGGCGGAAAAGTGGCGACAGTGCTGGGGAGTCGGCCAAGTCGCCTCGTCATCGGCGGAGGCAACGAGGGAAAGAAGGCATGAAGGCGCACGGCATGACTCGAGTGGCGTGGCTGGTGGGGGCGATCTTCGGGTGCCTCGTGGCTACGGGAACAAGCTTGGCCTGTGACACGCCGGTTTATCGGTATGCTCTCTACCGCTGGACACCGACACCGTACATCTTGTGTCGCATCCACGATGGTCCCGAAGTCGACTCGAGTGTTGCGACTGTTCGCGAGATGGTCGAGAAGGCGGCCGATGATGCGTCGCTTCCGGCCAACATCGTGTGGGTCGATGTGGATGCTCGCGACAGCGAGCAACTTCAGACGCTCCCCGATTTCGTGCGCCAGCGGTGGGAGCAGCGTGACGCCGGCGTGCAAGCCGCTTACTATCTCGTGGCACCGCACGGGGTGATTCTCGACAGTCACCATTGGACTCCTGAGGAAATGGGGTCGCTACTGGAGTCTCCTCTACGCACCAAGGTGGGCGAAGCGATCGAGTCGGCCAAAGCAGGCGTGGTGATTCTGCTCGATCACCCCGGCAAGGCGACCGCGAATCACGAAGCGGCTCAGGTCATTGAGCGAACACTTGGGCGCATTCGCAAAGGAGAACTCGAGCTGGCGACGGCACCGTCGGTGAAACAGCCCGATGTGGCGTTTTTCAGGTTGAGCAAAGATGATGAGGCCGAACGTTGGTTCATCCGACAGCTTTTGGAAATCGAGTCGGATCTGGCCTCGATCGACGAGCCGATCGTCTTTGTCATCTTCGGCCGCGGACGTGCCCTCTTCTCCTGTTTGGGGAAAGGGATCACCGAAGAGAATCTGGCTCGCGATGTGGAGTTCGTCTCCGGTGCTTGTTCCTGTACGGTCAAGGAGCAGAACCCGGGCGTCGACTTGCTGATGCGCTACAACTGGGAGAACGCGGCTACCGTCGTGGCAGAGCAGTATGGTGGGGAAACGGGAGCCGATGCGTTGCTGGATGGTGACCAGCTCTTTCCCGAACTGGCCATTCCCTCTGAAAACAAGGATGCCGGTTTGGACGGCGCTTCGGGCGAGGAGGTAGCCTCGGGCGATTCTGACGCCTCTGGCATCGCTGCCCCATCGGCATCTGGCGAAGCAACCGAAGAGACGTCCGATGCCGGCGGCGATGTGCAACCCGGTGCGGAACAGGGAAGTGTCGTCAACACGGAATCACCGACCTCAGTTGGCGAGGAGCCGGGTGCCGACGGGTCTTCCTCAGACGAGGCCCTTGCGGCACGCAACACCGATGGGGCGGGCGGAGATCCCGATCCGGTGTCACCTCGCGTCGGGCTTTGGAGCGTCGGGCTGGGATTGGCCGTGGCTCTGGTCGGCATGTTAGCCGCGACATTCTTGGTGTTGCGTCCGCGAGGCGGTTGACGGAGGCGAGGGATTCTCAAGCGTGCAACAGAACCCACCGCGCGGTTGCCGCCTTCGTGCCTGTTACTTGCGGCTGGAAGTTTTGGGACAGCAGTAGATCACCCATCGATGAGTGTCGTCCAGCAGCCTGATTCCTCGGAAGCTCGCGTGGCTGCGAGCGCGGTGACGTTGCGAGGCGTCGGCAAGACGTATCCGTCGTCGAAGGGACGCGTCGATGCCCTGGATGGGATCGATCTGGAAATCGCGCGCGGCGAGTTTGTCGAAGTGCGCGGCCCCAGTGGGGCGGGCAAGTCGACGCTGTTGGCCTTGATCGGCGGGCTGGCGAAACCGACGCGAGGCGAAGTCGTGGTGCTCGGCCAACCGCTGGACCGACTCTCGGCCTCCCAACGTGCCACATTTCGCCGCGAGCATGTCGGTTTTGTTTTTCAGTTGTTCCACCTTTTGCCCTACCTCAACGTATGCGACAACGTCCTGCTGGCAGCCGCTCGGCGAACGGCCGAAGCGAAGGAACGAGCGGAAACGTTGTTGCGGGACTTGGGGCTGGCCGATCGCATGACCCACCGGCCCGGGCAGCTTAGCGCGGGGGAACGCCAGCGCGTGGCATTGGCAAGGGCGTTGTTCCACGACCCCGAGTTGTTGCTGGCAGATGAGCCGACGGGGAATCTGGACGCCGAGAATGCGGCGGTCGTGATGGAGCACCTCGAGCGATTCCAACAAGCCGGAGGGACCGTCATCCTGGTCACGCATGACGACCGGGCGGCTCGAGCCGGCAGGCGCGTCATTCGACTCGTGGGCGGGCGATTGGAACCGAGTGACAGAAATGTGGCGTCACCGGAGTGATGGGTGACCTCTTCGAACCGATAGGAAGTGTCGATGCGGATACGCGTGGTATTGACGGGACGAGGGTATCACTTGGCCGACACGATTCCCTCCGAGTTGGAACTTGGCGAGGGGGCGAACGTGAGCGATGCGCTGAAGCATCTGGAAGCGGCGTCGCCGGGGCTGTTGGCCGACAGCATGTTGGTGCTCATCGACGGCCGGCATGTGGGAACGGTCGCTGCCCACGAGTCGGTCCCGCTGCGAGACGACAGCGAGCTGGAGTTGCTCGCACCGGTAGCCGGAGGCTGAACGACTAGCCCGTTTCTTGGCAGACACAGTTCTCGCGCCGAGCTACCGCGAATTGTCGCGTCCTGCCATGGTAGCCGTCGTAGACCCACATCTGCCCCCACATCGGATCGCCCGTTCCCGAAAGGATCTTGATCGCTTCGAGTGCGGCCAGGGATCCGGTGGCGGCGGAGATGGCGCCCACAACGGGAAAGAGTTTTTCGAAGGGGGGCGCCGAGGGATAGGCACACGCCAGGCAGGCGGTCTGACCGGGCCGAGCGACGAAGAGGGTGCCGGTGAGTCCCCACTGGGCGGCATCGATGAGCGGAATCTTTGCTTCGAGTGCCGCTCGGTTGAGTCTCAGTCGCTCTTCGAAGGTGGGCGGGCAGGACAGAATAATGTCACACCGCCGAGCCAGCTCGAGGGCTTCGGCGTCATCCGGTTCATGATCGAGGGCCTCGACCTCGACGAATCGGCTGACCCGCCGGAGAGACTCGGCGAATTGACCGGCTCGAGGCTGTCCCAGTCCCGCTTCGCTTCCGAGGACCTGGCGGTTGAGGTCGGGGGATTCGAGGGGACCTCCGTGCGCGATGATGAGCCGGCCGATCCCGCCCATCGCGAGCATCATGGCGGCGGGACCTCCCATACCGCCGACGCGGGTCACCAGCGCCGTGCTGCGGCGCAGGCGTGCTTGTCCTTCTTCCGTGAGGACTCCGGGGCCTAGTTGTCGAGCGTAGCGAATACGCTCCTCTGCAGTCAGTCGATCGTCGGTCATCGCGCCGGTGCTGGAAAGCTCGTTCATCGGTGCGCCATCCCGTCTACGGGGGGCGGTTCTTGGATGCACGGCCGAGTATAGCACCGTTTGCGGGAGGGGGGAAAGGATGAGGTCCCTCTCCGGTACCGAGGTGGACGCGTGGCCTGGTCCACCTCGGCATGACAAGGTCAAGCTAGAAGTTGTAATTGGGATTCTTCGGATCGAAGTCCTTATCCGTGAAGCCCTTGTTCAGTTCCAGCTTGAGATAGGTGTACTCCTCGATCACCTGCGGTTTTCCACCAGGCTTCCTGGGCCAAGTATAAGCGGCATAGCGGATGGGAACGTTTCGCTGGTCGTCGATATAGATCTGGGCGACATGGAAGTCGAAGTACGGGCGGGGAACAGGGTGGGTCACTTGGAGCATTGTGCAGCGGCGTCCGTTCACCACGGCTCCCTTGCGGAACTCGACCTGGCACTCGCCGCGCTGCCGGTCCCGAACGCCCTTCTCGATCAACTTGACGATCAAGTTTTCGATGCCGATTTCGTAGATGGGATACCGCTGGCCCTTCATGGCAACCGGGCCGTCGGGTTTGAGCCACACGGAGCCGAATCGATAGAGGATGCTGTTCTTGCCTTCGTGAGCCAGCATCTTGCCGTTGTTGGCACCTTTGATGTAGAGCACTTCCCGGCCCTTGATTTCTTCCGGCTTGAGGAAGTAGGCGTAGACGGAGAAGGGCTGGACGATCCGGCCGTTCTCACGCCGCTCGTTGCGGATCTTCACAAACATGTACTGGTAGTCGCCCAACACGTTGTTGATGCGTTCCCGCTTGACGACGACCGCCTGGTAATCCTTGACGCGGCGGCGGAAATCGACGAGGGCGTCCTTGGCTAACTGGATGGCCGGGTCGAGGGGATGCTGCTGGCCGTTCGGCTTGGCTTCGACCTTGGCCTTGGCCACGCGGTGGATCGGCTCCTTGAACCGATCTTGCGACCACGCGAGAGGCGCCGACAAAGCGGCGGCGGTGGCGAGGGAGCCGAGCGCTGTGCGGCGAGTGATAGCAGACGTGGACAAGTGGAACCGGTTCATGCGTGATCATCCTCCTTGAACGAGTGCCGGCTTGGCGGCCGACCGGCCATCCGAGACCAAGTATGCGTGGTGCAAGTCAGGTGCCATGGGGGCACGAGAACCGCTTTCGGAATGGGAAGGTCCAGCAGCGGCAGCATGCATGGGACGCGTTCCCGCTGGCGCCAGTGTCGCTGGCGCCCGTTTGTTATGTAAGTATCGCCTTGGCCGGTTCCAAGAATTACAATGTCCCCCTCTGGCCGATTCTCTTGCCCAGTGCGCCATCTTGCCCATCTTGGCGAGAGACCGCAGACTGGCTCGTTTGCCTGCCCTGAAACCCTCACGGACGGCTGCCGAACCGAGCGGCCGAGCGGAGCCGAAATGATCCAACCTGCCATCGTTCCCGAAGGATTGGAGATCGACGTGGTGGTCTCTCCTTTGTTCGAGGAGAACTGCTACGTCGTGCGCTGCACCGGATCATCGGTTGCCGTGATCATCGATCCGGGTTTGGACGCCGAATCGGTGTCCCAGTTGGTCAGTGACCGCCGACTGCAGGTTGCCGCGATCCTGAACACGCACGGGCACGCGGATCATATTGCCGGCAATGAGTTTCTCAAACGGTGCTGGCCCGATGCGGAATTGGTGATTGGGAAGGGGGATGCGGACAAGCTGGAAGATCCCGTGGCCAATCTATCAGCGCCGTTCGGAGTCGCCCTGGTCAGCCCGCCGGCTGACCGGTACGTCGAAGACGGCGACGAACTCGTGTACGGCCCTTTGCGATTGTGGGTGCGAAGCACGCCGGGACACAGTCGAGGTCACGTCGTTTTCGGTACCGCAGACATCGGCCGACCCATGGCCATCTTTGCAGGAGACGTGTTGTTTCGCGAGAGCGTAGGGCGGACCGATTTTCCCGACGGCGATACGGAAAGTCTGGCCGCTTCCATTCGGAATGTTTTGTACACGCAACCGGATGACACGATCATCTACCCCGGTCACGGACCGCCGACGACGGTGGGGCATGAAAAACGAGCCAATCCGTTCGTCCCCGCGCTATGACGGCGTCGTAGTCCGAGGAGCAAGAAGCGGGAGGAGGAGCGTAAAGACGGCTCCCTGGCCCGGCCGGCTCTCCACGACGATGTCTCCTTCGTGTTCGCGCAAGATCTTGCGGCTGACCGGGAGTCCCAAGCCGGTGCCGCGCTGTCCTTTGCGAGATTCGAACGGAGAGAAGATCTTGGAAAGGTCTTCTTCGGCGATTCCCGGACCCGTATCGCGCACCGATACAACGGCGGCATTGCGCTGGGCGTCGTAACCGGTCGTTACTTCCACGCGACGTTGTTCCGATTGCTCGCACGCATCGAGTGCATTGGTGATAACGTTCAAGACGGCTCGATGGATGCCATCTGCGTCGAAGTAGAGCTGAGGCAGAGTGGAAGCGGGATTCCAAACGAGTTCCGTTTGTTGGTTCTCGGCGCGAGTGCGAAGCAGTTGGATGACGTCGGCCACGACTTCGTTGAGATCGGCGGGGGCGATTTCCGGTTTGCGATCCTTGCTGAACGAAAGCATGTCCATCACGAGATTCGAAATGCGATCCTGGTTGCGCTCGACGATCCCCCATCCTTTTTCGACGGGCTCCCATTCGCGCTGCCGAAGCCCTTCTTCAATCAGGAAACTTCCCCCCTGGATTCCCTGCAGAATGTTCTTGATGTGGTGGGAAAGCGAGGCGATCGTCTGCCCGATGGCAGCCAGACGTTCGGCCTGAACCATGGCCGAGTAGTATCGGGTGTCCTCGATGGCCAAAGCGGCCTGATGTCCGATGGCGACCATCAGTTTCAAGTGATCCTCACGGAAATGATGGCGAGCCGGTCCCACCTGATCGCCGGGGGGAGTGTAGGTGTCGATGTAGATGACTCCGACGATCCCGTAGCGGCCTTGCATGGGGACGCAGATGGCTTCGCGAATGCCCAGCGTCATGATGCTGCCCGCGGCATCCCAACGGTCGTCCTCGGAAGCGTCGCTGGTGAGGACGCCTTCGCGCTTTTGCAACACGTAGTCCAGGATCGTGCGACTGATGACCATCCGCTGATCGATTTGCACCCCGGGGCGATTGCGGCGGACGGCCGGTGTGAGTTCCTCGGTGTCGGGGTCGAGCAACATAATGCAACCACGGTCCGCCTCGACCCACTCGAAGACCAGCTCCATGATTCGCCGCAGGAGCTGGCTGATGTCGAGCGTATGGCTGGTGGCCAAAGCGGTGTGGTACATGACGTCGAGGTTGCTGCGGGCGCGCGCCAACCAGGGGCTTTCGTCGTCACTGGGGGCATGAAAAAGGCGGCTCCCTTCTTCGGAAGCAAGCGACCGGACGATCCGCGACTCGCTCGCCAGCTCTTCTCGACCGACGATATCGACGTCTTCAGGACGCTCTCGCTCTTCCGGAGTGGCAACCGTGAAGATCAGGAGAGATCGGCCGGCCTGAATCCGGTCCCCGCTAGCCAGCAGATGTCGTGTGATCCGGCGACCGTTGACAAATGTCCCGTTGGAACTACCCAGGTCAACCAGTTCGTAGCTCGACTCGTGGCGGTGCAGCTCGGCGTGGCGCCGGGAGACCTCATGATCAGCCAACTGCACGGTGCTCGACTTGTCACGACCCAATGTCACCGTTTCCGCGGCGAGTTGGAATCGCTTTCCTTGGTCGGGACCTTGGATGACAAAAAGGGAAGCCATAGCAGCATGTTGAGGGACGGAAAGCGCATTTGCGAATTCTGTAGGGGAGGCCTGCACTGGCCGGCGCGGCCGCCGAAAGCCTCCTCTGCCGATTCTAGGTCGCCGTTGGCAAGCCGAACAGGGACGGGGAGCAAGGGGGCTCGAATCAGTTATGCCGAATCAGCACGACGTCTCCGTCGGCGAGGACGTAGTCGCGGGGTTCCTGGCGCATGAGTCCCTCTGCCTTCACCGCGCGTTCGCTTCCCAGTCGCACGAGATCGTCTACCTTCATGACTTCGGCCCGGATGAAACCTTGAGCCAGATCGGTGTGGATATTCCCGGCCGCTTCAACCGCCGTCGTTCCTTTGGGAACCAGCCAGCTTCGGACCTCTTTAGGGCCAGCGGTGAAAAAGAGCATTTGGCCGGAGGCATCCATGAGATCCCGAATCAACGCGGCTCGATCGGCCGCCTCCACACCCATCTCCTCGCAGAAGCTCGCTCGTTCCTCCTCGGAGAGCCCTTCCAGTTCCACTTGCAGTTGCAACGAAACGGCCCGGCCGGGGGTTCCTTCGGGTACGAGGGCTTCGAAAGGCTCCAGATCGCTCACACTGTCGTCGACGTTGATGACGACGAACCGCGGCTTTTGGGAGAAGAGCTGGAATGCCTTGAGCTGCTTCTGCTGGCGGGCCGTCAGTTCCACTCCATCGATGTTCCCTTCTTTTTCGAGGGCTTGTTGGAGCTGCTGGAGAGCCGTTTGCTCGGCGAGCAAGTCGTCGCGATTGGGACGGGGCTTCTTGACCTGCTCGGCCAGCCGTTCGAGCCGTCGAGTGATGATATCCAGATCGGCGATGAGCAAATCGTCGCGGAACGATTCAAGATCGGCTCGAGGATTCGCATCACCGAAGGCGGCGACGACAATCACAAGGGCTCCCGATTCCCTGAGCAGGACGAGTTTGGCGGCGGAATCTTCGTGGGTGCGAGCAAGTCCCGGAATGTCGACCAACTCGATTCCGGCTCGCGTGATCTTCTTCGGCTCATAGATGCGCGCCAGCTCCTCGATCCGCGGATCGGGGACGTGGCAGATGGCCGTTTGGCCTTGATGGACGGCGGCCGGGTCGGGTTCGACACCGGTCAGCCACCGAAACAACGTGCTCTTGCCACTTCCCTGGTATCCCACAAGGCCGATACGCATCAAATCTATCTCTTCTTCCTCTGTACTAAGTGACATGCCAAAGCATGGCGGTCACCAGCTTCCGTCAGGCTGGAAAGCCTGACCTACTTCTTCGCGGCTTGGCGCGAGACCCTTTGTTTCTCGCATCACGCCTTCCAGCTGACATGACCAAGCGTGATGGTATCCGGTTTCTGTCACGCTAGAAAGCCGGAGCTATGTGGTCCGTTTCGCCCGCTGGCGACGAGTGCGTTTCCACTCGTGGTAAGCCGACTCGAGGCGCCCCAACGCGTCAGAGGCCGCTTCGACGAGTCCTCGAGGTGCTCCTTCGGGACGAAACCGGTCTTGATAGTAGGCCTGCACGACCTGGTCGGGCAGAGTCCCGACGGTGGAATCTCCGAGGAGTTCTTGGAGGCGTGTTCCGGCTTGGAGGGCGAATTCGCGAGGCGTCGTCCCCGGAGAGCGCTGGCAACCAAAACGTCGCAATAGAGATTCGAGCCTCCGGTAATACGCGATCGACGGCAAGGGAGTGGTGCCAGCTTGCTTCCGGCGGCGCCGGCGCAAGCGTTTACGAAAGTGCACCAGCAGCGCCGTTACGCCTCCGGCCATCCCGATCAGAGCCCATTTCCACCATTGGCGCCACGCGCCACCGAAGTTCTTTGGATCGGTCCGCCGTTCCCGCGACGCCGCCTGCCAAGGGGGATTGGTGATCAACCGAGTCCAATCCCATTCGTCGGCAGAAGGGTCGATTTGCCCCAAGCCAGACGCCTGTTGCTGTTCGCGACTCAAGTTGAGCACATAATCATTCCAAAGCCACTTGGCATAGTCGAACGAATCGGTCACGCGATCGAGGACGTTGCGAGCTGCCGTTGGTTCGCTGAGACGGGCCGGGGTGGGATCGAGACGCAGCCATCCGCCGCCGGCGTGCCGCTCCACATCAAGTATCGCATTGATGGGGATCTCATCCGGCTCGAGGTAGGCCTCGACCCAGGCATGGGCATCCCGTTGGCGAACGATGTAGTACTGGCCGAACTGGTTGAGTTCTCCTCCGCGATATCCCACGACGATGCGGGAGGGGATCCCGATGCTGCGCAGCATGAGGGCCAAGGCGCTGGCGAAGTATTGGCAATGTCCATGACGATGGTTCACCACAAAATCCTCGACCGGGTCCAATTCGGGGCGGCGGCGGGCTCGGATCTCGTTCAGATCGAGCGTGTACGTGAAGCGTCCGGGATCGAGGAACCAATCCTGCAGTGCCAGAGCCTGGTCGTACCGGCTGCCGTTGGGAGCTCGCTCGGCGACAATCTCCTTCGCCAACTTGCGCAACCCCGGGAAGCGGTCCCGCGGTGCCTCATTGCGTCCCAACTGATCGTAGTCCTCCGGTTCCATCCTCAACAGTCGCCGCTTCTCCGCTTCCAAAGCAAAACGCTGCCGCACCGTCTGCACCGGATTGATATGCGGTGTCACGGGTGTCTGCAGCCCGTAGCGAAAGGCGGTGGTAACGGTTTCGAAACGAAAGGCACGCTTGGTGGGTGTCAGTTGCTGGTCTGACTCCTGCTGCCGATAAAGGGCTTGAAGTCGCGGGTTGAAGCGGATGTTGGCGGGCGTCCGCGGACTGGAATAGGCGGGATAGATGTAGAACAGTCGCGCATCGCGCGTCGGCTCCAGCAGCGTATCCACCGCGACCAGTTCGCTCGTCGGTTTCGGTCGCGGCAAGCGCATACTTCCGGTGAACCCGTGCGAAACATCTCGCTTCCAACGCGGTTGTCCTCGTTCGAGAACGTATCGCGTCAAGACGGCGCCTCGAAAATAGGGATTGGTAATCACCGTATATGGCGTATCGGTCCTGGCGCGGCGAAACGTGACACGCATTACCATCTGGTTGCTTTGCAGGAGCGTTCCCATTTCGTCGAACGTGATTTCGGGCGAGAAACCGACTTGCTTAGCGCCCGCAAAGCCTCCCTCTTCCCAGCCGATTCCTCCCACGCGCGGGAGCGTGTAGAAAAAGGTAGCGCCGAACAGCAGTGTCGCCACGGCAACTGCCGCTAGCTCCTTCCAGACGCCCCACTGCCTGAGCTCGGCGTCGACCGCCTCGCTCGACTCCATGGGGGCGAATTTGACCTGCATGAGCAACCGGTCTCGCTTGCGCCACCGAGGAAAGTGGAATCCGACCGAGTGCATGCCACGATGGATCGAAAAGAGCGCCAGCGCATACGTTCCCGCGACGGTGTAAGCCAAGAGCAGCAAGCCGAACATGGGACTGTTCGTCAGCAGAGCCGCAACGACGACGGCAAGCAGGCTGAAGATGGCAACCTGCCCATAGATGCGTTCATTTTTTTTCTGGATCAGTAGGATGAGTTGCACATAGACAAGTAATTCGCCGATGGCCACCAACTGTTCGCGACTAGAAAGCGAAAAGAAGTCATTTAAGACGGCGATCGCCGTCCCCAACATGGCCACGTTGGCAATGTAACGGTGGATGTAAAACCAGCCGAACCAGTCGTTCAGCGCGAATGCGATAAGAGCTGCTATAGCGATCGTGTACGTAAACCATGGCTCCTCCTGGCCCAACCCCAGCATGGCAGCCGAGAGGACCACCAAGGCGACGGTCAACAGTTGCAGCGTACGCAACAGCGTCACGATCCGGCCTCCGTCACGACCTCTGGTTGCTCATCTTGTTCTTCCTTCGGTGGTTCCTCTTTCGCACGAACCGGTTCACGATCCGCGGCAATGGCCGTTTCGCCTGGAGGAGCTTCGAACCAGCGCTCGTAGTCGCTTGGCCCAATCCACGTGACCTCACACCCCACCCATCCGATCTGCCCGGGCCGCTCACGTGAGCTGATGACGATGACGTTTCGCTGAGGCATGGAAGCCAAATCTCGAGCATCCAACGGGTTGGTTTTACGCGACGTCGGACGGGCCATTGCCAGAGCGTCGAGAATGCGCACCGCGAGGGCCCCCTTGAGCATCCCTCGCCAACTCTCGCGAGACTCCCCGTGCAGCACCACGTGAACTTCTTGATCGCCGCGCCGCCGCCGGTCCTGGATGACCGTGGCGGCGAACTGCAAGACTCGCTCGACCGCTGCGATCCGGTCTTCCGATGCATCCTCGGGAGCCCAAAGATCGATTACCAGTGTCAGGGCTTCGTCCCGACGCTGTTCGAATTGCTTGACCGTCAGTTCGTCGAGTCGTGCCGTCGTGCGCCAATGAATCCAACGCCGACTATCCCCCGGGCGCCATTCGCGCAAGCCATAATAATCCCCTTCCAACCGCCCTTTCCGCGGCTGCGCCGTTCGTTGTCCGAGCTGAGATTGTCGGAGGAGCGCATGCCATGCCGGGCGGAGTCTTCCCAAAGCCGGCCAGACCGTCACGCTCCGGCGGTGACGGAGCCACGCACTACTGCGAACCAGTCCCAAAGGAAAGGACGTGCTGATGCGCACCGGTCCCAGTTTGTAAGTCCCGCGGCGAGGAAACGTCAACTTGTATCCAACGCGAACCGAACGCTTCGGTGCCAGGCAGGGTGTCACCACGCGAGCTCTCCGATAGGCCGTTTGGCCTTCCTGACGCACACCCTCGTCCAAAACGACACTCCACGCCGCCAGTTTGGCGTCCCCGTTGTGAAGCAACCAGGAAGCTCGAAGCGGCTCGCCAACATGGACGCGCGCCAATGGCACCTCCGAAGCCTCAATATGGCGCAGCGCCCACCGAACCAGGAGCCAATTCCAGAGGAGCGGTCCCAGCATCAACCCCGCCAGCAACACCAGCAAGTTGACTTCTCGCAAGACGGCTCCGCCGATAATGAAGGCGACGACCAGCACATAGTACCAGCCCTCCGCCGTCAGGCGCTGGGTCGGCGATGAGAGCGACTCGCGTGTGCGGCGACGATCGGAAAGGGGGGCGGCAATCATGGCAACCTGCAAGCGGCATATCGGCCGCGGAGCTAAACAGGAACGGGTACTTGTTCGACCAACTGCTGGATCAGTTGCTCGGTCTCGCGAGCTCGCGTGCCTTGAACATAGCCTTTGGGGATCACGCGATGAGAAAGCACTGCGGGAGCAAGCTGTTTCACGTCATCGGGAACCACGAAATCCCGACCGTCGAGAAAGGCGGCTGCTTGAGCCGCACGGTAGAGATTCAACGCTCCCCGCGTACTGACTCCCACATGCAGCTCGTCGCTCTCGCGTGTCGACTCCACGATATCCAACAAGTATTCCGAGACCGCGTCATCGAATCGAACACTGCTCACCGCACGCTGTAACTCCAATACCTGCTCCTCGGTCACCACCGCCTCGAGTCGCTCCACCGGCTCGCCGTCCCGATGCGTCTGCAAGACCTGCCGTTCGTGCTCGCGGTCGGGATAGCCAATCGAAATCCGAAGCAAGAACCGATCGAGCTGGCTCTCCGGCAATGGATACGTCCCCTCGTATTCGTAAGGGTTCTGCGTCGCAATCACGATGAATGGCTGAGGCAACGGGTGCGTCTGTCCGTCGGCGGAGACCTGCCGGTCGCTCATCGCTTCCAAGAGGGCGCTTTGCGTCCTCGGCGGGGCTCGGTTGATTTCATCGGCCAGCACCACGTTGGCGAAGATCGGTCCGGCATTAAAAGTAAATTCGCGGCGTTGCGAGTCGTAGACGCTGCTTCCCACGATATCGCTGGGCAGGAGGTCGGGTGTGAACTGCAGGCGGCAAAACCGCCCGTGGATGCTCCGAGCCAGCGCCTTGCCGACCAGCGTCTTCCCGACCCCGGGAACGTCTTCTAACAAAAGATGCTCCCCCGAAAGCAACGCCACCAGGCAGAACCGGACCACCTCCGGTTTCCCCAAAACGACGCTGGAGATATTGGCTTCCAAATCGGATACCCGCTGGTGTAATTCCTCGCGGCTCATGAAAGGCCCTCAAGAGAAGATGAACGTCTCAGCGCGTGTGCCTCGCGTCTCATCGTAACTTCCCGTGGCACCTGAGGAAAGCGGCGAGCCGCCAAGGGGAAAGCCGGCGGGCGGAAAACCGTGTCTGCTGGGCGGCATCTCAGGTCATGTCGAATGGAATTGTGGTATAGTGGCAGGCAGTGATTCCAATGCTGGGGGTACGGCACGCCGTTGAAGGTGGTCCGTCATGGGTCGTGGGAAATCGTCTTCATCATCTTTACGCATCCAGTTCGCGGGGAAGAACCAACCGGCGATTCCCCCCGATCCCCTCCCGGTTTGGTCGCTCGAAAGCACCGATCCGTTACCGGCACACGACGACGCTCTTGAGGACAGGCTAGCCGAGCCCCCACCTCCTCTTCGCCCCGTCCTCGATGGAGAAACCTGGGGCTGTTCATGTCCCAACTGTGGGGCACCGCTGGCTATTCGCGCGTATCTGGCTCGAGTCGACTGCTGGCTCTGCGGGACAGCTGTCGCCGTCGAACACGTCACTCCCCCGCCGCGCCCAGCACCTCCACCCCAGCCCCGACGGACGGTACGACCCGAGTCGCGAAGGCCGCGAGCGCCAGCACCAGCGGGCTCGTCCAAGCCACACTCCGCGCCCGCGCGACGCGATCGGCCGGCGCCAACTCGCCGGCCCGTCGTCGTTGCCTCGTATGACAGCGGCTCGTTCCTGGCCCCTTGGCTCATCAGCCTGATCATCCACATCGTCCTCTTGACGCTCCTCGGGCTGCTCCAGTTTCCCGAACCCCAGCCCCCCGCCATCACCCTGTCGGCGCTGGTGGCCGAGCCACGTCGCGAGGGGGATCAGGAGCCGAAGTTCGAGGTGCCGCCGGATGCCGAGTTCGACCTGCCGGTGCCGAATGTTGATCTGAGTAACCCGCAAACGCGTCGCATGATGGTCCGTGCCGACCAGGAAGCCCGTCGATTGCGACTGATCGATCAAGACCCGGCGGTACTCGAACCCCTCCCAAAAGTCGCGTCCCGACTCCAATCCCATGACCGCTCCGCCATGCTCCTCAGCCGGGACCCGCGACTCCGAGCCGAAATCATCAAGAAAGAGGGAGGCACCACGTTGACCGAAGCGGCCGTCGCCCGAGGACTCGATTGGCTGCGACGCCACCAACACTCTAACGGGAGCTGGTCGCCGACCGAGTTCCGCCGCGACGCACATTGTTCTTGCTCGACTCCCGGAGGGCCTTCGAGTCGTCACGTCGGAACCGCTTTGGCACTACTTCCTTTTCTCGGTGCCGGTCAAACCCATTTGCAGGGGTACTATCGGGATACCGTCGCTCGAGGCCTCAAGTGGCTGCTCGACCACCAGAAACCCAATGGTGACTTGCGAGGCAGCTCCCAGCGTCTCCCCGGGATGTACGGCCAGGGACAAGCGGCCATCGTGCTTTGCGAGGCCTACTTGATGACCGGCGACGAAGCTCTGCGCGGGCCGGCCCAGAAAGCCATCGATTTCATCCTCAAGGCGCAATACGAAGACGGCGGTTGGAGATACGTTCCTCGCCAGGAGCTACGAGGCCGGCATGCGAGTGACACGAGCGTCGTTGGCTGGCAACTGATGGCGCTTCAAAGTGCGATCGCCGCCGAGCTGCACGTGCCCGATGCCGCTCTGGAAGCTGCCTCGCACTACCTCGATAGCGTCCAAAGCCGCGGGGGCAGCCGCTACGCCTACATGCGCGGTCACAGTCCCTCCCCGGCGATGACCGCCGAAGGACTTCTCTGCCGCATCTATCTGGGATGGCAAAAGGACCGGCCCGGTCTTCGGGAAGGACTCGACTACCTGCTCGAAGAAGCGTCTCCTCGTCGCGGGAGCATCAACATTTACTACTGGTACTATGCCACGCAGGCCTTTCACCACTACGGTGGCAGTCGCTGGCGTCGCTGGAACGGCGCCGTTCGCGACCGACTCGTGGCGGCTCAAGCCCGAAAAGGGCATGAGGCCGGAAGCTGGGTTCCCCAGGCAGGCCACGATGGAGGCGGCGGTCGACTCTACATGACCGCACTCGCCATCTGCACGCTCGAAGTCTACTATCGGCATTTGCCCATCTTCCGGGCATTGGACTTGGAGCCCGGTGAATCGCCGTGAACGAACACCCTATTGCCAAAACATTGCCGCAAGGAGCCGGATCGGTGTCAGCAACGAAGGAGCCTCAACGAAGCTATCTCGTCACGGGAGCCGCATCGGGACTCGGCGCGGCGACGGCTCGCTACTTCGCCAGCGAAGGAGCAGCCGTCGTGCTGGCCGATGTGCAAGAGGAGGCCGTAACCGAGTTGGCCGAACAATTGGGGGCTCACTCTCGAGCGGCTCGGATGGACGTGACCGTCGAAAGCGATGTCGTTGATGCACTCAAGAAGGCAACTGAGTTGGCCCCTTTGCGAGGCGTGATCCACTGCGCCGGGATCTTGACCGCCGGCCGCGTCGTTTCGAAACAGGGACCACATGACCTCGAAGCGTTTCGCAAATCGATCGACGTCAACCTGATCGGATCGTTCAACGTGCTGCGCCTGGCCGCAGCCGAACTCATGCAAGTCGAGCCTGACCACGAAGGAGAACGAGGCGTCGTCGTTCTAACCTCCTCCGTTGCGGCCTTCGAAGGCCAAATCGGACAGATCGCCTACTCGGCGGCCAAAGGAGCCGTTGCCAGCATGGTCCTCCCGGCCGCTCGCGAACTGGGCAAGTTCGGCGTGCGCGTCGTGGCCGTCGCCCCCGGCGTTTTCGAAACGCCCATGATGCAAGCAGCTCCGGAGGCCGTCCGCGAATCCCTCTTGGCGCAAACCGTCTTCCCTCATCGGCTCGGTAAACCCCACGAGTTCGCCCAATTCGTCTGGCATATCTGCCACAATCGGATGCTCAACGGAAGCGTTCTCCGACTCGACGGAGCCATGCGGATGCAGGCCAAATGAGGTCACCCCAAACCGCCAACCAGCCTCACAACCGTTTGGTGCAACGATCGCCCAAGCGTTCCTGTCGTCGAATGAATCATCTATCTGCGAGCGACTGCCATGCGATGTGCCGTTTTGAAGGAACTACGACACGCGCTGGATTTGGAGACGCGCCCTGATCCGATTCCAGCCGAAGGACAACTCGTCGTCGAACTCCATGCTGCCGCACTCAACCGGCGCGACTACTGGATCACCCAAGGGCTCTATCCGGGTATCCAGCTCCCCGTGGTGCTAGGATCGGACGGAGCGGGGACCGTGCTCGCGGCTGGATCAACCGAGGATGCAGGATGGGTCGGCCAGGCCGTCGTGATCAACCCTGGCTGGGATTGGGGAGAAGATCCCCGCGTTCAGAGTGACCGCTTCCGCATCCTCGGCATGCCCGATGACGGTACGCTCGCCACGCACGTCGTCGTTCCCACGGAATACGTCGCCCCGAAACCGCCTGATTACAGTTGGCACGAGGCGGCGGCCCTCCCGCTAGCCGGCGTCACTGCGTACCGGGCCTGCTGCACCCGCGGCCGACTCGAGTCGGCAGATCGGGTGCTGATCACCGGCATCGGTGGCGGGGTGGCCACGATGGCATTGATGTGGGCCAGATCAGCGGGCGCTGCCATCGCGGTTACGTCCTCTTCCCCGCAGAAGATCGAACAGGCGCAGCATCTGGGTGCCAGCGCCGGTTTTCTCTACACCGACGCGTCGTGGCCCGAGGCGTGTCTCGAGCAGTTCGGACGCCCGACGCTCATCGTCGACGGTGCCGGCGGCCCCGGCTACAACGTCCTCATCGACTTGTTGGCTCCGGGAGGCCGACTCGTCAACTACGGTGCCACCGCCGGCGCTCCCCCGAAGCTCGACCTGTTCAAAGTCTTTTGGAAGCAGCTCGATCTGCAAGGCTCGACGATGGGCTCGCCCGACGATTTCGCTCAGATGCTCGAGTCGGTCCGCCGTCAGGGAGTTCGGCCTGTGATCGACAGCGTCTTCCCGCTTGAGCGAATCAATGACGCGATGGAACGGCTGGCGGGCAAGGATCACTTCGGGAAGATCGTGATTGATTGCGGCTCGTAAACCACCGAACCGCCAGCTCGCAAGCGGCGAAGAGGCTACCCGTCGAAGCTCGATGAGTCCCCGCGAGATCCAGCGCCGGACCGTGGTCGACGGAAGTACGGATGATCGGCAGCCCGAGGGTCACGTTGACGCCTCGGTCGAATGCCAGTGTCTTCAGCGGAATCAGTCCCTGATCGTGATACATGCAAATGTACGCGTCGGTGCACCGGCGCCGTTCGAGCAAGAATGCCGTGTCGGGAGGAAGGGGGCCATCGACCGACCATCCCAGCGAACGTGCCGTCTCGATCGCCGGGGAGATGACGCGTTCTTCTTCCCCGTGTCCGAAACGTCCTTCCTCGCCGGCGTGCGGGTTGAGCCCCAACACGGCCAAACGCGGGGCTCGGCCCAGGAGTTCACTCAAGAAGCGACCCGTCAAGTCGATCACCTCGACGATTCGGTCCGGCGTGAGCAACCGGCTGACTTCGGCCAGACCCACATGCGTCGTGACAAGCGCACACGTGATTTCGGGGCTGGTCAGTAACATGGCATGCCGCTCCGCTCCGCACCGCTCCACGAAGAACTCGGTGTGGCCGGGATACTCGATTCCCGCAATCTGCCATGCGTGCTTGTGGATGGGCCCAGTCACGATCGCGTCGGCGTCGCCCTGCTCGAGCTGTTCCATGGCTGTGACCACATAGCCGAAAGAGGCTCGGCCCGTTTCCGCCGAGATGACACCGGGAGCCGGTGGAGCGGCCAGTGTGTGGGGATCCCACCAGCACGAGCCGGGACAGTCTCGAGCTGCTTCTGCTGTCGAGACCATGGGAATGCCTGCGCGAACAAGCGCACTTCGATCGTCCGGCCCGAGGATCGACGCGGCGAAGTCCCCCACGACCACGAAGCGAGCGTGGGGGAGGGAAACATCCGACCGGTCGCGCAGTTCGGAATCGCCGGTCGCCTGAGCCAAAAGCAAGTCCAGGCAAAGTTGCGGTCCAACTCCGGCCGGGTCGCCGGTCGTCACGAGGATGCGAGGTGAGTTCACGGCTACGACCGAGGTTGCTGGAAAACAACGGGAAGCCGAATCGTCCAGGGTCGATTCCTTCCCACGTCAGTTAGCGGCCGCATGCGCCATCGACGAACGGCGGCAGCCGCGGCGCCATCCAGCACCGCATGGCCGCTCGATTCGGCCACTTCCACATCCGTCACCTCCCCATTGACGGCGATCGTCACACGCAGCACAACGGTGCCGTTCCAACCTTCTGCCAGTGCCGTGGGCGGGTACGACGGAGGTGGACTGAAAACGAACTCGGCGCGGAGCAACGATTCCCTCGAGCCGACTCGGCGAGGAATCTGAGCGGGCGAGGGTCGAAGCGGAGGCGTCCGAGTGACACGAGTTCGTCTCGGCTCGGGCGGGCGAGTCGCATCGGGATCCGCAGAGGTCCGCGACGTCGCGGGCGGGACGGTAGAAACGTGATTCACGAGAGGGGAGGACGGAACCGAACGAGGTGTCGTCGGCTCTCGATTGAAACGCTTGCGTCCGACTTGGATCGATCGAGGCGTCACGATCACGACGGTCTCGGTCTGAGGTTCTTCTCGTGGGGGCTCCAGATGCACCTGAGCCGCTTCAGGTGCCGGCGCCATGGCGGCTTGGAGCGTCAACGTCTCGCCGTGCAGCAACATCCTGGTTACCGGCGGCCGCAAGGGAATGCGAGCACACCAAGCCACGGCCGCCAGATGCAACACGGCAGCCACGCCCAGCGCAAAACGCTGACGCTGCTGAGCCGACCGAGTTGGCCACAAGGAACGCATGATTTTATCATCGGCGGCGAACACGCGACGGTCAAGTCGCCGCTTCCTGCCGGCGGAGCACCAATACCGTGTCGGAAATCTCTTCGTCCAACTCGAGTGGCTCGTCGATGTCGTACCAGAAATCGAAGACATCGACGAGTTCCCACGCTTTTACCGACCGGATCAACCGGCGCAATTGATCGGCTGTGTAGGTGCGCAGGGGAAACGAGTTGACCAACCGGAAACTTTCTCGGCGCGTGTGGACGCGCATGCTGATGTCGATCTGCTCGAGCCGCTTTTTCAAATCGAGCGGCTTGGCGCGGAGCGTGACGGTGACGCGTGTCGAACCGTGTCGGGCTGTCCAGCGTTCGACACATTCGTTGTCCGCATCGGGGGGAAAGACGTGCAGCCCCAGGATATAGAGTCCACCGGGCCGCACGGCGCGAGCCACCGCTTCGAGGTGGCTTCGAGCGGCCCGCTCAGTCAACAAGTGGCGCACCGTATTCATCGTGCAGAAGGCCGCGTCGACAGGACGGCGCAGCCGAAAATCGGTCATATCGGCTTGAAAGACATGAGCGTCCAGACCGCGGCGGCGCAGGCGTCGTCTCAGGTAGGCCAAGGACGGCTCGGAGAGATCGAATGCCTCGAGGGAATAACCGCGCCGAGCCATCTCCGCGACGAGCCGGCCGCTGCCGCATGCCGGCTCGAGCACCCGGCGGACCGGTCGCCGTGCGTACTTGGAGAAAGCCGCTTCAAAAAAGTCGGCCTCCCGCTTCGTCTCGTCCCGGAAGGCCAGGTCGTAGTACTGTGGAAAGTCGTACCAGCTCTTCAATACGGTGGACATGGTCGGCGATCGCCATCGGTTAACTTGGTAGGGCTGGAGCGGTCATGATGGAAAGGGATTGACTTTAGCGGCCGGATCGGGGCCGCGAAAGTGAGCGAGTTGCTTGCCAAGAGGGTTGAAGGTCGACTAAGATGGATTCCATCGTTCCACGGTCCACATTGAGAAGACGAGGATCGGTGGGCGAGGCATAGGAGGCAGAGAGACCACGGCCTGATGATGTTTCTTCTCGGAGAAAGGGGAGCTGTCCAGATGGCATCACCGAACACGACCACTTCGGATCGCGAGCAACAATCCTCTGTGGCCGCTCCGTCGACGCGGCCGCTCCAGGAGATCGCCGAGGAAGTTCGGCGGGACAGCGAGCAGCAGGCGGAGTCGTACTTGGAGCGCACCGCCGCACCGTTCGGCGGCGAATGAAAGTGAGTCTTCCCCGTGCGTTTGCTTGGCCGTCTTTGCGGGCTGGAAACCGAGTTGGCACTGTATGCGGATCCGGCTCGGTTCGGAGGACGCCAGTGGCGGCGAGTCGCGTATGAGCGTCTCGTGGCGGAGATTTCCCGGTCCACGCCCTGCGCGACGGCATCCGGATGCAAAGAGGGCGTTTTTCTGGCGAACGGCGGCGCCGTGGCCTTTGAAGGAGAGCGCCTGGCGGCGGGCGCCGGATTGATCGAATTGGCGACCCCCGAGTGTCGCGGGCCTCGAGAACTCCTGCTCTACCAGCGGGCGATGGAACAGTTGGCTCGCCACGCGGCGCAGCAGATCGGCCTGACTTTCATCAAGAACGACCGCGACGCTCATGATTCGGTCTATGGGGCTCAGGAGAATTATGAAGTCCCCGTGGGCGGACCGATCTCGCTTTGGATATGGCGGCTCGGCCTGATCGCCCTCGTCCCGCTGATCCTCCTCTGCTGGGCTTGCACGCTGCTGACGCTGTTGCTGTTGCTGCTCTACTTTTTGGTCACAGCACTGCTGGTGGCCTCCGTACGCCTTCTGAGTCCCCGTCACGTTCAACCGACAATGCGTCTTCTATGGGGCGGCGACGTCGTGTCGGAAGACGGAGCCCGGCTGATCCTGCCTGTCTGGCTCGAGTCCTTATTGATTCGGCTGTCGTCGCTGTACAGTCTGCCGGTGGCCGTTGCGTTGTGGGGACTCGTTCGGATCGCCGTCTTCCGTCGCACTCGGCGGTTGCTGACGCCCTTTTTAATATCTCGCCCTATTCTGGTCGGAGCGGGAATGGTCGATCGACGCGGTCGGTTTCTTCTCGCTGACAAGGCACCGGCGATCAACTGCCTGCTTGGCTTTAGCGCCTTCCTCGGAGCTCGCCCTGTCTTTGCGATCGGCAATTTCTTCAAGGCAGTCTGCATCGATTCGTTTACGAGTTGGCGCACCTTCGCACGTCTCTTCCGTCCTCGGCAGCGCCTCCAACTGGCGATCGGCGATGCCAACATGTGCGAGTCGGCGGAGTTCCTGAAGATCGGTTCTACCCTGTTGGTGCTCGATGCCATCGAAGCTGGCTACCTCGAGGATGCTCCTCAGTTCGCTCGTCCCGTCCAAGCGCTGCAGACGTTCGTGGGCGATCCGACACTGACGGCAGCCGTGAGGGATCGTCGCGGCCGTCTTTGGACGGCCGTCGAAATCCAACGCTACTATTTGTCCGTGTGTCACAGGTTTGTCCGCGATCAGGCGGACGGCGTTTCGGATGAAGTGGAAGAGGTGCTCAGCGTTTGGGAAGACGCCTTGCAGGCGTTGGAAAACGCCTCGGAAGATCCAGCTGGCACCGACCTACTGGTCGGAACGCTCGATTGGCCCACAAAGCGATATCTGGTCGACCAGGTGGGCCCCGGCGGGCGCTGGGAAGTGAAGAAGAAGATCGACATCCGGTATCACGAGCTCTCGGAAGATGGCTATTACGAGACGATTCGCGATGTCGGGTTGGCTCCGAGACTGGTAGATGAAACTTCGCTCGAGCGAGCCATGCGGTGGCCGCCTTCGGAAACTCCGGCAGCGCGCCGCGGCCGAGCCATCCGCGAGTTCACCGGTGGAGAGATGACGGTCGTCGTGGGATGGCACGACATGGTGGTACGGAATCGAAAAGGCAAGCGCCGCTTGAGCCTAGAAACGCACGGCGCTGGCATCCCCGCGCCCCACACCTCCCTGCGTTCACGACGTCCGCACCTCTGACTCAAGAGCCATCAACTCACCATTTTCGAACGGCCGCCGGAAGAACCGACGGCGGCCGGTGCGGGGCGAGTCGATTTGCGCAGGGGCTGGGCGCGAGCCACCAATGTGCGGAAGATGCCCGCTTGAACGATCTCACCACGTTGGTTCACTAGTTCGCGCCGCCAGTGCACCTGCCCCCCTCGGCGCCCCGATTCCCGCAATTCGACCACCTCAGTCACCACGTGAAGCGTGTCGCCGATAAAGACCGGCCTGAGGAAACGCCACTCGTCGATCCCCAGAAATGCCAACGTGTCTACAAGGGGACTGTGACTGCCCAGACCGGCAACCCACGCTAGTCCCAGCAGGCCATGCGCCACGGGCCGGCCGAACGGCGTCTGAGCGGCAAACTCGTGGTCGACATGCAGCCGATTGAAGTCGCCCGTCATACAGGCGAAGTTCACAACGTCCGTTTCCGTGACGGTCCGAGTCGGACTGGTCCATCGGTCGCCGACATGAATCTGCTCGAACTTGAGAGCACTTTCCACCGAGGAGTCCTCCTCACAGCCGAAGTCAGGTTCCCACGGCCAGTCGCCTACGCAGTCTCCGAGCGGGAACGCCTCGCCTATTCGAAGCAACCGTCGCAAGACGCCCGGGCGCCGCTCCTATCCGAGGACAGCGCAGCGACGAGTCTTACCGCAAGCCCCAAGAGTACCCGATACACACGCCCCTTCCAACAGAGTTCTTCGGCTCACAGGGGCTCAAGCGAAAAACCTTGTCGAAGACTCGGTGTTGCAACCGTTACATCTTTCCCAGATTACCACTCTCGTGCCCGTCCTTCAGCTTCCACGGGACTCCTGTCGCTCTTTCACAGACCGTTGCCGCAAGACCTCGTAGAAGATCACGGCGGCTGTGGCCGACACGTTGAGACTGTCGGCAATCCCGAACATGGGCAACCGGACACTCCGCTCGCCGAGAGACCGCCATTGATCGTCGAGTCCTGCCGCTTCACTCCCGAGCACCACAGCGGTGGGGCGGGTGAGATCGACCTCGTAGTACAAATCGGTCGCGTCAACGCGCGTGGCGACTAACTGCAAGCCGAGCTGCCGTACCCAGGCCGCCACCTCTTCCCTGGTGGTGATACAGTGAGGGACGGTAAAGACCGTCCCCATGCTGGCACGAATGACATTGGGATTGCTCACATCCGTGACAGGGTCGACTAAGATGATGGCGGCGATGCCGGCTCCGTCGGCGCTGCGAAAGATCGCACCGAGATTGCCAGGTTTTTCGACTCGCTCCACGATCGCTACGCAAGGATTCTCGGGGAGAACCAACTCATGGAGCTTCGTTTCGGGCATCGAAACGACGGCAACGCAACCATCTTGGCGATCACCATAGGTCAGCGGTTGCAAGAGCGATTCCGGTACGGTGAAGACATGCGTTCCCGATTCGCATAGCTGTTTCAGCCACGAAGCATCGAAATGGTTCCAGGCTTCCTCGGCCACCCACAGCTCGTGCATCGGGATCGCCGCCTCGGCCGCTCGAGCAATCTCACGGCGGCCGTACACCAGCGTCCGACCACTCGCCTTGCGAGCTCGACGCGTCTGCAACCGCGACAGCTGCTTCAGACGCGGATTTCTGGCACTGCGAATCGATGTGGGAAACGAAGCCATGACGGTTGATCCGTTTAGAGGAACATCAGGAGGACAGCCTGGCGACAACTCCCGAAGGGAGCGTCCGGCCATCTCGAGTGACAAGTTCGAGTCGCTCATATTCGACCCTTCCCTTCCATGAAAACTCGGCGGTTTCTCGGAGGTAGCGTCTCAAAGCGGCCGGTCCCCAGTCACGCACATGGCAACTCAGGAGCAGGAATCCGGCGGTGTTATGGAGCAACTCTAAGCAAAGGCCGAGAAGCTGGGGAAGGTCCCGTTCGAGTCGCCATGAGCGGCGGCCGCCGCCGTGGCCATAGGCCGGCGGGTCCAAGATCACGCCGTGGTAACTCCGGCCACGGCGGATTTCCCGCTGAGCGAACCGCACCGCATCGTCGACGATCCACCGTACGGGACGATCCTCGAGTGACGAAAGTGCGGCGTTGCGCCGTGCTTTCTTCACGATCGACGCGGAGGCATCGACGTGCGTGACCTCGGCTCCCGCACTCGCCGCCGCCAGCGTGGCTCCGCCCGTGTAGGCGAAGAGATTCAAGACTCTGCACGGACGTTCCCGCTGCTGCACCTGATGGGTCAGCCATTCCCAGTTCACAGCCTGTTCGGGAAAGACGCCAATGTGTCCGTAAGGATTGCACGCAAGTTCGAAGTGGACATCGCGCCACCGGAGGACCCAAGGCTCATCGAACGATCGCAACTGCTGCCAATCGGCGGGGCGCCCGAGAGCGTGGCCTTGGAAGCGGGCATCTGCGGCGGACCACCTCTTTGGCTGGCGGCGCGCCCCGCGAGCCACGGGAGCCGGGCGATCGAGGACGAACGAACCGAACCGTTCCAGCTTTCGCCCCTCGCCGAAATCGAGCAGTTCGTACTGATCCGGCTCCCACATTCTGTCACCGCTCCCGATCTTCGTCACCTGCCTCAAGCTCAAGGTCTTGGTTGCAGTTTTCAACCCACGTCTCGAGCTCTTTCACAACTCGAGCTAGCCATTCTAGGCCCCACGCCAACTCAACGCATGCGGACCGACCTTGGGATCGAAGGTGGACTCCTGCTATGATGCCACTCTCAGTTACCAAGGATGCCACAGTGAGGGGCTCGCTCCCGAGCCTCCCCACCGGCTGCCAGGGAGGGTTGTGCCAGATGAGTCGCTATGAGCTCTTCGATCGTTCCCGGATCCGACTCGAGTCCTTCCAGAAGCGAGGACACGACTTGGTTCCCGAAGGCGTTTTGCCGCTCGAACGGCCAAAGGTTGCTTACTCCCATCCCGAATTCCCTGAACTAACGTCGGCCATCGTGGCGGCTCGCCAGGCCGACCGCCCTGTCGTGCTGATGATGGGAGCTCACCCCATCAAGGCCGGCCTGTCGCGCTATCTTGTCGACTTGATCGAACGAGGTTGGGTCACGCACGTGGCATCGAACGGTGCGTCGACGGTGCACGACTTCGAACTCGCCCTGGGAGAAGGGACTAGTGAAGACGTGGCCAAGTGGATCCGCCGAGGCCAATTCGGGTTGTGGCGCGAGCCGGGGCGACTCAATGCGATTGTCCTCGAGGCGGCACGGCGCGGCGAGGGGCTGGGAGAAGGGCTGGGGCGGACGATCGAGGAGGCGAGATTGCCGCGAGCCGACTTGAGCCTCTTCGCGGCCGGCTGGAGGTGCCATGTTCCTGTCACCGTCCACGTGGGCATCGGCAATGACATCATCCACGCGCACGCCGACTGCGACGGGGCAGCGTGGGGCGCGGCGTCATACACCGACTTCCTCATTTTCGCTCGGACACTCGAGCGACTCGAAGGGGGCGTCTTCCTGAATGTCGGCTCGGCCGTCACCGGCCCGGAAGTCTTCCTCAAGGCACTCTCGATGGCTCGCAACGTGGCAGCCCAACAAGGCCGTTCGCTCCATCGTTTCACAACGGCCGTCTTCGATCTCGTGGAACTGCCCGATACGTTTCGCGCTGGACCGCCGGGAAAAGACCATCCGGCCTATTACTACCGTCCCTGGAAGACGCTGCTGGTGCGCACGGTCGCCGACGGCGGGCGCAGCTACTACTTTCGCGGCGACCACCGCCGGACACTTCCGACGCTTTGGTGGAACCTGGCCGAATACCAATCCCGCGTCGTCTCGGCAGCGGGCCAAGCATGACAGACGCCCTAAGGTCGCCTAGATCACGGTACCAAGGGAGGGTATTTCTCGCAGAGCCCCTCCGTAGGTTAGGCTTTCTAGCCTGACATAACTCTGCGTTCACTCCAACACGCTGTGCCAAGGGATTGTTTCTCGCAGAGCCGCAAAGAGCGCAGAGGGGGTTTCGCAGGTTGAGGCTGGAAAGCGGATTAATCGTTCATCCCCGCCTGTCGCTTCCTCGGTAGTTCCTTCTTTGCGTCTTGGCGCCTTTGCGCGAGGTACTTGTTTCTGGGGTAGCTCACACTTTCCAGCCTGACATGCCGAAGTAGGACGATATCCAGCTTCCGTCAGGCTAGAAAGCCTGACCTACGTCTTGGCGCCTTTGCGCGAGGCATTTGTTTTTCGCAAGACTGACGCCGGTCAACGCCTGACAAACGAATCCGGATCGGCAACAACAAAGGAGCCTAAAGGCCGAACGGGCCGTCTGGCAACAAGTGTCCTACTTGCGCCGACGCCAGTAACCTGGACGCCGACTCATATGAGCTACCGCCACAACGATGATTTCGTCAGCAGTGCGAAAGCGAAAGATAAGAATGTACGGAAACTGACGGACGCGAACCCACCGATACTCACCAGTCAACACTGGGAGTGATTGCCCTTCGGCGGCAATGCGGTCTATCGCTCGCCCCACCGCATCACGGAACCGTTCCGCGACAAATTCGGAACGATCAGCATACCAGGCTTTAGCCCGCCGATATTCTTGCGCCGCTAAACGGTGAAACGAGACGGCGACGCGCATTAGTTCTCAGCTTCGAGCTCGGACCACGCAATTGTGGTCTCGGAATCCGAGAAGCGACGATCGAGCTCTGCGAGCAAGTCCTCATCGTCCACCGATGAGATCTGAACGGTGGCGGGCAAAGTCTCCATGATTCGAGAAACGAGCAAGAGACGCTCTTTCTCAGGCAGTTTGATGGCAGCCTCGTAAAGTACCCGAGCATTTTCAGACATCGTAACCACCGTGGACTAGAAGCGTACGGATCCGTACCTGTTCTCAAACAGCGCGCCGTAGCACACCCTCGTACGCTACAGAGCTGCGACGGCGAATTCTCTGTTCTCCGTTGTTCCGTTCAGGGCGAAATCCGTCTTTGGAATCCGGTCTGCAACCATGATTTGCTTGCGATTGACCGCCCAGGTATATTGTACGTTGTCGAGAGCAGCAATGTAAAGCGCTCTATCAAGAGGAGGTCGCAACGATGTCGGCTTTGTTGAAGGAAAATGGTACCTTCAACGAGGCGAAGCTCCGGCACCCCCCTCGTCCTCCCGATGTCTGGAGTCGGCGGCCATCGCATCACTTCCCGACGTTCCCTGCTCTCCTCTCGTTGTCACGTGCCCGATGGTATTCTCGAGGAGTTCTTCGAGCCGCTCGCGACCGGAAAGCCACTCCCAGTCAATGCGCAGCGCCCACAATGGAAGACCGCCGACGTCTGCGCTTGGCGCCTTGACCAGATCCTTTTCCGTACAGACGAGGGCAGCGGCACCTCGCGTGCCGGCCATCGCTGCAATCCGATCCCAGTCGCTCGCCGTGTACGCGTGGTGATCGGGAAAGATGATCGTGGGTAGGAGTGGTTTGCCGAGTCCTTCGAGTGTACGGACAAAAGCGCGAGGATTGCCAATGCCGCAAAACGGTTGCCACGGACCGGGCAACGCATCCAAAGCGATCGTCGCCCCCTCCTGGTCGACCCACTCGGTTGGGCGCTCGCGAACGACGGCCACCGGAATATCTGGATGCCAGCGGTCGATGTCTGCCAACAGTTGGGCTCGAGCATCCGGGGCGAGTGCGTCGCCGCGCGTGACGATCACGGCGGTGGCTCGAGCGAGCGAGCGAGGGGGTTCTCGGAGCTTTCCTCGAGGCAACAAGTGGCCACCTCCCCACGGCTGCAATGCGTCGATGAGAACCAGGTCGACATCACGAGCCAAGCGGCGATGCTGGAAACCGTCGTCCAGAACGAGAACCTGCGCGCCGCATTGGACGATGGCTTGCCGAGCCAATGCGGCTCGATCGCGTCCCTGGAGATGAGGAATGTCGGGAAGTCGTCGGGCCAACTCGCGAGCTTCATCGTTGAGTGACGAGTCGGTGTCTCGACCGTACCCGCGACTCAGCAAGACGCACCGGTAACCTCGCTCGGCGAGCCACGCAGCGAGATAGCGAACGGCCGGCGTCTTCCCCGTTCCGCCGACCGTCAGATTCCCGACGCTGATGACGCACGCGTCGACTCGAGTGGCGCGCTTCCAGCCTCGGTCATAGGCGGCATTCCGAACGGCCACAGCCAGGCCGTAGAAGATAGAAGCGGCACGCAGTCCGGCGCGAGCCAGCATCGCTCCGGGCCCTCGGCGACGGCCGGAGATGACCGATTCCCACCACGACTCGAGTCGCCGGCGGCTCACGGCATCAGCGCGGCGACGCTTCGGGCTTGGCCTCCCAGGCACGAATGATCAGTTCCTCGGTGCTCCACTTCTTCTGCTGAGCTTCCTTCTTCAGCTTCTGGATGATCTGCAGCGCTTCGGCCGCTTTCTTGCGGCCGCGGTATTGGCGACCCGACCGGCGACGGTCCTCCTTCAGTCGGAAACAGTGACGACCACTTTTCTCCTGGCTTCGAACAAGCGTTCCCAATCGAGTCGTCCCTTTGTAGACGTCGGTTTCGCCATTGTCATAGACATGGAACACGAATCCGCCTTCCCGGACTTTGTCGACGAGCGTCCGCTTCGATGTGGCTTTCTTCGGCATGAGGAATCTCCCTGATCAGGTATTCATGAGGTTCGCAATAAGAGACGGGCATGGTGTTCGTGGCTCGAAGCCGTAGTACGCCTCTACGACTCGCCGCGCAGTTTCCGGCAAATCGCTTCGGCCATCTCCTGAGTTCCCACGGCAGTCGGGTCGTCACGGTGAGGCTTCAAGTCGTACGTGACGTCCTTCCCCTCCGCGATCACATCGGCCACTGCTTGTTCCAATCGACGAGCCGCATCCTCCTCGCCCAGATATTGCAGCATCAACATTCCCGACAGAATCAAGGCGGTGGGGTTGACCTTGTTGAGGCCTTTATACTTGGGAGCACTGCCGTGCGTCGCCTCGAAGACGGCCGCGTCGTCACCGACGTTCATGCCAGGAGCCACTCCGAGTCCGCCGACGAGTCCCGCCCCCAGATCGCTCAAGATGTCGCCGTAGAGATTCGGTAGGACCATCACATCGTACAGCTCGGGCTTCTGAACAAGCTGCATACACATATTG
>WFWZ01000200.1 GCA_015490875.1 Planctomycetaceae bacterium
CTACGACGTCCTGAACAACGTGACGTCGATCACCGATCCGCTGGGCAATGAACAGACCTTCGTTTACGACGGCTTGAGTCAACTCCTCCGAGTCGATACGCCGCTCGATAAGACGATCGCCTACACGTACGATGCCGGCTATCGCTTGACCAGCATGCAGTATTCCGACGTCGTTGGAAGCCCGACTTGGACATACGGCTATGACCTGCTCGACCGATTGACGTCGGCCTCCGATGCGTACTCCAGCTATACGTTCACGCTCGACGTTCTGGGACAGGTCACCAGCATCGACAACCAAGGGAGCGGATCGCTGCCGCGCGTGGTGCTGACTCAAGCCTTCGACCTGGCGGGGCGGCGCACCGAGCTTTCAGCCACCATCGACGGAACGCCCGATTTTTCGACGGCGTTCACGTTCGACGGCATCGGGAGGATCACTCGCGTCGAACAGACCGCTCAGGCGGGCGGCAACAGCGTGGCCGACAAGCGAGTCGACTTCCAGTACGACGCGATGAGCCGCCAGACGGTGATCGAGCGCTATGCCGATCTGGGCGGCCAGAATCTGGTGGCGCGGACCGATCTGGTCTATGACGGCGCCGGAAGATTGACCGATCTGACGCACGCCAAGGGGACGGAGGTCTTCACCGACTATTTCTGGAGTTACGACAAGCTGCACCGAGTCACCTCGGCGCGGTGGGTGCGCGGCGTCGACTTGACATACATGGAGGACGAGGTCGCCAACTATGCGTACGATCCGACGGGTCAACTCCTGACGGCCGACTACGTGTACGACCAGCTTCCCGACGAGTCGTTTTCGTTCGACGCCAACGGCAACCGGACGATGGCCGGGTACGTGACGGGAGCGAACAACCGTCTGACGAGCGACGGGACGTACAACTACGAGTATGACGCCGAGGGGAATCGCACGAAGCGGACCGAAATCGCGACGGGCGAGGTGGTCGAGTACTCGTGGGACCACCGCAACCGCCTGGTGCAAGTGGTGAAGAAGGATGCGCAAGGGGCGGTGATCGAGACGGTCGACATCGAGTACGACCTTTTCGACCGGAAGATCGAAAAGACGGTCACGCCTCAAGTGGGGCCGGCGAGTCTGTCGCAGTACGTCTACGACGGCGATCATTTGGCGTTGCGGTTCGAAAACGGCAACCTGGCGGCCAGGTATCTCTACGGCCCGGCGGTGGTGGCCAAGGCGGGGGTTCGTCTTCGACGGTCGATTTTATTTTCGGCTACACGGCTCGCGAGGAGGACGACGACGTCGGCCTGATGTGGTACCGCGCCCGCTGGTACGACGGGGAAACGGGCCGTTTCGTGAGCGAGGACCCGATCAGCTTTTCGGCGGGCGATACGAACCTCAATCGGTACGTCGGCAACGGACCGGTCAATGGGACGGATCCGAGTGGGCTCAAGCAGAGTTGGTTTCAGTGGGGCGTCGACGGAGTGAAGGAATATTTCCGGCGCTTTGGGATTCAGGCGAAGGCTGCTGGAAAGGTCATTCATGACGCGGGAGTGGCACTCGGAGACACCGTTGGAACGCATTTTGGTCGCATCGTTTACCATGGTGTGGATGAAGAGGCCAAAGTGCTGTACGAATCTGGGAAGAAAACGCTCAATGGACTGGTGCAACTCGGAGATTTCGTGATCAGCAACCCGTCTCAGGCCGGGTCGATGGTATTGAATGGATCGGTCGAGTTCTTGGATGGTATCACCACCGATCCCAATAAGAGCGGGCAGTTCCTTGGCCACTACGTCCTCGCGTGGGAAGGGATCGCGACCGGCGGATACACAGGCCGTGTCGTCCGCTCACTCAAGAAGGTGAAAGGCGCTGCCCGTTATAGCAAGAAAGTCACCAAGAATGCTGATCGAATCAATGACGTCCGTAGGAGTGTGGACAAGGCGAAAGAGAGTGCGGAAGCGGCTGTCAAGAAATGTGACGCCCCAAGGGTGCAGCGGGAGTTTTCGACGACAGCGCGAATTTCGCCCAAAAGACTTTTCGTGAAACATTCAGCGAGGGAGGAAAATTTGCCGGCAAGACTATCGACGACGTAGCCGATGCCTTGAGGAGGGGAGATCTAAGTCCTGCCGATGTTCCACTGGAGTATTTCACGCGGAAGAACGGGCAAACATTGATCCTCAATACGCGTTCGGCGGAGGCGCTCCGCCGAGCGGGAATACCGCGGAGTCAGTGGCATGGGATTGACATAGCCGGCAATCGTTCTGCTTTGAAGCGTCTCGCAGACCAATTGAAACGTAACCGACTTGGACATGAAGGATGTCCCACCCCCCGACCAAGCCGAGGTGGCCAATGAGCCGGATTAAGAGGCACTACGAATTGCCGGTATGTTCGACCGATTCGGTGACGGATCCCATCGTATGGTGTTTCGGAAAGACCGCAACCATTTTTTTCGACTACTTTGTCAGTGGGGAGCCAAGACGTTCGGGCATCCGGTTCGTTGAAACGATTGCGTTGAGAACATATAATGAGCGATTCGGCCAAATTGCTGGAAACTACGACCATCTCACTGAATACCTTGATTCACCCTGGCTGAGCGAACTCGAAAGAAGGTCGGATCGCCTATACCGGGACGAATTAGCAAGCTATCGCCATTTTGGGATCTATCTAGACAGTGCTGGGAGTTTCGAGGTGTTGGCCAAGGGTTTCGAGATTCTGCCCGAGGAGCCGGGATCATGGGAATCGCTGAGACTGACTACGACCGATTGAGCAAGGCCGTTTCTCATGCATTGCGTCATGAACCGTGGCTTTATGAATTGGAGTTGGATGAGGAAGGATGGGTTCCAGTGGCACACTTGGTGGATGCGTTTCGCGATGTGAGTCGCCAGTGGCCTGATTTGACCGCAGCGGATTTGGAAGAAATGATCCGAACGTCGTCAAAACGTCGTCACGAAATCCGGGACGGCCGCATTCGGGCGATCTATGGTCACTCTGTTCCAGGGAAACTCACGCGGAATGTCACGCCTCCTCCGACCGTGCTCTTTCACGGCACAAGTCCAATAAGCGTTCAAAACATCAAGCTTGTCGGCCTCAAGCCGATGAATCGGCAGAACGTTCATCTGTCGACGGACGAGGCAACAGCAATCGAAGTTGGCAAACGCAAGGCGAAAGAACCTGTCTTGCTTCGAGTTCGGGCGCTAGAAGCATTCGAAACCGGTGTGCTCTTCTATGAAGGGAACGAAAAAGTCTGGCTTGCTGATACAGTCCCTTCGCAATTCATCGAATTCTGAACCGTCGCCGAATGCGGTCTCCATTTGATCGGGGCAACTGCGGCGACTGGGCCAGTTGGTGCCACCCACAAGTTGAGTGGATTTGCAAGTCATTACCGGCGTCTTTCACGAGAAAACCGCCATCTCCACCGCGGGCATAACAACGCTGCCGAAACGAACCCGCTCTTCATGACCGACCGGTCTGCGTGCGGCACGCACAGGCAGGCTTGTCTGCATGCAGGACGCACTGGAAGGCGGAGCCCGTTGGCATGTTCCAACGAGGCGTGCGGGATGGTGTCGCGATGGCCGTGCCGACCTGCAACGTCCAAGGACCGGCCGAACGCGAACCGATGCATCGTACACGATCTCTCTTAGCCCGCGCTGTCGGGCGATTTCCGGATCTTCTGTGGGCTCGCGCCCACAGCTATTACATGCCGCCGCTTCGCGGCTGATTGCGACCTTGCGCGAGACCCTTCTTGTTTCTTGCAATGACTCACGTAGAACTCTATGGGCTGACGCCCACAGCTATTCTCTGTCGCCGCTTCGCGGCTGAGATGTGCGGGCAGTTCACCCGGCCCACCGCGTGACGTGGACCTGTCACCCCGGCCTGCCTTCTCCTAAGCGTCGTATACGTCCCATACGACCTATACGTCCTATCGGATCTCTTCGTCCCATCACATCGATGTTCACACAGGTCACTGTCGCAGTACGTCTACGACGGCGATCATTTGGCGTTGCGGTTCGAAAACGGCAACCTGGCGGCCAGATATCTCTACGGCCCGGCGGTGGACCAGATTTTGGCGGAGGAGCGGGTCGACGCGGCGACGGGCCAGACGTCGAACTTGTATTGGCCGCTAACGGACAACCAGGGGAGTGTCCGGGACATCGCCGAGTACGACGCGGCGACCGATGAGACGCAGATCGTCGAGTCGATCGACTACAGCGTGTTCGGCAAACCGCTTCCGGCCGCGCAAGGCCAGCAGGGCGGTGGCGGCGGCTATGGCGGTGGGGGATCCGGAGGCGGTGGCC
>WFWZ01000201.1 GCA_015490875.1 Planctomycetaceae bacterium
CAGGAGATAGGCGAGACTAGGTTCGGGTGCCTTCTCGTCGTGGAACAGAAGGTCATCTTCGGTGATCCCCTTGCCGAGCTCGACGATCTCCGGCTCCATGCCATTGAGCCGGATGCCGCGGTCGCGGTTCTTGCCGAAGATGAGTGGTTTTCCGTGTTCGAGTTCCACGATGTGGTCCGATTTCACGTTGCGGTCGGTCGCGTACTCCCAAGCGCCGTTGTTGAAGACATTGCAATTCTGATAGACCTCGACGAACGACGTTCCCTTGTGCTTGGCAGCTCGCTCGAGCACCATTCCCAGATGTTTGATGTGGACGTCGATCGATCGAGCAACAAAGGTGGCTTCGCAGCCGATGGCGATCGAGAGGGGGTGGACTGGGTTATCGATCACTCCCATGGGGCTGCTCTTGGTGATGGCGCCCAGTTGCGAGGTCGGCGAGTATTGGCCTTTGGTCAGACCGTAGATACGGTTGTTGAACAAGACGATGTTGATATCGACGTTGCGGCGGATGGCGTGCATGAAGTGGTTTCCGCCGATACTCAGCGCATCCCCGTCTCCGGTGATGACCCAGACCATCAACTCGGGGTTGGTCACTTTCAATCCCGTAGCGAAGGCGGGAGCCCGGCCATGGATCGTGTGCATGCCATAGGTGTTCATGTAGTAGGGAAAGCGGCTGGAACAGCCAATCCCAGACACGAAGACGGCTTTTTCCCGAGGGACCCCCAGATGCGCCAGGACCTTCTTCATCTGCGCCAGAATCGAATAGTCCCCGCATCCCGGGCACCATCGAACATCCTGATCACTGGCATAGTCGGCCGGCTTCAAAACGGGAAGTTGCGTACTCATCGGTTTAATTCCACCTTATTACGGTGTTGGAAAAAGCTTGTTTTTCTTCGTCGTTACCTCGGGGTCGTCAAGCACCGGCCTGAAGGACCTCCTTGATCTTGCGCGAGATTTCTGACACGGCGAACGGTTTTCCTTTGATCTTGTTCAAGCCGATCGTCTCGAGATGATACTTCGCCTCGATCAGCGTCCGCAGTTGTCCCATATTGAGTTCCGGGATCAAGATATGGCGGAAGTTGCCCAGGACGGCTTCGAGGTTCCGAGGGAAGGGATTGAGGTACCGGAGATGGGCGTGCGCCACCGACAACCCCTCTTCCCGGCACTGACGCACGGCGGTCGTGCAGGCTCCGAACGTGCCGCCCCAACTGAGCACGAGGAGGTCGCCTTTTTCGGGACCGTCCACCGACTGCTCGGGGATGTCCTCGGCGACCAGATCGACTTTGCGCTGTCGGATCTGAACCATCTTCTGATGGTTTTCTGGATCGTAGCTGACGTTCCCCGTTCCGTCTTCTTTTTCGAGTCCGCCGATACGGTGCATCAGGCCTGGGGTGCCAGGGAGAGCCCACGGCCGGGCCAACCGCTCATCTCGAGCATACGGCAGGAAAGGAGGATCGTCTTCCTCACGCGGAGCAGGGTGTTGAACTTCAATCTTGGGAAGTGATGCCAAATCGGGGATTCGCCACGGTTCGGCGCCGTTGGCCACATAGCCGTCGGACAGGAGCATCACGGGTGTCATGTGACGCACGGCAATGCGCCAGGCCTCGATGGCCGAATCAAAGCAGTCGGCTGGGCTCCGGCAGGCTAGGATGGGCAGCGGACACTCGCCGTTGCGGCCATACATGGCTTGCAGCAGGTCCGCTTGTTCGGTCTTCGTCGGCAAACCGGTACTCGGACCTCCCCGCTGGACGTTGATCACCAAGAGGGGCAGCTCGAGCATCACGGCGAGGCCGAGGGCTTCACCTTTGAGCGCGATCCCGGGGCCACTCGAAGCGGTCGCCCCCATGGCACCTCCAAAGGATGCACCGATCGCCGCGCAAATCGCTGCAATCTCGTCCTCGGCCTGATACGTTCGCACGCCGAAGTGCTTGTACTTGCTCAGTTCGTGGAGGATGTCGCTGGCGGGCGTAATGGGATAAGTGCCGTAAAAGAGGTCTTTGCCGCTGAGATGCGCGGCGGTCATCAGGCCCCATGCGAGCACCTGATTGCCCATGACGTTCTTATACGTTCCTGGGGGAAGTCGAGCCGGGTCGACGCGAAACGTACTGTGAATCGCCTCGGTCGTCTCGCCGTAGTTCCAGCCCGCCTTCAAGGCTCGCTCATTCGCCTCGGCGATCTCCGGCTTGCCACCGAATTTCTCGTGGATGAACCGGATCGTCGGCTCCATATCCCGACCGTAGAGCCAGTAGATCAGTCCCATCGCAAAGAAGTTCTTGCACCGATCGGCCAGCTTGACGCTGAGGCCGACCGGTTCGACCGCCTTCCGCGTCAGGTGGGTCATCGGGACCTTGATGAGCTGGTACTGGTCGAGGGAGCCATCCTCGAGGGGATTGGTGTCGAGGTTCGCCAGGCGCAGGTCTTTGTCGTGAAAACTGTCGGTGTTAACGATCAAAATGCCGCCTGGTCGCAGATCGCCGATGTTGGTCACGAGCGCTGCAGGGTTCATCGCGACAAGGGCATCGAGTTGGTCGCCAGGTGTGAAGATATCGGTCGAGGCGAACTGGACTTGAAATCCACTCACGCCGGCTCGCGTCCCCCTGGGAGCTCGGATCTCGGCTGGGTAGTCGGGAAAGGTGGCCACGTCGTTACCCAGCAAAGCCGAAACGTTGGTGAGCTGCGTACCGAGCAACTGCATGCCGTCGCCGGAGTCCCCGGCGAGCCGAATGGTGACCGAAGGGATATGCTGCGTTTCTTTAGTGACGGTGGTTGATTGTTCTGTAGTGGTAGACATGGTCGGTGTTTGCGAATTCGAGAGAGAAAACGGCGAGTGCACAGGCGCGGTTGGCCGAGCATGGGAGAGGGCGGCGGTACGTGGCACCGAAAAGGGCCATCGTTATGCTCCTTCGCGTTCCTGCAGCGTGTGATGGGGCCTCGGTGGCAGTGTGTACACGATCGTGGGAAAATGCTCGACCAGATAGTGCAAGATGCCGCTGACCGTGACCGTGCCGATTGGGCGGTGGTCGTCATCGACGATGGGGAGCCGCCGGTAGCCGCCGGTCGCCATCAGTTCGATGGCTCGCCCGACCGTGTCGGACTTCCGGACGGTGACCGGATTGGGGGTCATCTTCGATCGCAATGGTTGGTCGAGCGACTCCCCGGCGGCGATCATCTGCAGAACATCCCGCTCGGTAAAGACGCCCACGACGCGACCGTTCTCGACGACAATGGCACCTCCACGGCCGGCTTCATTGAGAGCGGCCACGGCATCAGCCACCGTGGCCTCGACGTCCACACACAGAGGCGGCTTGGGGTAGGCGTGATCAACCGTCTCCGTCTCGAGATTGAGATGAAAGCTCACCGTTCTCTCGCCCTCGCCCCTGTTCCAACTCGGAAACGATTCCCCTGAAGAAGCGCGCTCGCCTGGGAAAAACCTTTCCGCGCCGGTAAGCCATTCGGCATCGGGAGGTCGGCGAGACCACCTCGAGCCGCCATTCCAGCCGAACGCGTTCCCAGCCGGGCGGACAGACCGTCCAACCCGCTCCATCCCTAGAATTTAGCAGTTGACTCCCGATCCCAAAACCGCCTCACCCGTCAAAATCGGGAAGAGTTCCGCTTTTCCCGCCCGGCATGAAGCGACTCAAGTCGATTCCTCCTCGCTGTTCTTCCTCGAGCAGTTTGATTCGTTGCTCCAGGCGTTCCATGCGGCGCATCAGTTGCGGCAAGAGGACGGTTGCTTGATCGATGGGCTCGCGCCGCGGTACCGCGGGGTATTCGAGGTGGCGTTGCAAGGCGGCGAAGAGATAGAGCGGGTCTTGTCGCCGGTTCGCCCAGGCGATCTTGCCTTCCTTTTCGCCGAAGAGATAGGGAACATCTTCCACTTCGGCCCCTCGGCGCCGTTGCCGTTCGGCGTAATACGCACTCCGCACATAGATCAGATCGGCCAGATCGACCAGGCCGATCTGACGGCGCACCGTGAGGATCCACGAGCGCCACTCGTCAGAATAGATGGGGTCTTCGGCCATGGCCGCCAGACCCGCATCGTACGAGAGTCGATTTCGGCAGAGGGCTTCGAACTGGTAGAGGAAGCTGCCTTGAGGGGAAGGCGTCTTCGAACGGTACTCGGCCTCCTTTTGCAGGACGCGAAGCGCGGTCTCGATGTCGAACCGCCCCCCTTCCTCCTCGGCCTGCGCCACCAGAAACGTCTGGTAGGGGGTGAAATAGTGACTGATCCGGCGCATGGCCGTGCTCATCAGTCCCGCATGCTTGAGTTCACTGAGCAAGAAGTCGATCGCTAGCGGCAGCCGCGTCGTTGCCAGGACCTCCTGCCGAGTCTGTGTCAGCAGATCCTGCAGCGGCATGCCGCTCTTGAGACGGTCGACCAGCAGCCGAAAGAAATAGGCCTGCTCAACGTACTCTTCACGCTCCAGCAACGCCATCAATACTCACGATCGGTCTTGATTCCCGGTGCCGGGACCGGATAGGTGCCGTCGGGCCCCGCGGTCAGCGGCGCCGGTCCATCCATGGTCAGCTCGGCCACTTGTGGCGCGAACTCGTGTTCGCACTGGAGCATCTGTTCATAGGTGACGACTTGCCCGGTATGCGCGGCCATCCGGCCCATCGCCGTCACCAGCGACGCCTGCGTCCCCCGCTCGACCTCGTTGTAGCCCTTCACGTCGTTGCGGATGGCGTCGATCAGGTGGTCCCATTCGAGTTGATACGGGGTGATCTCCTTGCGGCCGAATTTCCACACGAGCGACGATTTGTGGAAATCTTGGCTACTGTAGATCCGCGACTTGGCCGGATAATGGGCCGACGTCGAAATGACGGCCGCTCCTTTCGTTCCGTGCGCGTAGCTGGCGAACTCGTTGTAGCACCCGGGCATGCATCGGCCGTTGAGCGTCAATTTGGTGCCGTCCTCGAAGGTGTATTCCACCGAATAGGAATCGAAGTTTTGATCGACGTAGTTGTTGCGATAATGCCGCCCGCCGCACGCCTTGGCACGGACCGGCCACGCATCCTTCATCCAGCAACACTCGTCGATGTTGTGGATCAGGAAATCGCTGAACGCCCCGCCACTGGCCCACAAGAACGCATGGAAGCGACGGATCTGATAGAGGAGTTCCGACATGTTGTCCGGTTTCTTCTCCGTGAACGCCGAGCCGGTGGGGCCGGCCATCCGGTAGGCCCGCAGCAAGAGGATCTCTCCCAGTTCGCCGCTGCGGATACGGTCGTAGAGTTCGCCTCGAGCCTCGCAGTGGCGGCACATCAGCCCGACACCCACCTTCAGGTTCTGCTCGGCAGCCCGCTTGCCCAACGCAAACATCTTCCGCGCCGACGGTCCATCCACGGCAACCGGCTTTTCCATGAAGACGTTCAGCCCCTTCTCGATCGCGTAGGTGAAATGGACCCAACGAAACGCGGGAGGTGTCGTCAGCAGAACAACATCGCCGGGATTAAGACAGTCCATCGCCTTGCGGTAGGCATCGAATCCGATGAACCGGCGGTCTTCCGGAACATCCATTTGGTCGGCGAACCGCTGCGAGAGATGGCGGTAGCTGTTGCCCAGCTTGTCTTCGAAGACGTCGGCCATCGCCACGAGCTTCGTCGGGCCATTCTTCACCGACATGGCGTTGGCGGCCGCTCCCGTTCCCCGGCCCCCACAACCGACGAGCGCCAAATGAATCGTGTTGTTTTCCCCGGCGTGCACGGCGGGAACGCCTTGAGCCAACACGGTAGCGGCTGCGGCTGCCGTCGTGGTGCTCTTGAGGAAATCGCGGCGGGAAGTGGAGGCGTTCGAGGTGACAGGGTGGGCATCGGACATGGCAAGAGTCTCCCAAGGTAGGTCAAGAGGCGAGGTTCCGGCGCGGAGCTACCGGCCAGTTTCTCTCCAGTCTGACCCTCGGGCCAGCCAAATGCAAGGACCGGCACGGGACCTGCCCCTACGAGCTCAGTCGTCGAAGATGCCCGCCCCGAAATCGTCGCGTGCCGGCTCCTGCGGGGAAGATGCCTTCGATCCCGACTGGCGCATGTGAGGCGGAGGAGGTTCGGGCGCCGGTTCATCGAGATGGCGCCGACCGGCGTCGGGCTCTTTCGACGGCAAGGGTTTGCGAGGCCGGGAGGTTTCCGGGCTTGCCGCCGTCCGAGCTTCCACCGACTCGCCGTCGTACACCTCGTCGTAGCGAGAGACGTAGCCCGGCTGCTTCGCCCGTTCGCGCTCGGCATAGAACTCCGAAACCACCCGCTCCTGAATCATCTCCCGGCACTTGGCGTGGATGGGATGGGCGATGTCCGCATAGAGCCGCATGCGGCCATCGCTTCCGGCAGGAGCTCGTACCGGTTCCAACTCCAAGCCGCAATGATTGCAATAATTCGCCCGGAGGTGATTTTTTGTGCGGCAGCGAGGACAGTGCGCGGTCAACTTGCGGCTGGGCATCGCCACGAACGGGCCGTTGGCCCCTTCGATGATCTTCAAGTCGCGCACCACGAAGCAGTGGTCGAAGGTGATTGAGCAGAACGCCTGGAGGCGATCGTCCCCATCCTCCATCAGCTTAATGCGAACCTCGGTGATCTCCATTTCGCAGCTCCTTTCCCTGGTTCGCTCGAACCCGCGTTCGGGCGATTCATGCGACCGTTGTTGCGGCAACTGCGAAAGGCCACCCTCGACCTCGCAACCACCGGGCCGCTCGACGAGCCTGCCGCAGCGATCGGCAAACGCCAAAATACGCCGCACCACTGCCCGTCATCTGGTATCCCTGACCCAATAGCCGCCGGAAGTCCGCTTCCAGCGCTGCGATTTCCTCCGATATCCGTCCTGCCGGTTCGCTCAGTCGATTCGCCATCGACCTCGCCCAAGCGCGCCGGTCACCTCGACGCACCGCGGCGATGGCCTCTCGAGCCGGCAAAGGGCAAGGCGGAACCTGGCACTCCGCGTAGACGCGGGCGGTCGACAATCCGATGCCCGGATGCGCGATCACCAGCGGCATCGATGCGCCTCCAGCGATCGGCTCGACCTGCTCGCCTCTCCCCCGGCAAACGGCTGCTCCTCCTGTCAAAAAAAATGGGACGTCACTACCCAATTCGGCTGCCAGCGGCAGCAATCGGTCTCGACTCCAGTGCAAGTTCCACAACCGGTTGGCCGCCAGGAGTGCCGCCGCAGCGTCGCTCGAGCCCCCTCCCAAGCCGGCTTGGAGGGGAATCCGTTTGGTCAGCCGCAGGGAGGCTCCTTGCTGCGTGCCCGAGGCCTGCCGCAGTAACCGCAATGCTCGCACGGCAAGGTTCTCTCCGCCCGAAGGCAAATCGACCCACAGCCGCGACGAGCCATCCCGCAGGCCACGTGCTTGCCGCGCCGGCGGCACCCGACATTCCAGATGCAACTCTCCGTCGTCGGTCGCCGTCAGCTCAACCGTATCGTATAAGTTCACGGCGACCATCACCGTTTCCAATTCGTGGAAACCGTCGTCTCGCCGTGCCAGAATTTCCAGGAAGAGATTGATCTTCGCCGGAGCGGCCGCAACGACCGCCTTTCCGACTCGCCAGATCCTCATGTCATCCGTTTTTCCACCCCACCCACCGGGGTTGGCAGAACCGTCCTCAGTAGGCCGTCCCGGCCCACCTTCAGACCCCAAGATCGTCCGATATTCTTACCGATTCGGCCACTGGCGTCAACAGAGAAAAAATAGGGAAGTTGACTCGAAAAGCGTCGCGCCGGCGGCTCAGCCCGGAATCCACGGAAGGATCACGAGCACATACACAATGGCCAGCCCGATCTGCAACAGTGCATAAGGGAACGCCACCTTCACGAACTGGCCGAAGGAAAGATGCAGGTCGTGTTTGTGGATGAGGGTCACGGCGACCAGCGTCGAGGCGGAGCCGATCGGGGTGAGGTTGCCTCCGAGATTCGCCCCGAAGATCACCGACCACCAAAGCCCCGACTCGTTCGGCGCTCCCAACGACTTCAAAATACTCGCCAACATGGCCGACAAGGGGATGTTGTCCGTCACGCTGCTGAAGAGTGCCGAGCCGGCCAGTAATGTAGTGGCATCGAGCTTGTTCCCCGAGGCATTGGCGAACTTCTTGTCCACCAATACCGCCTCGATCCCCCGACCGATCGACGCCAAGACCTGAGCATGCTCCATCACGTAGATCACCACGAATAAAGCCATGAAGAACCCGAGGAGATCCCAATCGACCGTTCGGTAAAACCGATCGACCTCAGACTTGAACGGAATCAGCATGACGCCCGCAAACAGCAGAGCGATGAAGCCCATTCCCAGATGGTTGATGCGGTACGGAAGAACGGCCGCCGTGGCGATGCACAAGATGAACAGGATCAACATGGCTCCCGCGAACCAGAAGAACCCCCAGTGCTCCACACCCTCGTTCTCATCGAATTCGGCGACCATGGCCGCGGCTCGCTGTTGCTCCTTCGGGTCGGTCAACCGCCGGATTCCAAAGAGTCGCAGTCCCAAAAAAATCGTGCCCGCCGTCGCCAACGCCACATACGGTGCCGCCTTGATGAAAAACGTCACAAATGCAATGTTGGCCGTCGTTCCCACGATGATATTCGGGACCGAGCTGATCAGTGTCAGCAATCCTCCGATGTTGGTGAGCAGCCCTTCGATCAGGAGAAAACCGAGCAACTTATCGAGTTGCCCCAGCTTTCCGAGCGACACAGCGGTCAGCGAGCCGACAATGATCATGGCCGTGACATTGTTCAAGACCGCCGAAAAGACCACGGTCATGATCCCGTAAAGCACGAGCAGCCAAAACGGATCGCCACGCGACAACTTCGTCACTCGCAGCGCAATCCATGTGAACAACCCCGACTGGCTCGTCACATCCACAAAAAGGCTTGAACCCAGAATGATCGCGATGACACTCCAATCGATCCCCGGTATGTAAACCGGCATCGAGAGTCGGTGCCCGCCGACGTGCAGCGTCAGCGGCTCTTCGCCACCGGCACTCTCCTCCGACTCCTCACCGCCGACTGTTATCCTCTCGTGATGACCGTCCGCGTCGTCGATCACCTCCACCTCCAACGGCTCCTCCGGAGGCAACGCTTCATAACTTCCGACGACCACTCGCTCAAACGGCAGCACGCCCAATACCGCCCCCAGCAGCAAACAGACGATCGCAAAAATGCCTGCGATCACCGACTTCTTTGCATGGAGTTTCTCTTCCAACGCCAGGCAGGCGATGAGCCCGACGAGGAGACACGCGAAGAGAACGGTTACCGGAGTCGAAACTTCGACTCGAGAAGCCAGTAGAGGCGAAAACGTCCAAGCGTCCATGTCTTCGACTAAAGCATCAAGAGAGGGACTGTCCGTAGTTCGACCGCCAACGGGTACGCGTAGCCATGCATGGCAAGTTGGTCTGCGTCCTTGGTGTTCAAGACGACGAGGTCGATTCCATGATCGGTGATGATCGTCTTGTAGTCCGACAGACGCCGCCCCAGCCGCACGATCGCTTCGACGTGGATTCCCGCGTCCGCTTCCGCGAGCACCGCACGGCACGATTCGATGTAGTCGCGAGGTTCCTTCAAGAGGCGTTCGAGCACGTCCTGCCGAGCCACCTCCGTGTCGATCGACGGCAGCTTCGAGATGACCTCCATGTAACGCTCAAACGTCACCGCGTCCTCGATGTGCGACAGGAATAGCTTGCCGCCGGGAGCCGTGAAATGAGCGGCATAGCTGACAAGCCGATGGTCGCCCGTCAGGTGATCGGTGACCGCCATCACTTCCCGTGTATTCCTCATCAAGTCGGGACGGTTCGCCAGAATCTCGGGCCGAGGCAGCAACAGCAGCGGCGCTTCGGCTACCTGACTCATCACGTCCACATAGACGCCCAGACTGTATGGATGCTCGGTTGCCGGAATCCGCAAGTTGCGATATGTGCAGATCAAGTCGGCTCGACTCTCCCGAATCGCATCGAGTAGCGCCGTCACACTTCCCAACTGGTCCCCCGTGATGACACAGAACTGTTCCGGACGCCGCTCGCCCATCTCCTCGAGGAACCGCTCAATTCGACCTTGATATTCGTTAGTTCCCTCCGCATCCACGTCCGTCACCAAAACGGCCGACTTCGTGCGCACAGGAACCCTCTGGAAAGGCGTCTTCGCCGCCGCCTTGAAGACACTCTCGAACTGGTCGATATTCGTCATGGTGGGGCGTGCTGCTGGCGGATCACGAATCGTCAGGCAAGGAAGTTTCAGCGGCCATCCTGGATCGCGGGGGCCGGCTTGGGGCCCTTCCCAACGGGCCACAATTCCCACTTGCGCACGAAGATCTCGGCCAGTTCCGACTGCAACTGCAAACGGCCGAAGTTGGGAACGACGTCGAACGCTTCGTTGACTTGCTTTCCGTTGACATAGACGGCGACGTGGCCGCCGTCGGCGATCACATCGAGCCTCGTCCAGAGAAAGCCCGGACTCTCCACGTCGTGCCGGCCGCGGAATCCCAAGACGTCTTTCCAATCGGGATCGCGTCCGAACCAGTTCACACGCTTGCGATTCTTCAGGTCGAACGTCTCCCGGCGCCCACCTTTCTTCCAAATCACCTCGCCGTCGCGATCCCGCCCCACTTCGCAAGTGATCGAAAGAGGAACCGGCTGACCCTTTTCGTCATTCCCCGCCACCAGAATGAAATCTCCGACGCCTCCTTCGATGATTTGCACCTCCAGCGACGGCATCCACGTGCCGTGATAGCCGCCGTCGGCCCCCACGCTGTGGATCAACAATCCCGAATCGCGCGTGCGATCCTTGCGAGCTCCCCAAGTGCGACGCCCCCATCGATACTCCAGCACCAGATGGTAGTCACGGTATTCCTTCTTGGTCGTGAGACACCCCAAGCCATCTCCCGTCACATGAATCATGCCATCGGTGACGCGGAAGACATGCCGAGGATCTTCGCGTTTGGTGTCCTTGAGCCACGTATAAAAGGCATCGAGCGATTTGCCGTCGAACAAGACGATGGGGCCGTCTTTCGGAGCGATAGCTCGGTCCCGTTTCGCGTTCAAGTTGTCGTCTGCATGAACCAGACGGCTTCCCGCCATAGTCGTGAATATCGAGGCGCTCGCCGCAACAGCGAGGAACCATCTTCTGCTTTTCTCGTACACCCCTAACTCGTCTCTATGATATCCTCGCATGGGCGTTCTCCATTACTCTTAGCAATCAACTTCTTTCCCGTGAATCAACGTGCGAAGTTGCAAGACGCTAACATATCTGTGCCATAATGAGGACACAACCATGTAGATTGGGAGGGCGAGGCTCCTGCCGAGCCGAGACGTGCCATATCGCTGTCACGGAAGGTGGCATGGCACACGGGCACCAGCCTCTTGACAACGCCTCTCTTGTTTTGTGGCACGGTCCAATATTGCCCATCCGGACATAGGTGTTTGGCGACTCGCGGTTCTGAGCGCGAACAGGTATTGCGGCTTTTGGGTGGCTCGGCAGGAGCCTCGCCCTCCCAGATTTCGAAAGGTCGTTCCTGAATGCCATATTGGGCGCTTTCACGGCTACGTTGAGCCCCATAGGCCTTCCTTTACAAAAATAATCCGCTCTACAACCTCGTACACTGTCTGCTTCACGGCATCGGCGTTCCGTGTAGGGCGATCCAGGAACGGTTCAAATAGCTGCATTGGCATCCGGCCGATGCGTCCGGTACGACCACCATCCCGCCGACGGGCAATGCGTTGATCCAGCATCCCGGCCGCATCCCCCCGAAGTTGCGAACGCGTTGATCCACACCGATATTGTAGTAGCCGAGCGTCGCCGATCGAAAGACGAGCAGCTTTTCGGACCCCGCCAAGACGCCGCAGCCGTACGACCGCTGAAACTCAAACGGCACTGGTTTGCCGGTCTTGAGATCCCACGCGCCACCCTGAGCGTAAAGGACGCCCTCGCGCACCAAGGGGCGTGACGCATACTTGGCCGACTGATCCCAGAGGCGCTGCCCGTCACTCATGCGAAAGACGGCGATGCGATCACCCTTTTCCGAATCGAGTCGAAAACGGGTGGGCTGGTAAGCCATCACGAGACAGTCGGCATCGGGAACGGCCATCAAGAGCGTTCCGAAGATTTCCTCTTTCACTTCCCAGGCAACGTCACCCGTCTTTGCGTCGAGGGCACGCAGAATGCCATAGGGATGGTTGTGATCCTTGGGACGTTTCACGCGGTCGAAGAGGGCCTGAGGCCGGTCGATCAAGAAGACGCGGCCGGCCGCTACGGCAATCGCATTGTGCCGGATCGAATGTTCGGCCGCATAGCGCCACTGGATCTCCCCTGTCTTGGCATCCATCGCGAAGAGCGCCTTCGACTCGGTCCAGAGACGACTCATGTCGCCGCCGCGATTGACATAGCGGTAAGTCACGATGTGCTCGGGATCGGCTTCACTCCCAAAAAGATATTCTCCATCGCTGGCCAGGTAACCCCATGGAGGGCGTTTGCCCGAAGCGCCAACTGGAGTCGACCACGTCGCGAGCTTGCGTCCCGTCTTCGCATCGAGTACGTCGCACACCTCGTCGTGTCTCAGGTAGAGCCGCCCGGCCGCCACGCACATGTTGCTTCCCGTACCGGCTGTCCCCATCAACTCGTCACCGTTGTAAGCACGCAGGATCCCGGGGACCTCGTACCGCCACCATTCGCTCCCGTTGTAAGCGTTGACGGCAATCACGCCGTCGAGCCCTTCGTGAAAGAGGATCCCTTGGCAGAACAGGGGCGCTGGTCCGCGACCGTGCCGCTGAGGCACCTGGAAGTCGACATCTCGAAACCAGGCGATGGTCAACCGTCCGCCCACGAGCCGATCCCCGCTGTTGAGCGTGTTGGCGGCGTCCGCGTACTGGTGCGTCCACTGGCCGGCCCCTTCGAGTGCTCCTCGACGATGTACCTTTGCATCTTCGGTAGTTCCCTCGATCAACAGTCCTCCATACGGTCGTTGCAATCGCCGAGCCTCTTCGAGCCGAGCGCCGGCTTCCGTCTGCTTCCATCCTTCTTCGCACACCACCAAGTCGGCGATCCACGCGGGCAACCCGGTGGCCTTCGCGTCTCGATGCCACACCGACACGCGGTGTCCGAGCCAACCCCCTTCGAGCAACTTCTGACGCAACCGTGTCGCTCGCTCCTCGGTCGCCGCAAACGCGATCACATGCAGCGGGGTCTCAGACGCCAAGGCTACGGCCAACTCGCCTTCCGTGGCACTCAGGTCGACGGCAAATCCCGAGGGAACCCCCAGCATCTTGTGCCAGACTCGAGCCGCCTTGGCAAGCGGTGTCGACCGATGGGAGTGAGCTTTCGCCGGCGCCGCCACACCTCGAACCGGCACGTCAGCTTTGCCGTCTTGGGAATGAGCACCGAAGCAAAGGACCTGTCCACGGTCGGTCGTGGCAACCAGGTGTCCGCCGGCGATCGCCAAACCGAGCACCGTTCCGGGTGTCGGCTCCTGCCATCGCACTTTCCGATCGGCTATCGATACGACGGCGACGCCTTCGGAACCACCCACGATCAGATCGGTTCCCGCCACCGCCAGTGCTGACGCTCCCTGCGGTACACGGCACGTCCACAGCGGCGCCAATTCTCGTTTCGTGACCTCGTTGCCTCGGCGGTCCTTCTTGGTGACCTCTTTCCAGCGGTAGGCCGTCAGTCGATCGCCGGCCGCTCGATAGATGGTGGTTCCGTCGGAAGCCAGGGCACCGCCACCGACGCGCGCGATGTGGTTTCCGTTGTCCAGAGCGAAGCCCAGCCCGCCGTTGAAGACGGTACCACTGACGGCCATCGTCATGGCGCCGCCCACATGGCCATACTTTTGCAAATGAAAATATGCGAACTCGCCGTCGTCGCGCTGGAAGGCCGCCGGAACCGCCCGGCCCGTCGGCACCAGCAACTTGTCTCCATCTACAACCAGGTAGCCTTGAGCGGCGACCCCGCTTTCGGCCTCGGCTCCGCCATGCGGCTGGCCCATGTAAATCGCGCCGGCCCGATCATTGCACCAGACGACGTTCCCCGTCTTCGCATCCAGCGCATAGATGTAGATGCCGTCGGAGGGCCAGATCCCGGCGGCGAAGTAGACCTTCTCATCGGCCACGACCGGGGCGCCGCGCACCGCCCATTTCGAGATGGCCCGGCCGTTCCCCAACACGAGTTCATCGCTGGGGCCGCCTCGCCGTTTCCACAGGAGCCGTCCGTCCGTCAAGGCAAGGGCATAAAGGCAGCCGTCGTCACTTCCCAGAAAGACGCGGTCATGCCACACGGCCGGAGCGAAGCGAATGGGAGCTGCCGTCGTGAACTGCCAACGCACAGTGCCCGTCGCCAGGTCCAAAGCCCGTAACGTGTCGTCGCGCGTGCTGCCGACCAGAACCAGGTTCCCGGCGATCACCGGCTGCGGGGCTCGATCGAATGCCATTCGGCCGCTCCTCGGCCACGCGGGAATCGGCTGGCCGAGGTCGAACTGCCACGTGCGTGTCAGCGACTCGGGAAGCGACTCGGCCGTCGCTGCAGTGCGTCCCGCCGACGATCGATACATCGGCCACGTGTCGCCTTTCCCAGCCGTGACGTTCGAAGCAACTAGGTTTGCCAAAAACAGTGTCAACGGAAGAGCCAGCCATTGCTTCATGATTCGTGCTCCGCCTCGAGCGGTTCGCGATTTCGGTAGGAAGGGGCGGTCACGTCAAGCGAGCCAACACGGCTTGCAAGAGACGATAACTCTTTTGGACCGATGCGATCTCCACGTGTTCGCCCGGTGCGTGATTGCCTCGGATGTTGGGGCCGAACGAAATGCTGTCCAGATTGGGGAGCTTGTCCCCCAACACGCCGCATTCCAGCCCGGCGTGAATGGCCGAGACATGAGGAGACTCGCCGAAGAGTTCCTCATAGGCGGCTTTAGTCACCTGGAGGAGTGGCGAATCGAGGTTCGGTTTCCAGCCGGGATAGCGCCCCGAAGAGGCGGTGGTGGCGCCGGCCAAGTGAGCGGCCGCTCGCAACGAATCGACCACGTCGTCGATGCCGGCATCGATCGAGCTGCGCGAGTTGCAGCCGATGACGATCTCCTCGCCTGCCACCTCGACCGTCGCCACATTGTTACTCGTTTCCACCAGATCGGGAATCTCTGCCGTGACGGCGTAGACGCCGTGGTGGAGCGCCACGAGCAGATCAAGGAGCCTTCGTGTCGCATCAGAGGTCAGGACTCTTGCCGGAGTCGCCGCGTCGGTCACGTGGAATCGGAGTGGGAAGTCGCGTCCTTCGAACAGCGGCATCATGGCATCGGCGGCACGATCCAGGGCCGACTCGAGTTTCGAGCGATCTGCCGGGTCGATGACAAGGACAGCTTCGGCCCTCCGGGGTATGGCGTTCCGTTTTTCACCTCCGTGGAGGTTCGCAATTTGAAGCGACTCGATGTTTGCGGCGAGCAGGGCGCGCGTCAGGCAGCGAATCGCGTTGGCTCGTCCCGAATGGATCTCGACGCCCGAATGTCCGCCCCGCAGATCCTTCAGTACGACTTGCAGCGCGAGTTTTCCACCGGGCGTCGTTTCCCAGACGGCCGGAAAGCGGATTTCGGTATCCATGCCACCGGCACAGCCGATCGTCAGTTCGTCATCGTCTTCGGTATCGAGGTTGATCAGTCGGGTGCCGGTGAGCTCAAGTGCTTTCGGGTCGAGCTGCAACGCACCGGTCATCCCTTGTTCTTCGTCGACGGTGAAGAGGAGTTCTAGCGGCGCGTGGACAGCCTGAGGGTCCTCGGCCACGGCCATTCCCATCGCGCAGCCGATGCCGTTGTCGGCGCCGAGCGTACTGTACGGCGCCCCGATCCATCCCCCTTCCGGCGCAGGTCGAAAATGTCCCTGCGCGTCGGGTTCACCTCGCTCGACAAGGATCTTTCCCGCCGCCGAATCGACATCGGGCGGTGCGTCCTCGGACTCGGCCACCACGATATCGACGTGTCCCTGGATAATGACGGGAGGCGCGTTCTCCAGGCCCCCTTTGCCTGGAACTTTCACGGCCGTATTGCCGGCCGCATCGGATGTGATCGCGAAGCCGTGACGCTCGGCCCACTGCCGCACCCAGGCCATCGCCTGCTCTTCTTGTTTGGAAGGCCGAGGAACGGCAACGAGTTCCCCAAAGAGCCGCCAGACGGCGGCCGGTTCCAACTGCGACCAGTCGACCATGTACGAGTTCCTTTCGTTGGTAGAGGAGGGGAAGACGGCAATCGGTCTCAGGCTTCGCCCAAGACGCGCATCGCATTGTGGTAGAAGATATTTGCCAGTTTCGTGGGATCGTCGACCATCGAGCGGAGGAACTTTTGCAGGCGCATGCTGTAGCAGACGCCGCGGAAGTTGGCTCCTTTGCCGTCTCGGCAGGGACAGTCGCTTCCGAAGAGGAGTTTCCGGTGATGGCGTTCGAGGAACCCGGCGGTGAAGTCCTTGTCGCGCGTCAGGGCGTTGTAGCCGCTGCCGGCGGAGAGGTCTGCATAGAGGTTCGGGTAATCGGCCAGTAGCCGATCGATCAATCCGCCGGGTTTCACTGGACCGGTCGGATAGAGTGTCTTCTCGGGAGGAGGAACCTCGGCGCTGATGTGCGCCCACCACGACTGCGCGTGTCCGATGATGCGGACCTTCTGGTATTTCTTGAGATACTTTTCGAGATGCTCGGCGATCCCCTGGTTGTAGCCACCCTTGCCATCTTGGAAATGGATCGTAATGGGCCAGTCGAGTTCATCGCACAGAGCGATCAGTTTGTCGATACGCGGATCGTTGAGCGGCAAGTGTTCTTTTTGTTCTCCCACTCCTCGGCAGCCCAAGCGGTGGTACGTCATGATCCGCTCGAGCACATCGGGCTTGCGAACGTTACTTTGACAAAACGGGATGATTTCGTCGGGGTACTCGCGGTAGGCGTCGAGGACGGTTTGGGACTTGAGCAACACCCCGCCTTCTCCTGTTTCCAACGGCAGAATGAAGGCTCGCTTCGTGCCGGTCGCTCGGATGTGCGTGATGGTGTCTTTTACCGAGCGTCCCATGTGATTGATATGGAGATGGCAATCGATGATGGGAATCGCGTCATCTTGCTTCGGGTTTTCGTCGGCGTCGGCCAGCGGAGCGACCACGGAGGCGGTCGTGACGGCAGCTACGGTGGAACGGAGGAACTGACGGCGAGTGGCCGTGGTCTTACCGATTGGGTGTCTTGTCATGGGAGGGTCACCCGTGGAAAGGGGGAAGGAAGGCGGGAGGTCACACGGCCACTCTGGAAGGCACGTGTTCTTCGTCGACGAACCGAAAGCCCGGTCGTGGAAAAATGTGACGACTGAGCGGTGCAAATCCGTCATCCTCATCAAAATACATGTAGTGCGTCACGCGTATCATGCGATGGCTGATTTGGATAACATTGAAGGAGTTCTTTTCTCGCTCTCGCCCGCGACCGCGCCGCGAGGTCGTCGTTCCCGATTGTACGATGATGATGCCCCGATCGCGATGGTTGCCGGGAAAGAAATCGAGCGAATTCCCGATGTAGGCTCGGTGGAGGTGCCCTCCGAGGATCATTTCGACGCCGAGTTCGATAAATCGCGCCACCGCGCGTTTGGCTTTGGGCATCGTCTGGTCGTGGAGGTAGTCCGGGGCGGGGGCGAAGTGGTGATGAGCCACCACGATGCGGACGTATTCGGGAGGAGCGTCTGCGAAGGCCCGACTGCAGAAATCGAGCTGTTTGGCATGGATTCTGCCGTTGGTAATCGCCGAACGGGGAGCCGTCGAATCGAGTCCCACGATGACAGCGCCCGGCAACTTGAGGACCGTATTCAACTCTTGCGAAATCCACTTGCGGTAGTTACGGTGCGGGTCGGTCAGCCGCTCGACCACTCGGTACAGGGGAACGTCGTGGTTGCCAGGCACAAAGATGCGAGGCAGTGGGGGGAGCTGGTCGAGGAACTCGCGGGCCTGCCGAAATTGGTCTTCGGTGGCGCGTTGGGTAAAGTCACCGCTGGCAATGATGGCATCCAGATGCAGTTGAGGAGCGATGCGGAGGAGGGCCTCGCCGACGCGAGGCACGAAGGGGGGGCCGAAATGGAGGTCCGAAATGTGCAGAAGTGTCAGAGGATGGAACTCTTCCGTCATCGTCGTTGCTTCCCTCCCAATGCCGTGAAGACGAGCCGCGTCTGCCAAGGCAGGTTTCCGCACCGAGGTTCACTATCATGCGTGTGGCCGTAGTTTTCAATGCCCGGGCCGGTACGGCCGGTCGGATCAAGGACGTCCTGGCCACTTTGTCCGGACAGTTCGAATACGAATTGTGGGCCACGACGGGCTCGGGCGATGCGACTCGATTGGGGCGTCGAGCCGTCGAAGAGTCGATCGATCGGATCGTCGTGGCCGGTGGAGACGGGACGGTGGGGCAGGTTGTCAATGGGTTGGCTCCCGACTTCGACGCCTGTGAACTGGCCATCTTGCCGTTGGGAACCGGGAACGATCTGGCTCGTTCGCTAGGGCTCCCCGCCGACAAACTCGGCCAAGCGGCTGAGTGGGCTTTTCGGCGACCGGCGGTGAGGATCGATGTGATTCAGGTCGAGCGGGACGGAGACGAGCACTATCTGGTGAATGCGGCGACCGGCGGCTTCGGAGGCAAAGTCGCTGCGGACGTTCAGGCGGCTGACAAGCAGCGATGGGGGGCGTTCGCCTACTGGATGACGGCGATCAGTCACCTGACGCGACTGTCCGAACATCAAGTCACATTGACGCTTGATGACGAAACGGTCCATCTGTCGACTTATGGTGTGGCGGTGGCCAACGGCCGATTTGTCGGAGGCGGCTTTCCCATTGCACCGCGAGCGCTCCTGGACGATGGTCTCTTGGACGTCACCGTCATTCCTGTCCTCCCCACGCTGGAACTTTTGGCTGCCGGACTGAGCTTCTCGCTCAATCCGGCGATGGCCGAAGGGCGTGTGCGCGGTTTTCAGACGCGGTCGGTGGCCATCCACGCCGAGCCCGACATCCCGTTCAGTTTGGATGGAGAGCCTCATCGGACGATCGATGCTCGCTTCCAAGTCCTTCCCCGGCGACTCGCGGTCGTCGCCGGTCCGGCTCCGGTGGCGCTGAGGTCCTCCTGAGGCTGTTTTCTCAGGGGGAACGAAGGTTGCGGTAGGCGAAATCGCCTCGGATGACCTAACATTGGGCAGCGGCGACGGCGACCTGGAACGATCGCGTGCGCCCCATCGGACTGCTTATGCTCATGCTCAGCGTCGGAGTGCCTTGGGAGTGGTGAAACGCAAGATCTTTGCCTTCAGCGGATTTCTGACCCTGATTGTGATCATCGCCGCGGTCGTGGTTCCTTTCATCGAGCCTCACAATCTGGCGACTCACGAGCGGGAGCTCCGCGAGTGGATCCGGCAGAACCTCCCGGCGGCGATTGGCGTTGGCATTCTCGTCTACACCCTCATTTCGCTCGTCCCGGCCACTTCGGGAAAGGCCATCGTGTGCGGCTGGCTCTTCGGATTCTGGGCTGGTCTCCTCGTCGCCCTTGCGGGCCTGACGTGTGCAGGGATCATTGTTTTCACGATCATCCGCTTTGTTTTCCGCGATGCGGTGCAAGCCAAGCTGGGGCGGCGGCTGGCATTATGGGAGAAGTGGGTGGAACGGGAAGGAGCCTGGTGTCTGCTCACGCTGCGCATGGCTCATGTCCCTTTCTCGCTGGTCAATTATCTGGCCGCGGCCTCGCGGATTTCGCTGGTCACCTTCGTCTGGACGACGGTGGTGGGCCTGCTGCCCGGCACCGTCGTTTTCGTCTGGATGGGGAGCCGTCTCCCGACGATCCACGAATTGCTCGAACATGGGGCGCGCGAATTGCTTGATCCTTGGTTATGGACGGCCCTGATTGCCATTGCGCTTTTGCCGCTGTCGCTACGTCTTTTTGTGAGACTTACGCATCGTGGGGCAGACGAAAAGGTGGTGGAGGAAGAGTTCCGAGCCATCGACGAGCTGGCTCACGCATTTGACGAGGAACCGGCTGCCGACGCCGATTCGCCGGTGTCGGCAAAAATGACCGAACGCGATTCGGGGAGAATATGACTTGGAGGGAACCTCTTGAGCTCGGCGTAGTCATGAAAGCAGCCAATTCTATGATTCAGCAACGACGTTTTCCATCCATGGATTCGTGCACGCTTTGGGGTATAGGTGTGTCCGTGTCTCACAGCTATGCACCGTGATTTAGTCGATCCATGATTTCTCCCCCGTTCCAACTTGATCCGCCGGCCTTGCGCGTCCTGGTCGGTAGCAGCGTTGCCTTGGCTACGGGTTCGGCCATAAGGCTGTCGGCACTTCGAGGCCGCACCGATGGGAAAGCACGCGAGCGCCGTTGGAGTCTCGTCGTGTGGTGGCTGCTGCTGGTGTCCGTTTTCGGTTCGGCCGCTTTCGGAATCTACGGAGTCGGACTCCTGTTCAGTCTGGTGACGCTCTATGCACTCACCGAATATCTCCCTTGGGTCCTGCGGGATGCCTCCGATCGCCGCACGGCCATCGCAGGAATGGTGCTTGTGCCCGTTCAGTACGCGGCCATGATCGCCGGCTACGACGAAGTGAGTTGGCTTCTGGTGCCAGTCGGCGGCTTGCTGCTGATGGGAACGATGCAAGCGGTCCATGGAAACGTAGAGAACTTCATTCGAGCGACCGGAGGCCTTTATTGGGGACTGATGGTGTTCGGTTTTCTTCCGAGCCTGGCGGCTCGGCTGGTGACGGTGGCCCCGCCCCAACCGGCCTCGACCGTCGGCTGGTACCTCTACGTGATGCTGCTCACGCCGTTGGCCGACATCTTCCAAGCACTGGTGGGTCGCCGATGGGGACGCCGCGCTATCACACCGATCGTGTCGCCTCACAAGACGTGGGAAGGCTTTCTCGGAGGAGTCGCCGCCACGGGCATTGCCTCAGTTCTGCTGGCTCCCTGGCTGACACCTTGGAACTGGCTCGGGGGGCAGGGGGTCGTCGAGATAAGTCGCAATGTCGGGTTGGCGTTCGGAGCCGGAGCCCTTCTATGTGCTGTCGGCTTTTTTGGTGACATTCATGTGTCAGCAATGAAGCGGGATGTCGGAGTCAAAGACAGTGGGGACCTTTTGCCGGGGCAAGGGGGCATGATCGACCGAATCGACAGTTTGACATTCACGGGGACGGTCTTTTACTTGCTCGTGGTTCCTCTTTACGGGACTTGAGACGAGCCGCTGTTTCGGATTGTGGTGGAGGCGTGAGAGATGACTCACCAACAGACGAGTAGCTCTGATGTCGATCACGATCTGCCACCGTCCACGTTTTGGACCATACCCAACATCTTGTGCCTGGTGCGCATTGTCGGCTCGGTGGCCCTAGTCGGTATCGCCTGGTGGGACCGACCGCGTCTCTTTTTCGCCGGCTATCTGTTTCTCGCCGGCACCGACTGGATCGATGGCAAGCTGGCCGTTCGCTGGCACCAGCGTACCGTGATCGGCGCGAGGCTCGACAGCCTGGCGGATGTGATGCTCTATGGAGCCGTTCTCATCGGGACGCTGATGCTCAAAGGATCCGTCCTTCTAGCCGAGTGGCCGTGGATCGCGGCGGCTGTCGGGTCGTACTTCGTCAGTAGCCTCTATGGTTACGCGAAGTTCGGCAAAGTGCCGAATTACCACACGCGAGGCGCCAAGACTTCCTGGCTGCTGATGATTTTCGCGGTTGGGGCATTGTTCTTCGATCTATCGGTTTGGCCTCTGCGAATTGCCATGCTGGGCGTCACGCTGACGAATCTGGAGGCGATGGCCATCACCACGATTCTGCCTCGCTGGGAAGCCGACGTCATCTCCATTTTCGCCGCTCGGCGTTTGGCGGCCAGGCAAGTGCCAAAGGGGGAGCAGTCGAGGAGCTAGAATGCCGCCTGGCACGCTCTTTGCAACAAGTCTGTGTGCCATCACGGCGGTTAACAACGAGATGACCTTTTCGGCGGCGAGTGTGGTGGCGCGGCGGTTGGCTGCTGAACAAGTCGCCTTAGCGCTAAGGAGCAGAACGATGAAGGCACGGCGATGGTTGGCGTTGGGACTCGGGTTGGCACTTGTGGGCATGCCCGCTTTGGACGTGGCCGCTCAGGGGGGACGTGGCATGAAAGGGGGCGGTGGAGGTCCCGGGGGAATGGGCTCGCAGATGGGCCGCCACCAGTACCGGTATCGCTACGGGCAGGGGA
>WFWZ01000202.1 GCA_015490875.1 Planctomycetaceae bacterium
TCGTAGAATCCCCCGACGGTCAAGATGCCGTCAATGTCGTCGTAGAGGTCCTCACGTTTTAGATGAAACATCTCCATCGCCAGTTTGCAGGCCCACAGTTTGGCACCGGACGCCTTGAGGATGTCGAGGAACTCGGCGACGTCCGGAATATCGAGCTTTTCCATTTCGGCCTTCATCATTTTGGTTGCCAAAGCCTGCATGCCGGGGAGGCCGCCGAGCATCGTGGGGATGTGCATGGCAGGGTTGCCGACGGTGGCGATTTTCAGCTTTTCCATCTTCTGCTTGGTGATGGCTTCCAGGCCGAAGAACGTAAAGAAGATTTCCGCTTCGATGCCTTCCATGCGAGCCCCATTGGCGAGGATGAAGCAGGCGTAGACGTTGTCGAGTGTGGCTTTGGAGAGGATGAGCAGCATCTTGCGCACGGTTTCCTCGTCGGCGGAAGCTTCGGGAGACACTTGTTCTTGTTCTTTCACGGCTTCTTGAGTCATCTTCTCGCTCCTTTACGCTGTCCTCGAATGTGTCCATGGCTCAGCGAGTGCAGCTCCATGCTCAGTCGTGCCTTTACTCTGAGGCCGACGGACGAGCTGCCACTCGCGCGCGACGTATGCTCAGTTCAGATGCAACTGGCAGGTTTGGGAATGCCGGCGATGCGTGAGGCTTTTTTGAGCGGTCCGTCGGGAAAAAGTTCATAGAACTCCTTGATCGACACGGGGCCTCGCTTGCCGACCGAGCGAATCGACAGGGGTTGGCCGTTCTCGTAGCTGTTGCGGAGGAACTCGATGACTTCCCAGTGTTTGTCGGTCAGCTCGATGCCTTCTTCGGCGGCGATCGCCTGAGCGATCTCGCGATTCCACTGCGACGGGTCGGTCAGGTAACCTTCGTCGTCTACGCTTACGGTTACTCCGGCGATCTCTTTATCCATGGGCCACCTCATCTTTCTCTTTGTCGGTTTCGAAGTGCTTCCCTTTTGTGCTCATGGTTGCCGTCACGAACGGGATATCGTGTCCTTTCAGGAGCATGTGCCAGTAGATCCACCGGAAAGCCAGTTTTCCGTAGTGGTTCATGCGGCTTTCCTGCAAGAGGCGCAAAGGGCCGACACCGGGAAATGGAAACGTTCCCTCGACTGGCTCGTGGGTGTAGTTGAAATCGATCAGGAGTGCCTTGCCGTGACCGGTCTCGATGAAGCAGTTGGCATGGCCGTCGAACTTATCTTGCAGAGGTTCGCCCTTGATGTAATGGAGAATGTTATCGGTCAGGATCTCCGACTCGAAGTGGGCGACCGAGCCGGCTTTCGATGCGGGAATGTTGGACGCGTCTCCGATGGCGAAGATGTTGTCTTTGACCTTCGTCTGCAACGTGGCTCGGTCCGTCGGCACGAAATTGAGGTCATCGCCGAAGCCGGACCTTTCGATCGACGCGTCTCCCATGTTGGTCGGTATGGTCACAAGGAGATCATATTCGACTTCTTTGCCGCCGTAGTCGATGATCTTACGGTTTTCCGAGTCGACCCGTTCGATGGCGAAGTCGGTGACGACGCGGATGTTCTTATCCTTGAGCAGGTGTCCGAGTTTCTCTGTGGCGGTCGGTTTGGTGAAGGCGCCGCTAAGGGGTGTGACGAAGGAGATGTCGACGCGGTCGCGCATCCCCTTTTCTTCGAAGTAAGAATCGGCCAGAAAGGCGAACTCGAGCGGGGCTACGGGGCACTTAATCGGCATCTCGCAGATGTGGACGACCAGTTTGCCACCGTCCCACTCGCGCAGTTTGTCTCGGAGGGCTTTGGCACCATCGAACGTGTAGAAATCGAAGATGTCGCGTCGCCAGGCGGGACCAAGCATGCCGTCGATTTCTTGAGGTGCGATGTCGGTCCCCGTGGCAATGATGAGGATATCGTATTTCAGCTCCGTTCCATCCTTGAGGAAAACGGTATCGGATTCGGGATCGATCCGATCGACTTCGGCCCTGAGAAACTCGACGTCTCGAGGAATGAACTTGCGGATCGGTTTTTTGAGTTGCTTGGGACGGTAGATGTCGAAGGGGAGGAAGAGAAACCCGGGCTGGTAGTAGTGCGTCTTGCGATGGTCGACCGTCGTGATGGTCCATTCATTGCGGTCGAGCCGCGAGCGGAGGCGGTTGGTCATGATGGTCCCGGCGGTGCCCGCCCCCAAAATCAACAGTCGTCGCATGGCAAATCCTCCCTACCTCCGTTCGTGTGCGGTGGAACCGGCGTCCGGCAGCTTGACCCGCGGACATGGTCGGTTAGAGCAACTCGCGTGCCAGGACGTGCATTTTCCTGGACTGTGTCGAGGAGCGGAAGAGGCGGCGCCAGCGTTATTTCTTGAGGCTCTGGGCGAGTTGGGCAACTTCCTCTAGTCGCTGTTGTGCCTCGCGAGCCCCCATGTCATCACCGGCTGACTTGAGGTACTTAACGTAAGACTCGAGGACCACTTCATAGCCAAAGTAGACGGCCACATACCCGGTGTAGCGTTGCTGGGCTTGTTCATAGAGTTGTTCGGCCTCCCGGCGATACCGTTCGACGTCCTCGGCGGACCCGCGGCGAGCCGCGATCGTGATGGCTTGCGCCAGCAACAGGTCGAATTCCAGGGTCTCACCGGCGACGGGGGAGTTGAGGACTCCAAAGTCGCGATACTGCTGGAGAGCCGCTTCCAAATGTTCCTGGGCTTGTTCGAGTCGCCCCTGTTTGGCCAGGCGTTGGGCTTCGAACGATCGGGCTTCGGCGATCTTCCGGCGAAACCGAGGATACCGATCGACGTGCGGCTCGAGTTGGGGCACCAAGGCGATCGCCCGTTCGATGATAGCCCACCCCTCGGCTTCGCGGCCCTTATTGATCAACGTGCGGCCTCGCAGGAACAGCGTGGTGCACGCAGCGTCGACGTAATCGAGATTGCCGGGGTAGTCGTGCACGAGAGCTTCGATGACGTCGACAGCTTCCTTGTATCGAGTGAGGCTGTTGAGGGCATGGTAGAGGCCGAATCTTCCCTCCTCATGGTCGGGGTATCGATCGACTAGCCGCTGGAACTTGCTCGCCGCTCGAGCGTACCACCGTCGGCCCGCGGTTTGGTTTCCGAGATAGCATTCGATTCGACCGAGCATGAAGTCGGTCTGGGCGGCGCTGAAGAGGAGTTCGGGATCGTTGTCGAAGTCGGCCGCCACGTCATCGAACGATCGGCTGATGATTTGGAGTTGCGTTCGCCGCTCATGAATCGTCTCGGGCGACTGGCCTTGCTGGCGCACGTGGCGTGAGAGTTCCCGCATGGCTCGCTTCAATGCGGCTGCCGAACGATCGGCCCGCTGGCGACTCGCTTCGGAACGCTGCCAAAGCCCGAAGAAGACGGCGACGAGCAGCGCGAGCGCTACCAGGAGGGCCGCTGTCGATCTGATGAGCCACGGGTATTGTTGAGCCAGCAGCGACATCCGGCGGACGACGGAGAAGCCGCGCGCCGAGACGGAATCCCCATCGAGAAAACGTTGCAGTTCGAGTTGGAAGGCGCGCACCGTGCGGTAGCGTCGTTCCGCGTTGGCGGAAAGGCACTTCAGGCAGATCGCTTCCAACTGCCGAGGCACGCGGAGTTTTCCTTGGTGCTTGAGACTGGTCGGGAGGCGATGGTAGTACCACTTCGCGGCGTCGATGAAGCCGACGAAACGCATCGGGGGCTGGTCGGTCAGCAATGTGTACATGACCGCGCCGAGTCCGAAGATGTCGGTGCGGGTGGTGACCGGAGCCGACCCGACGAAGAGCTGCTCGGGGGCCATGTAGTTCAGCGTGCCCATGACGGCGCCGGTCCCCGTGTGCAGCGTGTCGGTCGATCCTGCTCGTTGCGGCTTCGATAAACCGAAGTCGGTCAAGTACGGACGGCCGTCACGATCGACCAGGATGTTGCCCGGCTTGAGGTCGCGGTGCAGGATGCCTCGGTCATGGGCGAACTGAAGGGCATCGCAGATCGGAAGGAGCAGTCGGATGCGCTGTTCGAGCGTCAGCTCCTCACGGATGCAGTACTCATCCAGCCGGAGTCCGTCGATATATTGGAGGACGACGAACGGATGTCCCTGTTCGGTGATGCCGTGATCGACGAGTGCGGCGATATGCGGATGGTCGAGCTCGGTCAGCGCTTGGACCTCTCGGCCGAAGCGGAGGCGACTCTCTTCGTTGTCGATCGTGAGCGTATAGATCTTGACGGCGTACACGGTGCGCGGGTCGGAGCGCCGTGTCGCTCGGAAGACGCGACACGTTCCGCCTCGGCCAATACAACAGTGCAACTCATAATCGGCCAGTGTCCACGGTTCGCCGGCGCCTCGGTGCGTATCGTCCTCGTCCCAAGCCGCGTGTAGCGAGTCGACCAGGGAGAGGTCGTCGTCCGATGGGGGCTCGGGCGCCAGTCCATCCTGGAACGTGGGCCAGTCATCTGCGGCCATTGCCAACTCCGCCGCTCCGCTCCACCGAATACTCCTTTTTCGTGCCAATATACCACCAAGACCATGGGAATTCAACAGACGTGCGGACGCACCGACCGCGCCAGCATGCCTCGTGAGGTGATGTCTACCACGACGTCACCTGAGTCGAAGCCGATGGGGACGCCATTGGCGTTGTCGCGAACGACGAGGAGACGCAACAGGAGGAGACGCAACAGATCGTCCCAGGACGTCAGTCGTTGCTCGAAAACCGGACGAGAGTTTTGCCATTGGACGCATCGAAACCGTGCGCATAAAACCCAGTCCACGCCGCACCGAACACAAAAACACGTCCGTCATCCGTTGCCACCAGTGACACCCATGACTCGTGAAGTCCGCTAGCACGGCCCCACCAGCAGCCACAAGCTTTGGATTTCCAAACGATCTTGTTCGTACCGCGATCAATGCACGCGACATCGTGATCATAACCCACGTCGTCATGAACTGCGACGGCAGATTCATCTTCAGCCTCGCGTGACAGGACCCGTGCCCCGGGGGTGGAGTGCGTGTCTGAATATGTATACGAGCCAACCGATGCCGCCAGTCAACAATATCAGGAGTAGCCAAGTCAGCTTGCTGTTTGGGTTGGCGAAGGGCCGCAAATACAGGTCTCGGATCGTAACGATGAGTCCCGCGATGCTCAGCCCCATGCCAAGAAAATGGTACGGCAAGATGGCCCATGGCGAGACTTGTCGACCGTTGGCAGCCAGATACATTTGCATCAGGAAGTACGCAAAGTAGATGATCATGTATGCCAACGCAGTGATCACGATCGCGCGTTCCGTTCGTGACATGTTGCGGTACCTCCAATCGAGTGTTAGGGAGCGCCTTCCTCGAGCACCATCAATGCTTGCTTGGCTTCCTCGGGCAGTTCCACGGGTACAAACATAGATGCGGGATAGAGATATCCATCGCGCTCCGATCGATCCTCATCCACCACACGAATCATCCCATGTGTCTCTGCCTCGGGATCCGGCAACCTCCGGTACACTTTACCCACGATTAGGCTTGCGCGATTGCTGCTATTATTGATGCAGATCACGAATTCGCTCATCGCATCACCCGTTTGATCTTGAAGTCCTTACGACCTATGCCGTGTGCTTCATACCAGTGTATCTCTGCTTCGCAGATTGTGCCATCGGGAAGTTCCACGGTGGCGGTTTCGAAAGTCGCAAGGCACAGGCGGATGTAGATATCTTAATCGATATCGAATCGCCGTTCCCGATTGCCGTTTGTACCGGGACGGAAGTCGTGAGCCTCGTCGAACGTGCCGGCATCGGCGAAGTTGTAGAAGAAGGCGTCCAGCGCTTCGTCTCCGTGGAGGTCGTCTTGGTTGTCGTCGCGATGCACCGTCTGGTCGTTGAGCGCGATCCCGGTACCCGCCAGACTACCGGTGCCCGTGTTCAACTGCCCGATGCGCGTGGCGTAGTCGTTGGTGCCGGCCCAAAATGTCAAGATCGTGTCGAGGGCCGAGCGGTCGTTGTCGAAATCGGTTTTTCCGGAAATGAGCAGATCTTCGCCGCGGCCTCCGGAGATCCTGTCGGCTCCGAGGCCGCCGATCATCAAGTCTCTGCCAGCGCCGCCATAGATGCGATCCGTGCCGTCTCCACCTAGGACGATATCGTTTCCACCTCCCCCGCGAAGGTTGTCGTCTCCTTTGCCACCCTCGACCACGTCATCACCCTGCTCGCCGGAAATCCAATCGTTTCCGTTGCCTCCTTCCAGGCGGTCGTTCCCTCGCCCGCCATGAATGTGGTCATTGCCTCCACCGCCTCGGATAATATCGTCGCCGGCAGCGCCGCGCAGGTCATCGTCTCCTCGCCCTCCGTAGATGCGTGCGGGAATCGGCTGACGATTCGAGTCCGTCCAGTTCACGGTGCGCAAGTGCACTTCATCGTTGCCATCGCAGCCGTAGACGGCGATACGTCGGATATTCCGAGCATCGAATGTCTTCCTCGTTCCCGTGTTGTTGTCGTCATCCTCGTCGTGATGATTACCTCCAGAGGGCACGTTCCATTTGGCTCGAACGACGAGACGGTCCTGATCGACGTTGTGGCGGATGTGCACGTTGTCACGTCCTGACGTGCCGATCACATAGAGCGTGCGGCCTACAACACCGACGCCTTGAACGGCGGCTTTGGTTGTGGCCTCCGCTTTTCCACCTCGCTGATCGTCCACAACGACTTGAATTCGATAGATTCCGGCACCTGCGTAGGCGTGCGTTGCACTGAATGTCCCGTCGTTTTGGACGTTGCTGAGCGTCTCGACAGCCGAGCCGTCTCCCCAGTCGACGGTCACTTTAGGCGTATTCGATACGTCCGGATCCAAGAACTTGCCCGAAAGCGTCACGGTTCCATTGGTCGATGCCTGACAAGGCTTCGGGGCGCTCGACTCGAGCCTTTCGATGACGGGGACGTCATTCTTCCCTGTAACCGTGACGGTAATCGTTCCCGCGTTGCTAACGCCGCCATGGCGATCGGTAGCTTGATAAGAGAACGTCACGGTTCGGGTTTCCCCATCCGCAAGATCTTGGAATCCGCCTGTCGGATCGAATTTGAAAGTCCCGTCTCCGTTGTTCGTCACCGTGCCTTCCGATGGCGTCATGACGAATGCATAGGCGAGTGTCGAGCCGCTGTCATCGCGGTCGACATCATCTCCGACGAACGAGATGGTCACGGCCGCCCCGTCTTCCTCCGCGCTGCCAGAGACGTTCTGGACGATCGGGGCGTCGTTCACACCACGGACGGTGATGGTCAGCACTGCCGACGAACTCAGTCCCTCATCGTCGCTCATGGTGTACTGCACCGTCACCGTCGCGGTGGCTCCGACCGGAAGTTCATCGAAATCGCTTCCCGGAGAAAACTCGATGACGCCCTCAGAGGTTTCACGAACCGACCCCGTTTGGAGATTAGAGAGGCCGATGCCGCTGACGGTGACCGAATCGTGTTCGGCGACAATTAGATTTCCGCTTTAGCGACAATTAGACTTCCCGGGTTGGGTGATAGGTCAAGGACCGTCAGTCGGACTGGTTGGCCTTCTGGGCTGCACGCTTGGCCGTCTCGAGTCGATAACTCGGAACGTTGAGTTCGATGACCACGCTGTGGTGCACCAGCCGGTCGATGGCGGCCGCCGTCGTCATCGCATCCTTGAAGATCTGCTCCCATTTCGAAAACGGAAGATTGCTCGTCAAGAGCACACTCCCCCGCTCGTAGCGTTCGGCTAGCAGCGTGAACAGGACCTCCATCTCCTCGCGACTCTGTTGCACATAGCCCAGGTCGTCGATGATCAGCCCCTCGAAGCGGCTCAGGCGCTTCAGGTAGTTCGAGAGTCGCAAGTCCCGTTTGGCGATCAGCAGCTGCTGCACCAAGAGGCTGCACGTCGTGAACAGAATCGAACGCCCCTTCAGGATCAACTGCTCCCCAAGAGCACACAGACAATGCGTCTTGCCCGAGCCCGGTTTCCCGAACACAAGCAGATTCTCCCGACGGTCCAGAAACGATCCATCCCGAAGACTCTCGAATTGCCGAGTGATCCGCAGCGGCAGTCGCTTCCAGTCGAATTGTTCCCACGTCTTGGAGGAAGGTAGCCGCGACTGTTGCCGTAGTCTCGCAATACGGCTCTCGTGTCTCGCCTGGCATTCCAGCTCCACCAGTTCGCTCAGATACTCCGTCGGTGTCCAATTCTCCCGAATCGCTTGTTCGGCCAGTGTCGGGAAGTGTTCCCGAAACATGGGAAGACGCAGTTCCCGAAACCGATCCATCAATTGAGCTTCCGAGATCGTCGGCCGGTCCGGTTGGCCGGCCTTCTTCCGACCTCGACTGGTACGAGTCTTTGTCGTGCTCATCGCGTGTAACCTCCTTGTCATGGTTGGGAAGAAGAGAGTCAAACTCCGTCAAATCCGGAGCGTCAACCGAAACATCCTCCGGTGATGCAAGCTCTTGCGAGTCTGCGATCATCTTCGCGATCCGCTCCGCGGAGATCGACTCACCAGTTTTCAGAGCTGTTTGGATAGCCAACTCGACAGCCTCCTCGCTCTCATAAGCAGCCATCCTGAGGATCTCCAGGTATTGTCGAACGGCCACCGAATCACGGTGCTCCTCGCACAGCCTGTCGTAGGCCATCCGAAAATAGCTGGAGGGAAACAGGTCTTGTTGGTACCGGTAATTGGCGAAGGCGCCCGGCTTACGCACCAGGCTATCGATGACGTGACGGTAGTTGATCGCATGCTTTCCTTGGCCAGGAAGCCGAGGCATGCTTTGAATGTGCTTATTGCCGTAATAGACGTCGATCGTATCGGCATCGATGACGACCTCGACCTTCTCGCCGATCAGACGACTTGGCACCGAGTAAACGTTTTTCAGCACACGAATGGTGCTGCTGGAAGAGACACGAACGCCACGGATCCGCCTGCGACAATCGAGCTTCGCCGGAGGCAGATCCCGCATGGCCGCCTTTTCTTCGCGGAACTTCTTTTCGCGGGGTGCGTTGCGACGGTGTTGGATCTCCTTGATGAATTCCACGTATTGTTCTACTGAGTCGAAATCCCGGCTGCCTCGAAGAAGAAGAGCGTCTTCGACCGCCCGTTTGAAATGTCCATGCAGCGACTCCACGTCGCCGTTTTCGTTGGCTTTGCGGACATTGATGCGTTCGGGAGCGATGCCGTAGTAGTCCATCAGATCTCGGTAGCGCCGCTGGAACAGCTTCTCATTGGAGAGATTGTTGACGGCAGCAGTCAGGCTGTCGGAGCGGTGTCGCGCCGGGACGCCACCCGCTTCCCAGACAGCTTCCTGAAATCCTCGGCTGAGCGATTCGAACGATTCGGAGTAGCAGAGCGTCACCGATTCCCAGTTGGAGTACGTCAGAACGAAGTGGTAGAGCATGTGGCTGAACGGCCGCTTGCCGATCGTGACACCGAGATTGTCCATATGGGTAAAGTCGGAAGCGGCGAGGTCGCCAGGCTTGTGCTCTTGTGGGAAGTAGACTTCCTGATTTGGTCCGTGAGCGGCCCGCCACTCATGAACGCGTCGTTCGAACGTACGGCGTTGGCCCTCCTTGAACCTGCCTGGATATTGCTCCTGGATCCACCGAAAGAGGGTGATCGCTCGCAATGTCGGCTCCCTGTCGAGGAATGGGACGACCTCGTCCCACACGTCGGCAAAGGGGTCCTCCCTCGTCCGGTAGGTCCGAGGTTTCTTCATCTGCGAGGGGAGTTTTCCGTGATTCCGATACTTCCGTGCTGTTTTCTCGTCCATGCCGGTCTTCCGTGCTGCGTCGGCAAGCGTCTCGCCACGAGACAGCAGTTTGAACAGTTTTTTCACTTGGCCATCCGTGATCATCGCAACCTCCTTATTTTCCAGGAGGTTGTGATTCTTGCTTCTATGGCCTCATCCGGGAATTCTAATTGTCGCCCTCTTTCCCCACTTTCGGGCTACTCGTCCGGGAATTCTAATTGTCGCTGGCCGGGAGTTCTAATTGTCGCTCTACA
>WFWZ01000203.1 GCA_015490875.1 Planctomycetaceae bacterium
CCAGCACCATGAAGACGATCGTCTGAAAGGTGTTCGCCCACGCCGTGCCTCGCATCCCGCCAAAAAAGACATAGATCAACACGACGATACAGATCACCAGCGACGCGAGCCAGCTCGGTACGCCTCCATCCGAGGCCGCAAACAGCTCGGGGAACGAATGCTTCGTCACGCCATTGATCACGGCTCCGGCCGAAATCACGCCGATCAACAGATACGGTATCACCAGGCCCACGAGGACCGGGAAGAGGACCAACCCCAGATTGCGACTCTCTAGTCGGTCTCGGAAGAACTCGGTCTGCGTCGTGTAGCCGTAGCGATGCCCCAACCGCCACAGACGCACTCCTACGACGAAGAAACAGAGCGAATGAATGATGCCACTTGACGATGCCAACAATCCGTAAACACCCACGCCCTCCTTGTACGCCTCGCCCGTCGAACCGACCAGCGCGAATGCTGTCATGGTCGTACCGAAGAGCGACATCAGCAACAAGAACGGACCAATCGTGTGGCTCGCCAGCAAGTAGTCCTTACTCGTACCGCGAAAGAGCCGGCTGGAGAAGAGACCGAGCGACAACAAGAGTGCCAGATAGATGGCAATGACCGTCAGTTGGATCATGACTCGGCTCCCTCCATCGAATCGTCGATCTTTGTCGGCTCCTCCCCGAGCGGCCAGATCATCTTCACCGCCAGAAACCAAACGATGCCGGCCGCCAGCGAGATCCCCATGTGGTAGGCCAACGTCACCGGCAGGAATCCGAACAGAAGGGTGGGATCATGCCAGAACCAGGTGTCCTGATGGAGGATGATCAGCAGAGCCACCAGCGTCCAAATGACGAACTTCGGCGTGTTGCGCGATTCCATGGTGGGCATACCTGTCGGCAGGAGGGAGGCATTTCGTCGCAGGTCAGCGGCAGGGTGATTGCAGGATCCAGAGGATGAACCCGACTCGCCCGCCGGAAGATGCCCACCAGTGTACTCGAAGAGGCGGCCCCTTGCCAATCAGTGGCCGCGAGCTCGATCATCCCTGAGCCGCCGCTCGCCGGCGCACCGATTCGAGCTCGGGATCCATCTCATCGAAGATCTCGCCCGCCTCGGGATGAAAAATCCGCCCGATCAACAGATCGGTCAGATTCCCCCGGTGCTCGGGATGCATCTTAAGAAAGTGCCCGAAGCTGAAGCCATTCGTGTAATAGGCGTCAACCAACTTGCGAATCCAGCGCGTCGCCGAAAAGAACTCGTCCGTCCATGCTCCCAGCCGCTTGGCACTGGTGTCGCCTTCTCGCAAAGCCGCCACGATCGTGTCCGCTGCCATCTCGCCCGACTTGAGCGCGAAAAAGACGCCCGAAGAATAGATGGGATCGATGAAACCCAGAGCATCTCCCACCAGGACCCATCCGTCACCCGCCTGCTGCCGAGTCGAATAGGAGAACTCTTTCGCCACGAAATACTTCTCGATTCGCTCGGCATTCTCCAATCGGCGTTGCAACGCCGGACAGATCGCCAACTCTTCCTCGAACACTTCTTCCGGAGTACCTCGCCCGCGCACCAAATAGTCCCGATCACCCACCACGCCGATGCTCGTGATATCTTCTTTCAGTGGAATGAACCAGAACCACGACTGGCGCTTTTGAGTGTGCAAAATGATCGTGCCGCCGCCGTGGTCCCCCGGATCTCGAGCCGCACCGCGGAAATACGACCAGATCGCCACCTTCTTAAGCTCAGGGTCGTCTTCTCTCAAGCCTAAACGATTGGCCAGCAGCGCCTGCAAACCCGTTGCATCCACGACGACTTTCGCTCGCACGTCACGAGCTTCTTCCTCGCCTCGCTTCAACCGGACGCCGACCGCACGTTCACCTTCGAAAAGGACATCCAAAACACGCGTCCCATCGTATGCCTCCGCGCCCTTGGCCACGGCGTTATCCCACATCATCTTGTCGAATTCGGCGCGCTCCACCTGCCACGTTCGCGAACACTCGCGAGGATCATGCTCGGGAAAGAAGAACGGCTGCGATTCCTTGCCGCTGGCACTGACGAACTGCACGCTCAACTTGCGCACAAATCCTCGTTCCTTCATCTGTTCCAGCAGCCCGAGCCGCTTCAGCGGCCAATAGACTTCCGGCATCAGCGACTCGCCGATGTGAAACCGAGGAAACACGTCTCGGTCGACCAGCAGAACGGAAGGCCCAGCTTCGGCCACCAGTGCCGCCACCGTGCACCCGGCCGGTCCTCCGCCTATTACGATGACGTCGTAGACATCCTTCATCGCCACTCTCCCCAGTTCCGCTGCCTTCTCCGCTTTTGCCGCCACGAGTCGATCGGTCTATGAAGGCGTTACGATTTCCAGCAGTTCGATTGCCGGCACGCCGTTGCAGTGAATCAACGCCGTCCGTCCATATGTTCTCTCATCCGGTCCCACACCGAACAGTTCTTGCAGACGGGCCCCCGGGATCACCTCCCAAAGTGCCACACATTCCACCTCCCGCATTACGTCATGGTCGATCAGGATACGTCCAAGGGGGCGCTGTTGAGCCACAATTTCTGCTTGGACTGCCGGCGGGAGTTGCCGCCGATCGAGTCTCACGATGCCGTACTGCACGACTTCTCCATCGGTTTGGCGCCGCAGCAGAATCTCGCGAGCGTAATGCGTATCCGACACCCACGTCTGCAGGACGTCGACATCGACCGGCGTTTCATGGTAAGCCTCGACGGTGACCGTCATGTGGTCGTGGTGAGCGAGCAGCCGCCGAGCGACGTCCGGCATCGACGCGGCTTCCACCGGAACAAACTCCGCCAAGGTCTCCTGGCGGTCGAAAAAGATCCCGATCAACTCGCTCAGGTCGGGCGTCGGCTCGGAAACACGAGTCACATTCATCCCCTTGGGCCATTTCCGGTTACTGACTCGGCGCAGCCG
>WFWZ01000204.1 GCA_015490875.1 Planctomycetaceae bacterium
CCGGCGCATCCACTCCCAGCTCTTTCCATGCGATCGCACATTCGACGCGCCAATCTCGAGGCGACTCACGGACCGCCACGTACCACTGCGGGTCCCAGCGCCGATCGCCCTGACCATCATCGCTCACCCAACCTCGAGCATCGATGACGAGGTGAAAGGCCGTGGTCGTATCCCGATCGATGTCAAGAGCGATGACGAGGTGATCGAGCTGGCGGTTCGCCTGATCTCGTGCCGTCCGCTCGGCCAAGGGAAGGTAACGCCGACCGGGCACCTTCGAACAGTGAGCAAAGAAGTAGAGGTACTCGTGATCGCAGGCCCAGCGGATTTCTGTGCGTGCCGATGATGAAGGCGTTTGCGACGCAAGCGTCGTGAGGAACGCCTGCTGCCACATCGGCTCATCCGATTCGCCGTCGAGATGAGGCCGCGTCGCATCGCGCAGAGCAAGCATAGGAACGGGACACCCTCCGCGCCGCTCGGTCAACCACAACTCCCCTTTCGCCAGCCGTACCCATCCCGGCTCAGCCGCTCCGGCAACCGCTCTCCACAATCGCTCGCTTTCGGCTGGGTCTCTATCGCGCAGGCGCGCTGCCTGCGGAAGGGTGACTCGCGGGTCCCCCTGGTACTCGGGCCACGCCCCCGTCAATTGCTCCCACGCGGACAAAGACTCGGCTGAATCAGCGGGAACGGTATGGGAAGCCTGGACCACGGCCTGATGAGCTGGTTCGGTTTGAGATCGGATGTGCCCTTCGCGACACCCTTCGTAGCGGACGAGCCACCAAAGTGCTGCTTCATGATAAGGGTGGCCGGGAAACTGTTCGATGAGTTGGTGTGCGAGTGCCGCAGCGGTGTCCGTGTCGCCGTCGCGATCGGCCACAAGGGCCAGTCGGAATAGGGCCTGGCCAGCCTGTTGCGGGGGCAGTTGGCGTAGCCGACTTTGGAGTCTGCCCTGCCAATCTGGCCGCGCGGCCCAATGGGAGCCTTCATCGACCCAAGTCTGCAAGTCGCGCAGGCTCGAGGCGATCTGGTTGATCCGCTGGAGACGAAGGGCAAGCTGCGGTGATGCGCGCCGATTGACACCACGCACCGCCGGACCGTGTTCGGTGAGGAGTCGCGAGGAACCTCGAGCCTGACTCGGCTGCCGAGCGATGCGCCACCCAATGCGGCTCGGCCAAGGTTCGATCTTGCGAGTCAGGAAGAGTCGCGCCGGCCAGGCATGAAACCCGACCGAGGTATAGGCCATCGGCATCAACTGCGTCATCGGCATGCTCTCGGTGGCTCGCCTTCGAAGCGGAGTCAGCTCGATGATCGTGCGAGGATTCCACGGCTCGAGTCCCCATGCTTGCAATCGAGCTGGGAACTCGGCGAACGTCGCTTGGCGCTGCCCAAGCTGCAATAGCGTTCGGTGGATGAAGTGATCCAGTGCATCGCCGGAATCGTCCGCGAAGTTCCCGAAGGAGACGACGTCGGGCCGCCACTGAGCTAGTTGCCATCGCAAGAAGTCGAGCCACTTCGCTTGAACCGGCCTGCCGTGCGTCTGCTGCCAAACGGCCAGAGTTTGCGTCATGCTTGCCTGACCACCCATCTCGACAACGGGAAAGCGATCGGCGATCGTTGCCGTCGAGGCACCGACGGCGGAAACCGCCTGGAGGATGCGGCGGGACATATCGGCTTCCTGAGCCGTCCGGCGTTCGGGAATCCCAAGTGACATCATCGTGACACCGGTCAACCACCCTTCCTGACTGGAGAAATAGCTCAGCAAAGGCAGTGGGAGGCGTTGGGGACTGCGGTGAAGTCCCCAAAGCGCAAGCCGTTCACCGCCTCGACGCTGGATCGTCCACGACCGACCGCCATCTCGCGTCGCCACGATCGTCCCCAGGGCGCCGACACCCCATCCATGATGATCGTCGATGAAACAGAGATCGCTCAGCGGGACGGTGATTCCCGTGCGCTGGACTTCCCAGCTCCGGCCATTGTCAGAGGAATGCAGAACGAAGCTCCCCGGGGCTCCAGCGACCCAAAGGTGGTTCTGCCAGCGTGCCACCGCGTGGAAATCGGGCACGAGGCTGGACAGGGCGCCCGATCTGCTCAGCTCGGACGGAGCTGGCCGAAACGCCGGAGGGAGCGACGTCCGTTCATCGCGCCACGACTGCGTGGGACTAGTGCGCCGCCGGAGCAGTCCTCTATCGCCGACCAACCATAACTCGCCTGACCGGCTACCCACCAGACGGCGGAGTCGGGACATCGTCGAGGGCGGGAGGTTGAAGGTCGTGCGAAGCTGGCCGGCTGAGACGAGAGCGATCGTTCTGTCGCCGATCAACACGCCTTCGTCGGGCGATGACCAAGCGGCGTCGGTCCAGGCCAATTCGACGGAGTCTCCGGACACGCCGATCCACGACCGTCCTCCATCTTCGGTCCTGAGAACGCCGGTGGGATAGATTGTAGAAGCTCGCCCGAATGCGACGCCGAGGCGCTCAGAAAAGAATCGCACACCATAGAGTTCGGCGATGCCTTCGGTCTTGAGAGGAGTCCAACGCCGTCCACCACTTGTCGTTCGCAGTACGACGGCCGACGTTCGCCACGTGAGCGGATGGACGCGTCCACCAACGGCCCAGCCGCGCAGCTCGTCGACGAAGTGGACCGCATGGAGTATGATTCCGGGTTCAGCATGCTGGAGCGTCCAGTGGCGGCCGCCGTCGCGCGTATGCCAAATGACACCTTCTCGTCCGACGCACCACCCCTGTTGAAGATCAAGGAAGAAGACATCTTCGAGCCACGCGTCGGGGCTTTCGGGGAGGCGGATCGCCTCGGCTCCCCCAAGAGTCCGTCCCCAAAACGCTGCGGTCAGGAGAGTGGCCGGCAGCACGCCAAAAAGGCTCACTCTCCCCTTCGTCCTTCCTCGAAGCACTGATCCCATGGCCATGCATCCTTGCCGAAAGACCTACTCTGGGCACACATCATGGCCCGAACGCCCGGCGCCATGCCCTTCCTTATGACTTCGCCGATTGTAGTGGCCGCTCCCTTTGCCGGCGACACCAATCCTCCACGCGACAGGCCCCCATTTCCCACTTTCCCATTTCAAAAGCGCTCTTGTCCGTCGGCGGGGCTTCCGGTATTTCTAGCGGCCGCTTTGGATCACGCCGCGCGGCGCAGCAAGCCCGGCACGGGTGCGGGCAAGCTCGCCAATCGCCGCGAGTTACCTACTTCTCCCAACTCTGTTGTTCCGACGGCCAAGGATGGCAATGACCGTTCCCGAGTCGATGAACCGGCGCAAGACGACTGTGGCCTTGGCATGGCTACTCGTCTTTCCGCTCGTCTGTTGGGCTCAGGTGCCGCCTCTGCCGCCACCGGCCGGGCCGCCGCCAGGTGTGCCGGTCGAGTCGCTGCCTCCACCCGCATCGGCTGGGGCATCGCAGCGACCGAAGCAGCCGAGGCCGAAGATCGTGGGTGTAGAGATTCGGGGCAACCAGAATGTGGCCGAAGACCAGGTCCGCCGCCACATTCGGGCTCGGCCAGGTATTCCGTTCGACCCGGCCGTCGTGCGCGATGATGTGAAGCGGCTCTATTCCAGCCGCTGGTTCTTCAACGTCCGTCCGATCGTCCAGTCGACTCCGCAAGGAGTTGTCTTGATTTACGAAGTCCGTGAGCGACCGACGGCGGAGACGGTCAAATTCGTCGGAAACCGGTACTACGGCGACAAGCGACTGCTGAAAGAGTGCGGGCTCAAACCGGGAGACTCGCTCAACGCCTACTCCCTGCGCGAAGCCAAGCGGAAGATTGAGGAACTGTATCGCAAAGCGGGTATGCCAGAGACGGTGGTCGAGATCGCCGAAGGGGAGCGTCCGCAGGACAAGAGAGCCGTTTTCGTCGTCCATGAAGGGAAGATGCAGCGAGTTTATAGGGTCGAGTTCGAGGGAAACGATCCGGCGCTCGCCACCGACGGCCGACTCAAGACGATCGTCAAGACGAAGCCCGGATATCTGTGGTATTTGTTCCGAGGCAAATTCGATGGGCGGCAACTCGAAGAAGACGTCGAACGGCTGACGGCGTATTACCGTGATCTTGGTTATTTTCGGGCTCGCATCAGCCGGGAACTCGAGTGGTCGAAGAACGGCGAGTGGGTCACAGTCCGCTTTGTGATCGATGAAGGTCCCCGCTATCGCATCCGAGAAGTGCGGTTTGTTGGCAACGAAAAGTTCACTTCGGCCGACCTCCTTTCCCAACTCGAACTGCACGCCGGCGACTACTTCGACATGGCCAAACTTCGTCGGGACGAGGGAAAACTGCGAGACATCTATGGTGCGCAAGGGTACATCTTCGCGGACATTCAAGCCAATCCTCGGTTCGCAGAAGAACCGGGCATTCTCGACCTGGTCTACAAAGTAGACGAGGGCGAGCAATTCCGCGTCGGCAAGATCCACGTGCATATCCAAGGGGAAGTGCCCCACACCAAGATGACCGTGGTCCTGAACCGATTGTCGCTCCGACCGGGTGACATCATCGACATTCGCGAAGTGCGAGCGAGTGAGCGGCGATTGAAGGCGTCGAGTGTGTTCGAGAAGGACCCGTCCGTGGGGCCCCCACCTCGCATCGAAATCCGGCCGCTCAACGCGACGATGGCCGCCAAGGAACTTGATCGCGCGCCAGCCAGCTCGGGAAGAACCGGCCACTCAGGACACGGTGGGCATGGACATACTCACGGGGGTGGAGGCGGCCCCACGTTTCGAGGCCAGGAACCGAGCGGCCGGGGCATCCGCGAAGCGGTAATTGATCTTTTCTTACCACCGCTGAAACGATAAGGGGATATCACGAGGCACGGATGGTAGGTCATGCGACAATGCGAACCGCGAGCCGCTGGCTGGCGGGAGTGGCCTGGGCCGCCTTGGCAGCCATGGCCGGCTGCGTGACGGGTCCCGAGCCCCCCGCGCCCGGCCCGGCACCACCCGCGGCTCCGGTCGTGCGCGGGCAGTATCCTGCAACGGGAACTCCCCAGGGATTTCCTGCACCCACCTCACCCGCACCGGCGACCGGCACTTC
>WFWZ01000205.1 GCA_015490875.1 Planctomycetaceae bacterium
TGAAAGGATACTTCGACACGATCCCTCATGACCGCCTCATGGCCCGCGTGGCCACGAAGATCAGCGACAGCCGAGTACTCCAGCTCATCCAAATGTTTCTCACTCAGGGAATCCTGGAAGGCCTGTCCGAATGGACTCCAGAACAGGGAACACCCCAGGGGGCGATCATCAGTCCTCTGCTGAGCAACATCTACCTGGACCCGCTGGACCACCTCATGGCCGAGCAGGGATTCGAAATGGTCCGATACGCGGACGATCGAAAGCGCCTGCTCCGCTTCCTCCCGGCTTCGACAGAGGATCACGAAGTCGTCCGCGTATCGGACCATTTCGAATCCTTGCTCGGCCATGAGGTGATCCAGCGGGTCCAGGTAGATGTTGCTCAGCAGAGGGCTGATGATCGCCCCCTGGGGAGTTCCCTGTTCTGGAGTCCATTCGGACAGGCCTTCCAGGATTCCCTGTGTGAGAAACATTTGGATGAGCTGGAGTACTCGGCTGTCGCTGATCTTCTTGGCCACGCGGGCTATGAGGCGGTCATGAGGGATCGTGTCGAAGTAGCCTTTCAGGTCCACGTCCACGATGTGGGTGTAACCCTTCTTGAGAAGGTGGTCCACGCGGCGGAGTGCGTCTTTGCATCCGCGTTGGGGTCGGAACCCATAGCTGTGTTCCGCAAAGTCCTTCTCGAAGATGGGTTCGATCACGTCGCGTAACGCCGCCTGAACGGCACGGTCCCGGATCGTCGGTATTCCCAGCGGGCGTTTCTCCAGGCTGCCCGGTTTGGGGATATACACGCGACGGATGGCCTGAGGGTGGTACGTTCCGTCCTTCAGTTGTCGAACGAGCTTTTCCGTTTCTTCCAGGAGTCGCTCTTCGAACTGCTCGGGGGAGACGTGATCCACTCCGCTCGCCTTCCGTTTGTCACGTGTTACCCAGAGGGCTGCCTCGGCGATCGTCCGCCGGGAATAGACCTTGTCAATCAAGCTGAACCATTTGCCTCCTTTCACCCCCTTTTCGAGGGCCGTCAACATGCGGTCTGTCCAGACCCACGGTTTGGCGCACGCCCGGTAGGACGGGAGTAGCGCCTCTCCACCTTGCTTAGCATTGTCATGCACTGCCGATGGCTGTTCTTCCGGTGTCTGGTTCATTCCGTCATCCATCTTCCTGCTTCCCTTCACTCCGCGGGAGTTACCCCGCTTCTTCGCTACTATGGAAGCTCTGACTCCTGCCGGGCTGCTTTCCTCGGACGGGTGTGCCGCTGTTTCGTTCCACTCCGCCCGCGGCACCGAGGCGGGGGCCAGGCCAACCGTTAGGCAGCGGCCTTGTGCTGCCTGATTCTGGTCCGAGTTCTGCTTCCCAACGTCCCAGCAGGTCTCCCCTCTTCACGTCTCCAAGCCTCCGGAGCATTCCGTCTCCAACCACCCAGCGTCGTCCCCAGTTCGGTCTGTTTTCCTCTGGGGCGGACCGCGTTCTGCCTTGGTATCCCGGTGTGCCGGGCGTGCGGCATCTGGGGCTTCGCCATTACCTAGCAGGCTCGCCACGACGTAAGGCCGAATCGAGTTCGTCATCCTAGGGACTGCTCTTTCACTTCCAGTTGCTTCCCACCTCCTCTCACGAGAACGCAGTTACTTTCAGTTACAAGGTTCAGACCAAACCTTGGAGAGGACTTCAACCTCTCCGACTCGGAGCGCTCAAGGGCGCACTAGGTCAGGCTTTCCAGCCTGACCAAATCTCGCGCCAAGCCGCAAAGAGCGCAGAGGGAGCACGTAGGTCAGGCTTTCTAGCCTGACGGAATTACCGTAACGCGTCGGGGCAACGTAAATCACGTTTTCCAGCCTGACCAAGTCTTGCGCAAAGCCGCAATGAGCGCAGAGGGTTCTTCATAGAATGAGGATGGGAGGTGAGTTAGAACACTGCGCGCCGCCATGAAAAACTGGCAGGCTCATGCTGTAAGGAACGATGGATCCCATAGACTGGGAGGGCGAGGCTCCTGCCGAGCCGCCATGTGCCACACAACTGTCACTAGATCTAGCAGAAGCACGCACACAATGGATTCCCGGCAATGCACCTCGGATGTGCCGAGCGAGCCGAATCCCCATTTGCTACCCTCTTCCCGACAGTTTCTTTGCGCCTTCGCGTCTTTGCGCGCAAAAGAAACCTCGCGCAAAGACGCGAAGGCGCAAAGAAGAGAGGCTCGTTCCTGCTTGGGATGGACGCCAAAGCACGGCTCTGTATTGCGGCATGTAGCACGCTGATTGGTAGTATGGTCACTCGGAGATCATGCAGCGCTTTTTCCATCCACTGCTGAAAGGAGATGTCAGGGAGAGCTTCCCCAAGCCTGCCTTGATGGCTATTTCCCAGATCGTTCCGGCGCTGCAAAGAAGAGCATTGATTGGTTCTTCCAATGCAGCAAGTGCGTTCTTACCAAGTCTTGCTGGATCGTCGACTGCCCATGTGAGCGCGTGTGCATCAAGCAACAACCTCACTGGGTGTACTCCCTGAACTCGTCCAGTGGAGCGTCAAAGTCTTCCGACATATGTTGGACCGTTCCTTTGAGTGTACCCAACTTTCGTTTGGGCGTACCACTGACCGACGTCACTCGGGCAACAGGCCGGTCGTTTTCAGTAATGATGATCTCATCACCAGGTTGCAAGTTGCGGATGAGATCTACGAGTTTCGTACGAGCATCCTGGATGGTGATGGTGGCCATGAGGCAGACTCCTGAGGAGCGTCAATCGCGTCGTGACGTTTGCCCGCCACACGTCGCCGTGGGACCAGACGGCCCCCCCAAAAAAAAACGAACCTGACCGCAAGACGGTATACTTGCACCTGTCAAACTGGAAAGCCGGAGCTACGGCGAGAAGTACCAGAGGAGGGAGTCGAACCCTCACGGGCTAATGCCCACTGGATTTTGAATCCAGCGCGTCTGCCAATTCCGCCACTCTGGCATCACCACATTTCGGGCGGGCTCGCTCGGGCTGCGAACTCACGCTCGTGCGGCACCTCCCAAGTGTACCAAATCCGTTGGCTCCGCCAAGGCCCAAACTCGACTCGCGCTCCCGTAGCGACACGCGAGGCGACTGGGTAGACTGAACCGCCTGCCAGGAGAGACCTTGGAGCCGACCGGCCCATCTTTGGTTTTTTCTTGAAAGGTGTGGCTCGGCCGGCAGACAGCCATACGGGACGCAGCTTCTACGTCCGTGACGCTCGACCCCAGGATTTCCACCCGTCCGCGACGTTCCCGACCGACGGAGTGCCTCAAGCGATGCCTGATTCCCGTCCCACTCGACGAGACGCTCTTCGAGCTGCCGTGAGTGTGCCGCTGGCGGCAGCCGCCACCGACGCCGCGGCCCGGCCGGCCGAACCCCCGACCGACTCGCCCTATCAACCGGAGAGCTTCTGGCGAGACCGAATGTCGCCTCCCGACGACGGCAAGAAATATGGCTGGTTCGTCGACACGCGGCGTTGCTTCGGGTGCCACGCGTGCGAGGTAAGTTGCAAGGCGGAAAACGATGTCCCTTTGGGGCACTTCATCCGGCAGACGTTCTACCGCGATGTCGGAACCTACCCCAAAGTCGCTCGCGTCTTCCTCCCCATGTCCTGCCAGCACTGCGAGGACGCACCTTGCATCAAGGCGTGTCCCTGCGGGGCGTTGCATAAGACGACCGGCGGTACCGTCGCCGTCGACTACGACATCTGCTGTGGGCACGCGACCTGCGTCGAAGTCTGTCCCTACGGGGCGATCTACATCGATCCGACTGCCAAGCAGGCCGTCAAGTGCCACAACTGTTACCATCGCGACGAAGTCGGCATGCCGCCCGCCTGCGTGTCGACCTGCCCCTCCCAGGCACTCTATTTCGGCGATCTGAACGATGCCGATTCGCCGATCCGCCAGGCGATGGACGCGGCCAAGGAGGAACGTGTCGACCTCGTGCAGCTTCGAACCGATCGTCAGACGCGCCCTCGCGTGTGGTTCGCCGGACCGGCTCCTGCGGCCGTAGAAGATGCGATCCCTGCCGAAGGCGAGTCGTACTCGGGCGACGCCTACGATATCTACCACTGGAAAGACAGCCCCCATTGACGCGCTCGCAGCGCGTCCTTGGTCCAAGGACTCGATTCGCACTGCCATGCCACGATCCGACGAAACCCGCCGCCGACTGTTGCAAATGGGCCTGGCTGCCGCGGCCCTTCCCGCATCCTGGTTGCTCGGAGGATGCAGCTCGAGCGACCCGGCCGACGACTCACGCAAACAAGACAACGACACTTCTGTGTCACCTGGAGACTCGAGTCGCCGCGCTGCCGACCTGGAGAAGTGGAGGCGTATCCGCGGCAAGCCGTATGA
>WFWZ01000206.1 GCA_015490875.1 Planctomycetaceae bacterium
CTTCAGATGGATTTCGAAAACTACACGCTTGGCAGACTTTTTGACGACCGGGCGAACTACGACATGGAGCACCAGGGCCATCAGGATGCTGTCGCCTTTGTTCTCGGCGTCATCTGGGACCTCGGATGGAGGGCAGAAACGTTCGAGGCCCTCGACCGTCGCATTGCTGAGGATGCGTATCGGGGCCGAGGGCATCGCCCCCTCGCGGAACGCTACGGCAAGAAGTACAGTTGGATCGGCTTCTTTTCCTATGCGGGCCTACTCGAAGACTCGGGGTGTTCCCCCCGCGAGGGCCGACCATTCACAGACGTGGACATCGACCCCTCCTTCCCCGAGAAGGCGCCTATCGATGGGGATGGTGACCTGCCATCAGTTTGGTTGTCACCACAGGTTGAGAGCCACGAGAGCTGGGTCTGCGGTGAGTCGACTTCGCTCCCTCGTGAGCTGCTCGTTCGCGAGAAGATCGGTGAGCACGAAGGGCCCTGGATTCTCGTCCACGGCTTCCTAAAGGCTGAGGACAGGCTGCTTGGGCGCGAAGTCTGGGCGTTCATCTCCGCGCTGGTGGTCGAGAAGAAGGACATGGCCGATCTCGTGCTGGCCCTCGAGGGCGGTTCGCGGCCGTGGGGCGCACGGAATGTCCCCAGAGACTACTACACCTTCGCAGGAGAGATTCCCTGGCACCGGAGATTCGCCGCCGTTGCGCTGGAGGAAGCCGGGCCGGAGAACGCCTATCGAGAAGACTTCTGGGTCGGGTCGAATACAGTGGTGGTCGAGGTGCTCGCCCACGAGTACGCATGGGAGAGCTACCACAGTGAGATGAACCAGGCTGGGAGTGCGCGAGTTCCGTCTCGACGCTTCTCGTCCCGGTTCGACCTGAGGAGCGTTCCACAGGGCTTCGACCAGTGCCTTCCTGATGGCACGAGAGCGAGCATTACCCTGAGTGGCGTCGATGGTCTCCAGGGCGACGTTTTGTACCTCCGCGAGGACCTGCTTCGCCAGTACGTAGGCGAGCGCGACGTCGTAGTGTTTGCATTCGGCGAGCGAGAGCTGCGGCCTTATCCGCCCTCGCCACCGCAGTGGCTTCTTGACGCTCAGCGGCAGCAAAAGAAGGCATGGCACGAGGTTGTGACCGAGGTGAATCCGGAGGGCAAGAAGACTGCCAGCAAACTCAAATCGACACGGCAAAGCACGACCGAGGAAACGCTTACCAAGAACGCCAAATCGCCAATCAAGCTGAGGCCTGCTCGCGGTGGCCGGGGGAACTCTTGAACACGTCGACTCAGAAGGTGTAAACGAAGGCGGCCGCTAACAACCGGTTCCAGCGGGCGGACCGCTACGCGGCCCGCCGCTGAAACGAAACGTTAACCGACGAGGGAGCAACAGGGATGGCAAGAGGAGTCTCGATCTTCTGCCCGTACTGCCACCGACACACTTCGCTCGAGCCCGCGTCCGTTGAGGTCGAGGCTGGCTTCGGCGAAAGGATCCACGTCGCCGCCGTGTGGGAGCAGTCTTACGATAGCAAGTGGTGGATCGGGGTGTGCAACTACTGCAATCAACCCGTTCTCGTTCAGAACGACGCGGTCATGGTGTACCCACAACCTCTTCCTAGTCCGACCGACCCGAATATCCCGGAGGAGATTCGAACCGACCTCGACGAAGCCAAGAGGTGCTTTTCTGTTTCGTCCTGGCGGGCAGCGGCGGTCATGGCGCGACGAGCCATGCAATCCGCCGCTATCGAGAAAGGCGCAACTACGAAGGGTCGGCTTGTGGAACAGATCGCGCAGCTCGCAGATGCAGGGAAGATCACGGTTGACTTGAAGGAATGGGCGGATGCGGTACGATGGGTTGGTAATGATGCGGCGCACCCTGCCGGTGAAGCTGTGTCCCGCGAAGATGCCGAGCAGGTTCTGAATCTCGCGGAACAGTTTCTCCACGTGCTGTACGTCGCCCCAGCCATCGCCAAGAACCTGCGAAACAAGAAGGGGAAGTGAAACTATCGGCTAATAATAACATGCAGCAGACGGCGCTACGCGCCGCCTCTGATGCTGAGCGTTCTGCGACCAAGACGCTATCACTCATCTTCGTTGTACTTCACCACTTTCGCAAAGGAGCCGCACCATGGCCGACGACCTGAAGAATCAATTCGAAACGCAACTCCGTCAACTCGAACTCGCCGCAGCTAGGTCGACCAACTCCTGCTTGGTCGCGCAGTACATCGCCCTAACGGACGATCGCGTGCAGACACTGTTCCTAAAGAAACTCACCGATGGTAACGTCTTCAACGGCATCTCATGTCTCTCCGGTATCGGCATCCCGGAATACAAGCGCGTATACTTTGACTTCGATTGTCCATCCGGCACCATATGTCTTATCAAGCCAGCGTTTCTTGTTGTCGTCAACATTGTCGACGTAACGGTAGTCAGCATCATTGATCCGTACATTCCGACGGCCGATTTTGACGATGCGGCTGCGATCAACGCCACAGGCGGTGTTTCTCTTGAGATTGACATCAATACGAGATGGACTGGGTCTGAATGGCGTGTCAAGGTCAAGGTCAAGATCAAGGTGAGTGGACTCGGTTCTGGAACGGTTAGCCTTCCTGAAGTGTGCCTTGGCGCGGACGGCGTTTGCTCTCGCGTCAATAGCGGTGGCGGCGATGTTCGCGCTGAAGCTGAAGTTTGTTGGCGGGATACCCAAATCTGTGCCGAAGTCACCGGTAAGATCAAACTGTTCGGCAAGTGGTACGAAAAGACCGCGACCAAATGCGTCGTCATTTGACAAAGAAGATGCAGAACAAATGCCTGAACCGGAGCGGGCAACAATGCGGGTTTTGAAGTCAATACTGCTCGCGCCCGCGCGGTTACGCTAGACGTCAACTTAATCGCGGCTGTTGGCACGGCGCTACGCGCTGACCGCCTCCCGCTTCGTTCCCAGACGGTCGGTTGCGCAATTGGAAGATATGCCTGACGACATGAGTGCGTCATTCTCTTGGAATGCCTGATGATGCCCACGGCCGATCGGCATGGCCGTAGCCCAACTGTCCCGTGCTTCGTGCCTTGACCCACGAGGGGTCGTAGGGGTTGTTCCGATAAAGTCGATTTGCACTTGTGAGCATGCGCAAGCGTCCGCCGAGATGTGGTGGGGTCACCCTGCGCTGTCGACGCCCTGAATCCCGGTCCTGGTCACCGTGCGCTCTGAAGGCCCCGGATCTAAGCGAGTGGCCATCACGCCGTCACTCAAGACGGGAGTGCCTGGATGTCTTGCGCCACGTTGATCGAAACTCGATCGTTTCTCCTCGACCGAACGGTCTATCCAATCCAAAGCAAAACCCTGAATCAGTTCATGGTGGGGGTACATCGGCGCAAAAGCCGAAGGAACAGAGTGGCTGTAGGAGCCGGGGGTGAGAAAACCCGAAATCCTTCTATTATTTCAGTGTCACACGACTGTGCCACTTACGTGTCACTGCAACAACAGGAGAGATTGCGAGTGAACACCAAAGTACAACAGGAAATCGAGCGACGCAAGAGGACTTGGCTTCGGTGACTTCGTCACGAACAGTGGCAGGATCCCGACTCGGTTGGAAGCGCCAATATCAAGTACGA
>WFWZ01000207.1 GCA_015490875.1 Planctomycetaceae bacterium
AAAATGCCTCCGGTTCCGCAGTCGACCGGACGAGTTCGATCGCCGTCGCGATAGCCGTTATGGATTTGGCTTTCGTAGCCCATCATCACGTCTTTCGGAATACAGCGAAAGAAGACGCCCGAGTTCATGTTGGGCGCCGACGTCTTGGCCTCGAGTTGCAGAACGAAGTCGCCGAAGGACTTTTCGGTCTCCAATTGCCCCCTGCCTCCTTGCACGCGTAGTTCTCCTGCCGAGGTGACCGTGAAGGTCCCTTGGAGATCTGGGTGGGTGCGCCAGCCCTCGAGCGTCTTCCCGTCGAATAGTGGCTCGAGTCCCAAAGGTCGCAAGACGATGTTGCGGAAGGCGACAGGCCCCGAGTTTTGTTGTAACGCAATGTAGCCTCGGCGCAACGGCTTGGGATCGTCGTAATCGAGAACCCGGACGCCGTTCAGTTCCACCGTGACGTGACCGCCGCGCACGACGACGTGATAGTGGTGCCACTCTCCGTCGCCCGCTTTCAAAGCTCGAAGGCGCATTTCGTCCTCGACCCGCTGACGCTTCACGAAACTACCGGTGGGATACGGGTTGTCACCGGGAGCGATATTCAACTCGTAGCAATCGGTTTGCGGTGATCCGGGACGGGCCTTTGTGTGGAGGAACACGCCGCTGTTGGTCGTGTCGGGAGCCCGGAAATCGAGTTCCAACTCGTAATCGCCAAACGCGGTCGTCGTTCGCAAGAAGCCCCGCGCCGTGCCGTCTCCGACAATCACTCCATCGACGACTTGCCATCGTGCCTGGCCCACCGGCTCCCAACCAAACAGTGTCTCTCCATCGAAGAGCATGACCCAGCCTTCCTGCCTTCGAGACGGAGGGAGGAGCTGCGGCAGGGACGCCAGGCGACCGGAGGCCTCGGTGCCCGCCACGTCTGATGGCCCAGAAGGCTTTTCGTTCGAAGCTGGAGCGGACGTAGGCGAAGTTTCTTGCGGTGTTTTCTGTTGTGGCGCCGGTTGCTCCTCCTTCTGGTTCGGCGACGAGGCATCGTGGGGTCGGCTGCACGCGAGTAGAGCGATCGCGGCCATAAGGGCGAGGAAGATGGTAGGGAAGAGACGAAACGATGTCGACAAGGGTGGGGAACCGGCTGAGGCATAAGAGAGCGTCATCAGGGGTTTATCCTTCTTCGATTTCGAGGGTGACGGAGCGGACCCACCAGGCATCGTTGGGATGATCGGGCATCGCCAGGTCGGTCGCTTTGGCGCGAAGTTCATTGCGAGTTCGAAGCAGCGTGGTGACGTCTGCCGTGTGGCCGGTATGCGGAGGAATCGACCACGCTGAACTGCCATTGAGCGTGAGCGTAATGGGAAAGGCGGCCGGTTGCCACACGAGCAGCACCTTGGAGTGAGGCGAGAGTCCCGTGGGCGATCCGAATCGACGCAAGAGGACGCGAGGGATTCCTTCGTTCGAGGCAGCCTCGAGGACGGTGCTCAGCGCGAGTGGGACGCGCCACCGTCGCCCCATTTGGGGCTCGACTTCGATCCAGGGGCCGTGGAGCCGAATGACGTGGCGGGAAGATGGCATGACAACCAATTGTTGCTGGAGGTTGGAGATCGACAACGGCGCTAGATCGAAAGTTGCGAGCTACCAGACGGTCGCTTCGTTCCCATTCGATGGGGTCGCGCCAAGCGATGAACGCTTCTACAATAGACGGCCTCGGGCCTCCCGGGGATGGTGGCTCGAGCGGCCCGAGGACCACGATCACGGCGATTCAACCAGGTGACGGACGATTTTCATGCCCCGATCGCAGCAGGATTCTCGAGAAAGCGGAAGCTCTGGAATGAGGCACGCCTTAGTGACGGGTGGAGCCGGCTTCATCGGTTCGCATCTAGTCGAGACGCTCCTCTCCGATGGCTATGCTGTGACCGTCATCGACGACTGCTCGACCGGGAGTCTCGAAAACCTCACGGCCGTTTGCGATGTCCCCGAGTTGGAAATCATTCGCGGCTCGGTGGGTGACCGCGAGTTGGTTCGTTCGGTCGTAGGGCGAGTCGACGAGGTCTATCACTTGGCGGCGGCGGTCGGCGTCGCACTGATTGCCCGCCAGCCGATCGCTACGATCGAACGGAACATCTATCCGACCGAGTTGCTGCTTGCGGAGTTGGCCCAACAGTGGGAAAGTGGCCGCGAGGTCAAGCTGTTTCTGGCGTCCACGAGCGAGGTCTACGGCAAGAATCCCAAGCCGGTATGGACCGAGGACGATGACCTGGTGTTCGGCCCGACGACGCGGCCTCGGTGGTCGTACGGTGCTTCCAAAGCGATCGACGAGTTCTTGGCGCTGGCGTACTGGCGTGAGCAGAAGGTGCCGGTGGTGATCGGGCGCTTCTTCAACGTCGTGGGACCTCGGCAAAGCGGCGCCTACGGCATGGTGTTGCCTCGGTTCGTCCAAGCCGCAGTCCGTGGCGAGCCGTTGGTCGTACATGACGACGGCCGGCAGCAGCGCTGCTTCGCCCATGTTCGCGATGTCGTCCGCGCCGTCCGGCAACTGATGGAATGCCCCCAAGCGGTAGGCCGCGTCTTCAACATCGGCAGCGAACGAGCGATCACAATCGTCCAACTCGCCGAACTCGTCCGACAGATCGCCGGTAGTTCTTCGCCGATCGAATTTTGCAGTTACGCGCAGGCGTACGACGAAGACTTTGAAGACGTGCGCCGCCGCGTCCCCGATCTGACACGCCTGCGTCAGACGATCGATTATCGGCCGGCGTACGATCTGGAAGCGATCATCCGAGAGTTGGTCGAGGGGCAGGCGACGGGAAACTCGCGCTGACCCGGGTCCTGGATACATGGCAGCTTTCCCAGGGCGGCGCGATGCCGGCGTGGCCGCCGCCATCGCTCTGCCCCGGGCTCGATTGTATCGGCCCATTGGGCCGGAAGAGCGATGCCTTCCTATGTGCCGAAACATGGTCTAAAGGGCTTGATTGAGTTTTCACCATCCCAGAATTCGTTTGACATGGTATTACGGATCTGATAAAAAGCAGATGGCTTTTTCTGTGAGCAGCAGACAGTTCAAGGTTTCGCTTGTCGTTTGCGAGGGGAAAAGATGGTGATTTCCACCGCAGGGCAAACAGGATCGGTCGCAGAACCGGCAATTCAGACGGCCAACCAAGCTAAGGTGGATCGTCGTGTACTGGCGCCCCGGTTGCCCGCGATGCGAAGCCGAACTCCAATCGCTTGAGCGCCGAAAGGAGAGGGCCGTTGCACCGCCACTATTGCGGCAGGTCCGCCCCAAGCTGTTTGGACAATTCCATCGGCCGTGGCGAATCCGTCGAAGTCAGTTGCTTCAGTCGTATTTGCTCCAACCCGTGATACAGGGCAATGACAGTGTGGAAATACGTACTCCGGTTTCCGCATACATAGTGAACCCCACCTCACTTGGGCTCGAACCTCGCTAGACGTCGTGATGGTCGTTTCCAATAAGCAATAGGGCTGGCTGGACTTTTCCTGTTGAACTCCCGAAAAGGAGCATGGCGATGAGAGATTGCCTCGGAAGTTCGAACACACCGCGTTCCTGGACGCCGTCTGTCCCAATCGGCGTCATTGTATCTCTGTCTCTCTTCGCTGTTCCTGCATTGCCTACATACGGAGATGGGCAACAGAAACCAGATGCCGGACAGGAAATCATTGACAGAATCCGAAGAGACTGGGCCGATAGAAGTTCCCGTGTGAAAACCCTCACCGTGCGGGCTACCGGGACCGACCTCGTAAAGATGGGGTCGTTCAAGGATGACCCTGATGCAGCACCTGGTTACGAGGGACTGCCATGCGATCACTTCTCGAGGACGTCCGAAGAATTTCTCGTCGACTATTCTCGTTCGCTCTTTAGGCGTACCACGTCGATGCCATACGTGGATCTGACCGCGACGCCGCCCGCTGTCAGACAGCTAGACGCAGTGTGGGCGTTCGATGGGAAACACGTGTTTTTTCACGAGCGTTCCGTGGATAAACGTACGAAAAAAGAGCCTGAACTAACGATCGCATCATCGACTGATCCTTTCTACGGCAGCCTCGATGTGAATTACGACCCTGTGGCGTGGTCTGTCGGAAATGTAACCACCATGGTGGGCACGACACGTGTGACCCAGTTGCGTGCGAATCTACAGTTGCTGGATTTGCGGTATCTGCATGAGACTGTTGTTGATGGCCGAACCGCTCATCGCATCCGAGTTGGACGCGATGATCTGAGCTTCATGTTGTTCGATGTAGATGTCGAAAGAGGAAGTCTCATCCTTCGAGGCTGGAGTGTTGATCTGAGAAGCAACTGCATACCAACGGATATTCGCTTGAAGTACACCTATTCGAACAACATGTGGTGCTTGAAGAAGTGGACGTCGACAACATCGGACGGCCGCGTTCGTAGCTTGGTTGTAACCGATTTCGTCGTCAACGCGCCTATTCCGGCTAAGGTCTTTCACATCGATCCCCAGCCTGGAATGATGGTCTCCGATCTTGTTCGACGGTCCTACTACCAAGTCGGCAAGAACGGCGAACGTATTCCGTATTCACGTACTTCCGGCAAGCCCATAGGCAAGTAACATTCCAAACCAGGAACGACGCCGCAACGGAGTCGGTTCGGAAGTGGGATACTGTTTTGGGGTAGCGCTAATTGCATCGGGCGTGGTCGTAGGACTGTTTCGTCACCTGCAAGCAATCTCCTTCGTTCCCGAAAGTCCGTCTATGGCGTGGGAGTTGTTATGAGTTTGAAGCGACTCGTTCATCCGACTGGACAACTGAGCGGAAGGCGATTCCTGCGTCAGGGACGGACTCTGCGGTTTTTCGTCGTTACGACGGCGATGGCTTTGGCTTTCGGGTCGGGGCACGCGGCCCCCTCGGAGCCGACGCTGGAATCGATCGCCAGATCGCACCCGTTTTACGGTGCGGTCGTGAGACTCGATCCAAACGCCAGAATGGGGTTTCGCCTGTATCTCATACAACCTTGGGCACTGATTCGCCACGGTCCTGTCGACTTGTTTTTCCTTTGCAACTCACAAGTCCAAAACGAACTGGGACTTAGCCTTGACGATACGAGTTGGCTTGTGGACCGCCGGCGAGAGTCCAAGGGGGACATCCTGAGGCTCCAAGAAAACATGCGCAATATTCGGCGTTCGGCGTACGCAAAGTACTTGATTGAAGGAACATTCCGGTATGCCGACAAAGAGGAGTTCGATGCGTACACGAAGTACTCCGATTCCATCCACCGCAAAATTGAAGCGAGATTCCCTGCGCGGACCATGACGCGTTTGTACCAGTGCCAGGTCAGGTATCGCATTCTGAACGGCGGGCTCATCGCCGCGTTGCGACTTGATCGCGGTCTCGCGGGCGCTCTGGGAGTCGACGCGTCGACACTAGCCCGTCTTGAAGCCGATTTGCCTCGAGTGCGGGCGAAGCTTGACAACGCTGTTCATCCAGTGTTCAAGCGACTGATGACAGAGGTCGAAGATGTACTCCATGAGCAACAGTTGCAGAGTCTGATGGCTGCGCTCCGCGACGCGCCTCCAACCGGTGTCCCGGTCATTGAACACATGTTATGGCAGTGTTGGTATGCGCAAGAAGATCGCCAGGCGACGGCTGACGATGTCTTGACGGAACACAACGAAATAGCGGGGTTTTATGTGGCCGCAAGTGGTCAGTTGCTCGCCCATCGAAGGGAAATGGATAACGGCCTCTCTTGGGTACTGGAGTCGCTTACCGGTGATGGTGACGGCGCGGTGCGCCAGGAGCAGATCGACCAGTTCTGGTCCACATTCCTCGCTAGAATGCAACAGTCCAACGACGAGTTGTCGCGAATACAGTGGGACTGGTGGTTCGGCCTGGTCGGAGACAAGGAACGCGAGAAGGTGTGGTTAGAGAATGGGAAGCTATCGCGAGAGACTGCGTTGTCGGTTCTGAAGGAAACACTGGATGAGCGACAGTGGGAGCGATTCCTGGGTGCGTTGCGCGAACGTAGTCTTCAACAGCGAGGCTTGCTGCCGTCTTTGACTACCGGTAGTCTGGGCAAGGAAATCGAGATTACCAAGAAACAGCGAGACAAGCTTCGTCGGATCGCCAGCAAATACGCAACAGAACTCATCGAGCTTTCGAGAAAACTCGAGGGGGTTGTCTGGAGCGAGATATCCAAGTCGCTGACCCGCGAACAGCGCAAGAAACTACGGAGACTTATCGGAGAGCCTCCGACGAAAATGCCTGGATCGCCGACACTGATTATCATGACCAATGGTCGGGAAGTGTATCGTGAGGATCTCGAGAGGTTTGCAGCGAGCCGCGACAGAATGTTGGAACGCATATTTGGCCCGGAGAGAACATCGAATCCGGCAACAAAGTAAGCTACTCCCGGCCGGGCCGGCGCAAAAGCCGATCGGGTCTTCGTTCCCAAATCGGACCGTTTCCGGGGCGTAGTGCTACCACGCAATGCGTCTGTTTTGCAAACTCACGAACGAAGGAAGTCGCAGACTCGCTTCCAGTCCGACAGTAAGCACTCTCACCCGAATGATGGTCACCCAGTTGTCTTGAAGAGGTCCTGCCCAAAGTCTCTCAGGAGAATTGTCAACGGAGTTGAGCGACTTGACCCGTTAGTGGTAAGGGCTTAAAATATCCGGCGTTCAAGTGTCGACTTTTCGCGATCGTCTTTCGGGTGAGGAGATCGGGATGACCGACTCCGTTGCTGCTGGCCGTCGTCCATTGGGGCTTTACCCAGGCTGTCCCGACCCGCTGTATGACGCGGTGGTCGGCCAGTTGCGAGCCGGGCATTACACTCGTCGGACTGACGAAGCGTATGTTCATTGGATTCGGCGATTCTGTGCCATGTAAGACTACCGCACCGAGCGGCTTCACGTAATGCAACTCCGTACATCGCGACATGTTGCGCCGGATTTTGCCGGACTGGGCACTCCGTGTTATCATGCACAAAACGCCCCCACCGATTTTTGTCCGGCGCCGGATAATCAACGAACACAAAGTTCTGCCGCTGAGGCTCGACTCCGGAAAATGGTGAAAATATGACACTTTCCGAAATACTGCCAACAATCCAATCGTTGCCGCGTGCCGACAAGCTGCGGTTGATTCAACTTCTCGCTGCGGACGTTGCCCGCGATGAAGGGATCGCCCTCGATGTCGCTGACAAGACCGTCCCGATTTGGTCACCGCATGATTCGTTGCAGGGCGCTGCCACCTTGTTGCGCGTGCTCGACGAAGACAAGGTCGCGTCCTGATGTCAGAATCTCAGCGATTTCCATATGTCGAAATCGACCCGTCGCTGGGCGCCGCAAGTGCGCTACCGTATGCACCGATCGCACTGGAACTCGATGGCAATGTTGCCAATGTTTCCGCACTGGTCGATAGCGGTGCTGCGCTCAACGTCTTGCCGTACGATGTCGGCGTTCAGTTGGGTGCCGTTTGGGAACAACACACGATTCCCGTACAATTGGCTGGCAATCTCGCGAATTCCGACGCGCGAGCAATCCTCGTGATGGCAACGATTGGTCAATTCACTCCTGTTCGTCTGGCGTTTGCGTGGACTCGAAACAATCAGGTTCCCGTGATCCTAGGTCAGGTCAACTTCTTCATGGAATTCGATGTGTGTTTCTTCCGATCGCAGCTGGCCTTTGAAGTCAAACCGAAGGGATCAACGCAAAACTCGTAATCTACTCGGCAGAACCAACGGATCAACGCGAGCCGGAATAGGCCGGTCGGCTCGCTCCGCTCGGCAACGTTTACTCCCGGCCGCGTTATCCGAAACGTTGAACTTAATCCCGGCTGTTGGCACGGTGCGACGTGTCGAGCGTTGTTGCGACTTCCTGGAGTCGGCTGATGCGGTGCTATCGGACGACGCATGTGAGTTCGGTCCCTTCGATCCACTCGAGCCACAAGGCAATGACGAGTCCTCTCCGACGTGTCCATCGTGCGGACAACTGATGATTCCGCAAGGAGAGATCTCCAAGCCGAGTTGGCAGGACGTGATGGCTTCCGCGGATCGTCCGAAGTGGTATGATCCCCTTCATCGGAGCGCCGAAACGGTTGCACCGAGCCACTTGCCTCCGCTATAATCATTAGCGTAGCGGGCACTCGCCCACTCCGACGCGAGAAAGTAAGCCACTCCCGGCTGGGCCGGCGCAAAAGCCGATCGGGTCTTCGTTCACCAATCGGCCCGTTTCCGGGGCGTAGTGCTACCACGCAATGCGTCTGTTTTGCAAACTCACGAACGAAGGAAGTCGCAGACTCGCTTCCAGTCCGACAGTAAGCAATCTCAGCCCAATGGTGATCACCCAGTTGTCTTGAAGAGGTCCTGCTCAAAGT
>WFWZ01000208.1 GCA_015490875.1 Planctomycetaceae bacterium
TCCCGGGACAACGCCATGGCAAGCTCGTGTCGCGGTCCCCATCGAGGATCGCCAGTCCCATGCGGATGGTAAACCAGCAAATGCCAGCCGTCCCGAAGTGTGATCGCATCGATGCCGGCATTCGGATTGGGCAAGTCGGTCGCCTCCAGCGAAGACCACGTCTTCCCTTCGTCACGGGAGAAACTCGTGGCGAGCACACCGTGCCTAGTACGGCAGACGACTTGCAACCGACCGTCCCGATGGCGAAGGAAGACGGGTTGGATCGCCTCGAGCGACGAGGGCTGCTCGACCGGATTCGTGCGCCGCCACGTCCCCTTCAAAAATCCACCGGCCAGCGGCACGGACTCGAAGTGAACGCGCCACGTTCCCCGCAGTGTCGAGGCGCCGAAGAGAAGCCTGGTGCTTTCCTCCACGAGCATGGGCCGGCTGCGATCGGGACCGGTAATGCCCTCTGGAAGTCGCCGACGATTGCGGAACGAACGGCCTCGGTCGTAGCTGGCAAGATACTCGCCCCACCACCGATCCGGCTTCGGACCCACTTTGAAGAACAGAAGCGTCGGTGCATCTCCCGGCGGTTGGTAAAGTACCGGATTCCAACACGGATAACGAAGACGCTCATGCTGAACGCCATCCGCCCACCGACGCGGTGTCGTCCACCGCTCGCCATCGAAATAACTCCCCCAGATCGCGACGTCGGGTTTGCCTTGCCGGGAACCGCCCATCCAGGCAGCAACTAGTCCTCGCGTCGTTTGGCAGATCGTCGGAGCCGTGCACTCGCGAAACGGCGCGCGTGCAAAGAGGAATTCTTCGCGCACCCATCCTGAAAACTTCGACGGAGCCGAAGGCCGACTCTTCGCCGGCTTGAGTTGTTCGGGGGAATACGGGAGGCAGTCTTCGTGGCGAATCCAGTAGAGCCTTCCGTTTTCGGCGCCGACGACCAAGTCGAGTCGGCCGTCGCCGTCGAGGTCGCCGACGGCGGGACTCGAAGTATGGCCGGCCACGTTCCGCCGAGCTAGATTCCCGATTCTCTTCAGAACGACCTTGCCGTCCTGACTACCGCAGTTTCGATACCAGGTCGCGTTCTCCGAGTTGACGATGAGGTCGAGCCGGCTGTCGCCGTCCCAATCCGCAACGGCCAGTTTGACACGCCCCGAGCTGCCGCAAGATCGGCTATTGAGCCGCAACGGGCGGTGATCTTCGTCGACGAAGATGCGCTGAGCTTTTCCGCCCCGGGGACGCAGTACCAGATAGCCTTCCTGATCGAGGGCCACCAGATCGAGACGTCCATCCTTGTCGAAATCGACGGCAACCGGTGTGGTGCGCCACTGGGTCAGGTTCGCCGGTGAGTGCCCTTGCTGCCAGTACCATCGCGGTGGTGCTTCGCGCACGCTACTGGGAAACGGAACGTCCGTCAGAACGCCGTCGTCGTTGCGCAACATCCGGACTTGGGCGAGGATCGAATTGTAGAGGATGTCGAGGTCGCCGTCGCCGTCCCAATCCCCGACTGACAAGGTCGTGTAACCCCACTTGACTTCGCACGGACCCTGAATGGAACCGCTCGGGCCCGCCATGATGCGGAAGACCGTCGGTTCGGTCGCGTCGCTTGCCTCGCGCTTTGCCTTCAGGTAGACCGGTGCGGCCCACTTCGGCGCCCCTTGCGAACTCGGACCCAGGTTTTCGAACCATCCGATGTAACCGGCGGTGTTGCCGCACAAAATGTCCGTGTCGCCGTCACCGTCCCAGTCGCAAAGCCAGGGCGTCGCCAGCGCACCGAATTTCAGCGTATCGGCTTCCTGACGAAAATAGAGGGGAGGACGAAAGACTGGGGCCCCATCGTCGAGTCGGCCGGTGTTCTCCACAAACGCGACTCGGCCGTCTTCATCCCCGACGATCAGATCGAGGTCGCCATCCCGGTCCCAGTCGAAAGCCGTAGGCGTGATCATCTGGAGGTCCATCCTCAGCCATCGACCATGCGTATCGCGCAGTCGGCGGGCGCCGGCGTACCGGGGATGGCGACGCGTTCCCACGTTTTCGAAGTAGTAGAAGCTGTCCAGGAATTCGCCACAGAGCAGGTCGAGGTCGCCATCGCCGTCGAAGTCGCCGAAGTTGGGCGAAGGCCATCCGAAGACGTCGAGGTCGCCTCCGGCTGCCTGGATCCGCTCGGCGCGCGACGCAAACTTCGGCTCGTCGTCGGTTCCCTCGTTGCGAATCCAGTAGACATGGCCATGCAGCGGACCGTTGCGCCATCGCCCGTGATTGTCGTAGGCATGGTCCCAACCGTAATCGGTCCAGTCGCCCACCCCGATGATCAGATCGTGGTTGCCATCACCGTCATAGTCGACATAACGCCACATGTTCGCGCGCACGCCGTGCTCGTGAACGTTGGTTCGAGGATAGATGCGACGAGGATGGTCGAAATCGAAGGTACCGGTCTTCGGATCGCGAGGAAACTCATAGCCCGGCTTGAGGATACGCGGCTGCCCTCGCACATAACTAATCTGGTAGTTGTGCCCCGCCTTGCCCACGCGAACCGCCGCTTTGAAGACGGGCATCTTGACCGAAGGATCCTGCGTTGGATTCTCGAAGAAATAGACGCCGTTAGACGGTTTATCGGGACAGGCGACAAGCAAGTCCATGTCCCCGTCACCGTCGTAATCGATCGGCATTGGCCAGGCCCACAGACCGACACCCAGATCGACGACGAGGCCGGGGTGGTGATAAGCGAGCGGCCGGAGCTTCCACGGTTCTTCGGCGATGGTTTCAGCCGTGAGCAAGCGTATCAGAGCAACCGTTGCAAGAAGAATCCGAAAGAGCCGGAAGCTTTGCACTTGCAAGAGTCCATGAAAGAACTTTCCCCGGCAGGCAACACGCCCCGTGATGGGAACCGCACTGGCGGATCTCGTCACGCGTCTGAAAAACAGGCGGCTGGTAGAATGCGATAAGGGAGCAGCCGAGGCGACATCAGATAGACCATTACGAGTGGAACCGCAGCAGGGCATACTTTTTCTTTCCTTTTCGGAGCACCAACATCGACTCGCTGGCGAGATCGCTGGAGCGCAAAGTCGTTTCCAGGTCCGTGCGCCGCACATTGTTGACGTAGGCGCCTCCCTGCTGGATCGTCCGCCTCGCTTCCCCTTTGCTCTGGCACAATCCTGCTTCGACCAACGCATCGATCAGAGGCAGGCCTTCTTCGAGTCTCGCCTTGGGCAATTGGCTGCTCGGCACGTCGGCAAAAATGTCCGCCAGTGCCTGGTCATCGAGGTCCTCGATTTCGGCTCCGAAAAAGATTTCGGTAGCATGTCGAGCGGCCGCCAGTCCAGACTCGCCGTGGACGACGCGCGTCAATTCTTCGGCCAACTTCTTTTGGCTTTCCCGTAGATGCGGCGCCTCGGCACGGGACGCGTCGAGTTGAGCGATTGCCTCCTGGTCGAGTTCGGTCAGGTAGCGCAGACAGCGTCCCACATCTTCATCGGCGACGTTGATCCAATACTGGTAGAAGGCGTAGGGGCTGGTCTTTTCCGGATCGAGCCACACGGCACCGCGTTCGGTCTTCCCCATTTTCACGCCGTCGGCACGCGTCAGAAGCGGTCCCGTCAAGCCGTAGAGTTGAATGCCGTCCAGCCGTCGGGCCAGGTCGATGCCGACGGTGATATTGCCCCATTGATCGGTGCCTCCCAACTGCACCGTGCACTGGTGGGTCCGAGCCAGGTGGACGAAGTCGTAGCCCTGCAGCAACATGTAACTGAACTCGGTATAGCTCAGACCGCTTTCGCTTTCGAGTCGAGCCTTGACAGACTCCTTGGCCAGCATCATCCCGAGTGGCGCGTGTTTGCCGATATCACGGAGGAACTGGAGGAAGGAGAACTCTTTCATCCAGTCGTAGTTGTTGACCAGGATTGCACCGCTGTCTCCGGAAAAATCGAGGAAACGCTGAAGCTGCCGCTCGATGCCCGCCACATTTTGCCTCAGTACCTCTTCCGAAAGCAGGACGCGTTCTTCGCTCTTGCCACTCGGATCGCCGATCATCCCGGTAGCGCCGCCGATGAGCGCGATCGGGCGATGACCGGCCATTTGAAACCGCCGGAGCGTCATGAGCGGAATGAAGCTGCCCACGTGCAGGCTGTCGGCGGTCGGATCGAACCCAGCGTAAACGACGCGGGGACTCGCCAGATGTTCGCGCAGATCGGGGCCGGCGACCTGCTCCACCAGCCCTCGCCACTGTAGTTCATCGAGAATATGCGCTGTCACGTCCTGTTCCTATCGATCGAGTTTCCGGAGCATCATGCACGGTGCCGTGCCTGGGCACTCGGCAGAAGCGCCTATCGCCACATGTCGTCGAACGGATGGGCGGGGCCGTCGAGTTTCGGCTTAGGGAGAATCTTCAGCATGGCGGCGGCGAGCGTCAAGTCGGCACGCGTGGTGATCTTGATGTTCAGCGGGGAACCGGAGACGACGTGCACGGCGTGCCCGAGCGCCTCCACCAGTGCCGCGTCATCGGTGGCCTCGGAGTCACCGGCCTGGGCATGCGCTTCCTTGAGCCAATCGGCACGAAAGACCTGCGGCGTTTGAGCTCGCCAAAGGCCCTCGCGAGGCACGGTTTCGAGAACACGGTGGTCCTTGTCGACTCGCTTGAGCGTTTCTGTGACCGGGATCGCGGGAATCACCGCACCGTGTTCCACGGCCGCAGCAAAAAGCTCTTCGATCCAGACTTCGGCCAGACAGGGGCGCGCGGCGTCGTGAACCGCAATGAAATCGACAGACTCGGTTACATGTGCTAGCGCCCGGGAAACGGTTTCCGCTCGCGTCCGCCCCCCGCGAATCACATCCACGCCGAGAATCATGAGATTCGCAGCAAACTTCTCCTGAAACCACTGCAAGTCATCCTCGGCAACCGCAATGAGCACCTGGCGAACATCCTTGCGTGCGAGAAACTTCTCAGCGCTGTGAAGCCAGACCGCTTTGTTGGCCAACGGCGCAAACGGCTTCTTGTAGTGCTTGTCGCGAAACCGGCTGCTCTTACCGGCAGCAGCTAGAATGACGGCGAAATCGGCCATGGCGGGATCTTCTTCCGGGGCACTGACAGAGCTGCCAAGCTCGCGTCAGTCGTCATACTTCATGAGGATTTCTGGGGGTTCGACGCCGGCGATCAAGGGAAACGCACCGTCGGCGATCGCTTCGCCGAGTCGATTGAGCTTGCGGAAGTACCGGTCGGTCGGTCGTTTTCCCTGCAGCTCATTCGTCAACTCTGTGCAAATGACGTCCGCGGCGTCGCAGACGGTCTCCTCCGACTGCCGCCCGGCATAGAGAGCGGTGCAGACGATCGTCAGCATCTTTTGCACGCGCAGCGAGAGTTCCGACATGCGGCACTGACGGTCGGCGAGTTTGAGCTGATGTTTGCGCATCGTCTGGCTGATCTCGAGTCCGCTTCGTTGCAACTGGTCGATGGCCCAAGCGGCGTGGGCTTTCAAGGCGTCGGGGAGTTTCGGCAGGTGGGCTTCGCCCTTGGGAAGGGACTTTTGTGCCATGTACCATTTGAAGTAGGCCCACAGGGGTCCCTTGAGTTTCCACAGATGAGCCGGATTGCCGAAACTCGGTTGCTGCACGCCCAATTCGGCGAGTGCCTTGCCGATCGGTTCGAAAAAGGTGACTCCGTGCTGCTTGACCAGCGACTTGAAGAAGGCCATGCCCAGCATTTCGCCTTCGCCTTCGTAGATGCTGGGAGCGAGAAACTCATGGATGTTGTCGCCGACCAGGTGGCCATGCAGGAAGGAACGCCCCCCGTGCGTCTTCATGCAGAGGTGCACGGCCGCTTCGATTTGCGCCTCGCTGCCGAAGATCTTCGCGACGATACACTCCATCTCGCCTCGGTAGCCTTCGTCGATGAGACTCGAGCACCAGGCGACGAGCGCGTCGGCGGCCACGATCAGACCGGCCAACCGGGCGATGCGCCGTCGCACCAGTTCCCGCTTGACGATCGGCTCGCCGTACGTCTTGCGGAACTTGGCCCACGGAATCATGCTTGCCAACATCACGCGCATCGTGCCGGCTGCGTTGGCACAGAGTGAGACGCGTCCGAGATTGAGTCCGTGGTAGGCGATCGTCAGGCCATTGCCTTTGGGAGGCACGAGCAGGTTTTCCTTGGGAACGGGAAACCGATTGAAACGGATGCCTCGGTTGTACGTGTGCTTGAGTGCATACAGGCCATATTTGACGAGCTGGAACTGTTCGTTTTCCGCGTCGGGAAGTTCGCAGATCAGCACCGCGGGTTCGTCGTCGATCAAACAAACCAAGCCGACCATTCGGCCGGGGACGACATTCGTGATAAAGAGCTTCTCACCGGTGACGAGATAATGGTCGCCCTCGAGCACCGCGCGTGTCCGTAGTGCCGTCAGGTCGGAACCGGCCCCTGGTTCGGTCAGGGCAAAGGCTGAAAGTTTCCGGCCGCTGGCCAGCTCCGGCAGAAAGCGCCGCTTTTGCTCTGGTGTCCCGAAAGTGCGCACTGGATCGACAGCGCCGATGCAGCCATGGACCGAGGCGAGTCCGGCGACGGTGGCATCGACGGTGGCCATTTCGGTCAGGAAGGGAGCGAAGCTTCGAAAGGCAGCTCCACTGCCGCCGTACTCGCGAGAGACCAAGAGCCCCCAATACCCGGCTTCCGCGAGCTCAGACAGAACGGTGTCACTTATCTTACCATCTTCATTGAGCAGCGTTCCGGCAGCCCGGTGGCGACGGACCACTTCGAGCGACCGGTCCATGACCGAACGCACGTCCGGGTCGGTCTCGACAGGCTTGGCTTCGAACAACTCGACAGGAAAGTCGTGATCCCACACCGCGCGGTGAGCGGGACTGTTGACAGTTTGGTACTGAGGTCGGAAGAGGTGTTCGACCTGGTCGTCGGCCGCGTCGACCGCACCCGTCCGTCGTGCCTCTTCCTCACTCTTGCCACCCAAACGCAACGCCGTTTCGGCAAAGGTCGAGTCGCGTTCTTGTTCCGGCGATGAGGACGTGTCGTGTGCCATGCTCGAACTCTCCCCTCAGTGGCCCAGGATCGCGCATGCTCCTTCCTCCTGGCATAACCATGATCGCGCCAGCCAGCGCCTATCATAGCCGGTGCACCGATCGCCCCCCAGGGGAGCGGCCATGAGTGGGAGCGGTTGGATTAAGGTGCGGGCGCGAGGGAGCGGAGGATCGTTTCGAGAAGGTCGTGGTCGTCTCGAGGCACGATGGAATAGAAGTTGTGCTTGCCAGAGCGGCGACAGGTGATGAGCCCGTGTTCCTTCAATAGAGCCAGGTGGTGGCTCACCGCTGGCTGGCTCTGGTCCACCCGATCGCACAGCATGCGCACGTTGAGTTCCGATTCGATTCGCAGGTGATAGAGAATCCGCAGGCGAGTCTCATCGGCCAGGAGCTTGAGCGACTTGGCCAGGGACTCGACCGGCGGCGCCGGTACCGTCGCCTCCATTGGGGCACCCTCGATTTCGTATCGCTGGAAAAGACGCAGGAAAAGCCACCGACCACGCCGGGCCGGCGCCCCCCCCGACGGGGGCAAGGACGAGTGCGACTCGGAATCTCCTCTTCCGAGCGTCTTCCATTGTAATCGGTCGGCGCGTTTCTGGGAATCGCGCTGAGGGTCGGGCATGAGACGGCCTTGGAACAGTGGCACGGGCTGTGGCCATCAACCATACTCGTTGGCAGGGCTTTCGGTCGGCTGGACGACCAGGGGACCGCACTGGAATGGATCATCGGGGCGCCCTTTGGGTCCCTTCCCATCTTTCCAAGAGGTGTAGGGCCATGATTTACCGATTGGTTGTCGTCGGATTGCTTGCGTTGACGATCGGCACAACAGCCGCGACCGAGCGGCCCAACGTCGTGCTCATCACCGTCGACGATATGAACTGGGACTCGGTGGGCGTCTTCGGCTGTCCCATCCCCAACATCACGCCTCACATCGACCGCCTGGCTCGCGAGGGGATGCGTTTCGAACGCGCTCATGTGACGATCGCCATTTGCCAACCGACAAGGGCCGTGTGGATGACGGGACGATACCCGCATCGCAGCGGCGCTTTGGGCTTCGACCGCATTCGTCGAGGCGTTCCGACGCTGGTCGAGGCTCTCTCGGAAGCCGGTTATTACACCGGTCTGATGGCCAAGGTGCCTCACGTCGTGCCGAGCCGCCGTCATGGCTGGAACGAGATCGTGAAGGGAACGGAACTCGGTTTCGGCCGCGACCCGACTCGGTACTACCGGCGAGCCAAGGAGTTCTTCGATCGTGCTGCCCAATCGGGCAAACCGTTTTTCCTGATGGCCAACGCGCAAGACCCTCATCGTCCCTTTGCTGGAAGCGATCAGGAACGTCGACGCTGGAAGAATCCGATGACACGTCCCGTTGCCAGGAAGACGTTTTCGCCCAGCGAAATTCCCGTGCCGGGCTTTCTTCCCGACCTGCCCCAAGTGCGGCGGGAGATGGCCGAGTATTTCGCCTCGGTGCACCGTGCCGACGAAACCGTAGGAGCCGTGCTGCGTGCACTTGAGGAATCCGGTCGTGCGGACCAGACGCTTGTGATGTTCCTTTCCGATCACGGCATGCCGTTGCCGTTCGCCAAGACGAATTGCTACTACCACTCGACACGCACGCCCTGGATCGTTCGCTATCCCTCGGTGACTCGAGCGGGAAGCGTCGACCGCGACCACTTCATTTCGGGCGTCGATCTGGCGGCTACTATTCTCGATGCCGTCGGCTTGCCGCCTTTGGAAGGATGCGATGGAACAAGTTTCCTGCCACTGCTTCGCGGCGAGTCCCAAAAGGGCCGGGACCGCGTCTTCACCTACATCAACACGACGGCTGCCAAACGCAGCTATCCGATGCGGGCCGTGCAGGATGCACGCTACGGGTACATCTGGAACGCCTGGAGCGACGGAAAGACCGTATTCCACAATGAGTCGCAGTCGGGACGAACGATGGCGGCGATGCGGCGAGCTGCCAAGAAGGATCCGGCGATCGCCGCGCGAGTCGATTTGTTTCTGCATCGCGTACCGGAGGAGCTCTACGATTACCAGAGCGATCCCGATGCGCTGCACAATTTGGCGAACGATCCGAAGTACCGTGAGGTCTTGGAGCGGTATCGACGAATCTTGCTGGACCACATGAAGCATACGAATGACCCTCAGTTGACCGCATTCCTGGCGTATCTTGCCGAACGTTGATTCTCGCTGAAGTCGCCCGATGCCTCCTCAGTTCGAAAGGTGCAAGCCAATGTGGCGATGGCCGTCGCTCCTCTTCTTGTCGTTGAGTTTCATCGGATTCCCGCTTTTCGCTCCGGCTACGGCGACCGAGCCGGGAGCCGATCGTACCGACAACGGACGTCCCAACATCCTCTTCATCGCCGTCGACGACTTGCGGCCCGAACTCGGTTGTTACGGATCGAGGCTTGCTAAGAGCCCTCACATCGATCGCCTGGCGGCCTCAGGGGTCGTTTTCACTCGCGCCTACTGCCAGCAAGCCGTGTGCAATCCATCCCGCGCGAGTGTCCTGGCGGGGCTGCGTCCCGACACGCTGCGCGTATGGGACCTGCGCACCGATTTTCGGAAGACGCGTCCCGAGACAGTCACGCTGCCTCAGCACTTCATGGCTCATGGTTACCACACTGTCGCCATCGGCAAGATCTTCCACAACAACATTCCCGACCCGGCGTCCTGGAGCGAAAAAAAGCTGTACATCGACGGCTACCCCTTCGATCCCGATGCGGTCTACCGGCGACCGGAGAACATCGCTTGGATCGAAAAGAAGAAACAAGAACTGATAGCGAAAGAAGACTTCAGGCGGGTCGATCGGTTCGGCAAGTGGTATATCAAACATGTGGCGACCGAGATTGCCGATGTTCCCGACGATGCCTATTTCGATGGAGCCCAGACTGCTGTGGCCATTGAGAAGATGAAAGAGCTTGCCCGGCGAGACAAGCCGTTCTTCCTCGGTGTCGGCTACTATCGACCGCATCTGCCATTCAACGTCCCAAAGAAGTACTGGGATCTTTACGACCGAGACTCACTCGAGTTGGCACCCAACCGGACATGGCCCAAGGATGCTCCCATTATGGCTGTCAACACGGTTCGCGAACTTCGCAGCTACACGGATTTCAAACGAGCACCGTTGCCCCACGAAGGATCGCTTACCGATGCGCAAGCAAGGCTGCTTCGCCACGGCTATCTCGCGTCCGTCAGCTACATCGATGCGCAGGTTGGGAGGTTGATGGACGCACTCGATGCCCTCGGTCTGACGAAGTCCACCATCGTTGTCCTGTGGAGTGACCATGGCTGGAAGCTGGGCGAGCACAATAGTTGGTGCAAGATGACGAATTTCGAGATCGATACGCGAGTACCGCTGATCGTGCGAGCTCCGGGAGCTGCCGAGAATGGGAAACGGTGCCATCGGCTCGTTGAACTCGTCGACATCTACCCGACTCTGTGTGAATTGGCTGGGCTGCCGATCCGCCCGGAACTCGAAGGAACCAGCTTCGCCAAGCTCCTGACCCATGTGAATTCACCATGGAAGACAGCGGCTTTCAGCCAGTTTCTGCGAGACGGTGTCTGGATCGCCCCCGATGGTATCGCCTATATGGGAAGGAGTATCCGCACCGATCGATACCGCTACACGGAATGGACGCGGGAGGACTCGATCACCGTGGTTGCTCGAGAACTCTACGACCACCAGACCGATCCGCTGGAAGACCGCAATATCGCGGCTGACCCTGACGTGCAAGAGACGGTGACTCGCCTTGCCAGGCAACTCCGAGATGGCTGGAAAGCTGCACGCCCTGCTGTGGACAAATAGCCTGCTTGGCGCGAGGCCCTGTCAAATGACACGATCAGCAAAGGACAACAGGGTTGCGCGCAAAGACGCGAAGACGCAAAGGGGAAGAAACTGGCAGGGAGTATGAGCAGAAGAAATAAGCCACTTCTATCGACCTCGATCGTCCCTACTCCTTCAATAGCTCTTCTTGGCGTCTTGGCGCCTTGGCGCGAGGCCCCTCTCAA
>WFWZ01000209.1 GCA_015490875.1 Planctomycetaceae bacterium
CCTTTCTCGAGGGGATGATGGCGAAGTGGCACGCCGACGGTCGTGTCCGTTTATATGAGCTGGTGGAAGAAGGGAGGACGCTGGCGGCGGAAATCCACTTCGTCGAGAGCGGGGTTTCCTATGCGTATCAGTCGGGCGTCGATCCGCGACATCGGGATCGGAACGTCGGGCACGCGATGAACGTCGCTGTTTTGCGGTTGCTGATGGAAGAAGGGATGCGGGCGCTCGACTTTCTGCGAGGCGACGAGCCGTACAAGGCGCATTTTCGCGCTGAGCCGCGACCGGCGGCGTGGTGGCGCATCGCGGCTCCCCAGTGGCGAGGCCGCGTGCGGCATCATGCGTATGTCGCTCAGAGGACGCTGCGAGGCTGGGTCAAGGACGTGTTGGCGCTAGCCGGGAGAACCGACGGATGAGTGGTGATGCGGAGAAAAGTCCATCACAGCCCGAGAGCCGGTTGCGGGCCGATTCGCTGCTCGTCGGCGTCGCCGCCATTTTATTCGTCACCGTCTTTCAGCGAGGAATCGGCTTTGCGCGCAATCTGCTCCTTTGCCGGTACTTGGACGATACCGAGTTGGGTAGGTGGTCGTTGGCACTGAGTGCCCTCATGTTCTTGGCTCCACTGGTTGTGTTGGGGCTGCCGGGCACGTTCGGCCGGTATGTCGAGGCGTTTCGACGTGAGGGACAATTGCGGCGGTTCATCTGGCAGACGGCCGCCATTTGTTTGGCCGTGGGGATGACGGCCGCCTTGGCGCTGTGGCTTTTTCGAGGGCACGCCAGTTACCTGCTGTTTAACGATGCGACTTACGGGGATTTGGTCGCGGTGGTAGCGGGAGCGCTCTTGGTCGTTGCGGCGGCCAACTTCGTATCGGAGTTGCTGATGGCACTCTGTCTGGGGCGTCTTCTCTCCGTGTTGCAATTGGCGAGCAGCTTCACGTTTGCTGCCGTGGCACTTGGCGGAGTCGCCTGGTTCGACGGCGGCGCCGAAGCCGTCGTGTGGGGATACGCCTCGGGTTCGGCCGTCGTGGCATTGGTCGGCGGTTACGTCCTGGCGAGATACGGACGCACGATGTTCGAGGAAGCCGTGCAGCGGCGACCGCGTCGCATTTGGCGGGCCATTGTTCCGTTCGCGTGGTGGATGTGGGTGACGAACCTTGTGGCCAACCTCTACGAGTCGATCGACCGGCTCATGTTGGTTCATTGGGCACCCTCGAGCGGCACGCCGGATGCGTTGGTGGGCCAGTACCATGCGGCGCTGGTGGTACCGGCGATGTTGGTGGCGGTGGCCGGGATGTTGGCGGGCGTGTTGCTGCCTTACTTGAGTGCCGATTGGGAGGAGGGCGATGGGGAGCGGCTGGCGGAGCGGATGAACCAGACGGTGCGTTGGGGGGCCGTGGGGCTGACAGCGGCCGGCATCGCCGTGCTGGCCGGCAGCGGCTGGCTTTTCGACGGGTTGCTCCGAGGGAAATATGATCAGGGATTGGCCATTCTGCCGTGGACGTTGGCCTATGCCGCGTGGTTCGGCTTGATGTTGTTGGTGCAGAATTATCTGTGGTGTGCCGAGAAGGCGGGGCGGATCGCTGCGGCGCTCGTGGCGGGGCTTGTGGTGAATGTTGCCGTGAATGCCTGGAGCATCCCGCGTTGGGGGGTCCAAGGGGCGGTCTTGGCGACATCGCTGTCGGTCGTGACGTGCCTGGTTATTTCGTTTTGGTTGGCGACTCGAGCCGGCATGCGGTGGGACCGTGCTAGCACGTGGATTTGGGGACTTCCGGCGAGTCTGCTGGGGGGCCCGCTTGCGGCGAGTGCCGTGCTGTTGGCTGCTTTGTGGTGTCTTTATCGCCGAGGGGCTTTGGCTGAGGCCATCGAGATGGCGGGACGCTGTCGGTCGCTTGTGGCGGCTCGGCTGGGTCTGGACTCGCCGCAACGACCGCTCTAGCCGCGGGGTAGACTCTTCCGGTAGGATACAGAGGGAGTTGGCGGAGTTGGGCGGGGTGCTGAGATGCTGCGAGACCTATCTCATCAGACGATTGCGTTGCCGCGTCAGACGGCGGCGATGCGCATCACGAGTCACTTGCTGGTATGGACGGCCAAGTTCATCAGCGGGGCGCGCGTGCGCTGGGTCGATTGCCAGCCGGACCTTTGCCAGCGAGTCTATTTTGCGAACCACACGAGTCACCTCGACGCGTTGGTGCTTTGGGCGTCGTTGCCTCGGCGCGTTCGCATGTTGACGCGACCGGTGGCGGCTCGGGACTACTGGGAGCGTGGTGCGGTACGGCGCTACATCGCCAAGACGTTCAATGCGTTGCTGATCGACCGGCGCAACATCAAGGTGCACCACAGTCCGGTCGACGCGATGCTCAAGGAAATCGGCGATCTCTATTCGTTGATTGTTTTTCCCGAGGGTGGCCGCAACGAAGGGGAGGAGCTTGGGCAGTTCAAAAGCGGCATTTACTATTTGAGCAAGAAGCGTCCCGACTTGGAGCTGGTGCCGGTTTACATGGAGAACCTCAACCGCATTTTGCCTCGAGGCGAAGTCTTGCCTGTTCCGCTGCTGAGCAGCATCACGATCGGCCCGCCGATGTGGTTGGAGCGAGGCGAGACGAAGGCGGAGTTTCTCGAACGCGCCCGCCAGGCCGTCTTGAACCTGAAGCAGGTTCACTAGGCGAGTCCTTTGAAGGCGCCGCCGTGACCGGCCTCGACAGGACTCAGAAGACTCTTCGAACCTTCCCATCAATTCCAGCTTCCACAACCACCCAGTGGTAATAGACATGAATACCTAGAAGATCAAGTACCACAATTGCCGCCGTCCTGCGGTCGGATGCCACACGAACGTTGATCCAATAGGTATCTTTCGCCACAGTGGCGAAGCTCTTCTCGGACACATCGAAGCCACGGGCTCTCAAAGCTGCCGCAGCATCATCAATGTCCATTCCTATCGTGACGATCTGCCGTATCCTCTTTTTCTTCTGTGCATAGTCGATCGCTGGTCGCAGTTGAACGAAAAGCGTAAGCCCAATCAGCGTACAAGACAGAAGGAGGTACAGGAGCTTACGATACATGATAGGAGAAGAAGCGAGTACGCTGCGGCGACACGCGCTCTTTGCTAGCCAATGGGGCAATCATGAGAAGACCTCGAAGCGACGAACGTCTCGCCATGCGTGAGAACCGCTTTTCAGCCGTGGTTGCTCTCGCTCAAGGCGTGCTCCAATCATAACAGATTCCCCCCGTCAACGGCAACTTGTTTTCGGAGATCAGAGACACAAAAGGTGCATACACGGACTTGTATGCCCGTGGTGGGGGGGAGGGTATTGGAGTTGGTGATTTGAGCGACGATTGGTATCTTCTTGAGCAGATTGGGTAACTTGGCTCGTTTAGGAGGGAAAGTACCATGAGC
>WFWZ01000210.1 GCA_015490875.1 Planctomycetaceae bacterium
ATCCAACAGAGAAGCCGACCTGGCCCCTGAGGCGCAAGTCGGCTCGGTTTCACGGGATTCGTCTTGTAACGCTCTTTATTTCACAATAGCTTAGCTCCCCAAACGCAACCCTCTTCATAACCACTCTCAACATAGCACATCTCGCAAATCGTTGCAACCACAGGAGATAACGAGTTAACGTCGCCGTCGGTCGGAAAAACTCGGAAGCAAACGGCAAGGGTTCGGTGATGCGGCAGCGGGCGTGATGCCGAGGGTAGCTGTAAACCGGTCATCGGCACCTTCTCTCTGCGACAACCAGAGACAGTGGGTTAACGCGGGTGCGAGCGCGACGTTCACCGGCTCAGCGCGCACACAACTCTTCCGGCTGCTTGCATTGCCCGCCCGCCCTTGAAGTGGCACAAACTATTCTCTCGGGAAAGTTGCCGACGTTCATCGACGACTATTTCTTCCCGACAAATGGCCCAGCACAGAATTCACATCGCCTCCGGAGCTACATTAGGTTCAGTTCGATGCGTTGTCGTCGTGGCTGTGTAGCATACAATCTTTAGCGACCGTGCCGTGGAAACGAGTGGCTCTTTTGCGTCGGCCGCAGTTTTCGCGGCCATCAATGCCGTAAGACGCTCGCTGAGCTTGGTGTGAATGGCCTCGAATCGGCGACGCAAAACATCTTTTTTCGAGTCGCGCAAACGGATGTAAGTGGCGTCGTCTGGCCGTGGACGCGGTAATCCCACTCCAGCGACCTTGAGCGCGCCGGCGAACGGAACTTTGTGCCGCTTTAGTCGATGGTATGCCTGCTCGGAGAAATCCAGTGGCAATGCCTCATCGAAGAGATCACGGTTGGCGGCCAACGCCAATTCGACATACGCCGCTTCCGTCAAAAGTTGCCGAATCTCCTCAGTCAGCGACGAGAGCACCGCCTGGCGCCGATCGTGTGCGGCCTTTTCCTCCTGGGCAATTCGTTCCTGCGTGGCAGTGGAAAAACTTCGCTCGATTTCGCACCGGCGACTATCATCGAGAGGCGCTAATTTCCCCGAAGACAGGCAGTCCACAAGTTTTGTCAGCGTCGGGAGAGGCCTTGCCTCGTCGAGTCGGCAATAGGCGCATAATGGCCAAGCCGCTTCCTCCGAGCACCGTACGACAGTCCCGGCCTCGATGCCACCGCCGGGCGGCTCTGTAAGATTGAGCACATCCTCCAGCAGCTCGTTGCCATAGGAGAGTAATGTGACAGTATTCGGGTGCTCGTCATACGTCTTCGGGTCAAATGTCACTTCAATCCAGTGGCCATGCAAGTCTAGCAAATAAGCCCCCGGCAGTCGTGGGTGCGGGCGAAATCGGTCGCGCAGAGCAGCGGATTCGACCAACGTGTGTTCTAACTCTTGCAACGTGACTGGGGCGGCTTTTTCGGCAACTGGCTCGGCATTTTCTGCTGTCAGTTCATCGAGATTAAGTGCACTGATCTCGTGCGAACGCACTTGGCGGTTGATCTCCTCAGTCGCCTTCGCGATCAGCTCGCCGCGTTTAACATCGTTGGCCATTGCGGCGGCCTCGATCACTCGGGCAACTTGCGACAAGATCGGCTGCAATTCGCCGATCACGCTCTCGAACGATGCGATCCGGTCGTCGAGCCGCTGGTAAACGGTTGCTTCAACCGTCCCGTCGTAGAAGTAATTGCGTATCCAGACGCGTTCGTACTCCTGGCCGATACGGTCGATGCGGCCAATGCGTTGCTCAACTCGCATTGGGTTCCATGGCATTTCGTAGTTGATCAACACGCCGCACGTCTGGAGGTTCAATCCCTCCGATGCAGATTCCGTACACAGCAGAATCTTGATTTCGCGGCTTTCGCGAAACGCCGTCTTGATGTTCTCCTTGCTGGTGCCCACCCATGCGGACCCGTCCCACAACTCGCCACCGCGGCCGCTGTAGCAGGCGACCTGGCTGCCGTAAACGTGTCGCAATCTGTCTCGCAAGTAGTCCATCGTGTCCGTGTACTGCGTAAACA
>WFWZ01000211.1 GCA_015490875.1 Planctomycetaceae bacterium
ATTCACTTGGTGGCACTCGCAGCTCGATGGCTTCATCCGGTGCCGGAGCGCCAGCCAGCACACGTACCACCAGGACGCCTTCCTCCATGTCCACCTCGGCATTCAGAAGACATCCCCTGTCGATGCGCTCGTTCAGATGCCGGAAGCGATCCGGCGGCTCTCTGGTTGTGATCAGGTTTGGCCCTTTGCCGTCATAGGCGCTGAGAATTAAGGCGATCACGGAGTCGGCAGACAGCAGATACACCCGTGCATGGCGACTTGAGATAGCATCGAGAAACCCATCCTTGCCGTGGGCCACGCTACCGTCCTGGTTGCGCAGTTCGTTCAATCCCTCGGCCAGCTTGTTGTGCCCCGAGATCACCTTACCCAGTGGTCCCACGCCGCGATGGTTGCGCAGCCCCAGGGCATCCAATACGCAGGAAAGCAACTCCGTTGTCGTTGGCGTGGAGGTGTCCGGTTTCGACGCGTCCAGCTCCCCCAGAACCGTCCAGCAAACGCACTCCAGGAAGGACTTCGTCAGTTCGATAACGCTACTGCCCTCCTCCTCCCAGGTGCGGGCAAGATCCTGGTAGTGCTGCTGCAGGTTGGGCGCATGCGGCCATCGGTCGCAGGCGGCGCGAAAAGCGGGTGCGATGTCGTCAAGCGCCGCGCTCATATCGCGTCCTCCAGTATCTTCTCCACATCCGGCACGCGCAGCCCGCCGGAGACAAGCTTCGGAACTGCGGTGTCGCGCAGGGGAGTGATTTCATCGTAGCTTCACGCAGAACCTTCAATGGCCGTCCGCCCTAGTCTTATTTAGCGCCCACAACGCTCGCTCTGTGCTTTCGAGGAGCCTTTCGAACGATTCTATAACCTTCACATTTTTCTTCCAGAAATTAAGTGGCACTGCGATCTCAGGTGCCCTCGTCAGTTCCGCCAAGATTTCAACGAGCTCGCGGTCTTCGTAGTCGAAAGGAACCGTTTTCTTACGGCTCCCGTGTGCTGGCAGCAACGTCAACCGGCGTGCCTTCACACTCACACCGTCAAGGTCGGCCTCAATTGTCCGATCGAAAGCCAGAAGGTCGTGAAACGCGTGGTTTCTTGTGCCAGCGATAATTTCCCTGTAACGCCCTAATGAGGGTTTCTTGTGGCTCTTTGTCCAGGGCAGGTTACGGAATGCCTCCGCAAGGTCGAAATGCTCCTTCACGGTGCTCCACAACAAAACCGCTTTTAGGTCTGCAATGCTGACTAACAACTGAAGCACCTTTATGGCGTCGTCAGCGAAGTTGTATGCGATGCGCATGACCTCCCGGAGATGGGCATCCGCCATGGCATCACCATTCGTCAATTTCTGAAGAGCTGCTTCGTACAACTTCCGCTGCTCGGATACGGACTCTCGCAACCGCGCGATAAACGATGTGCTGGTCTTCAACGTGGTTCTGGTGGGGAGAACAAGCCTTAAGCGTGCCTTGTCTCTTAGCTTCTCAAAAGCCACGCCAAACGCGGCTTCGATCTCAGACAAGTCGTTGCCGACTTCCTGTTCCAGCTTGGGCTTGACAGCATTCCATGAAGTCCCCGGATCGGTTAGCTGTCTTATGGTAATCGTCTTCTTTCCACCACCGGCGTCTTGGAGGACAGCCTGGCGCTTTATCGAAGGATTGAATTCCAACTTCTTGACCACTCCGTGGTTGACAGGGACTGCATCTGGTACGTCCCGTAGTGCCCCGATGAGAACAAACATCAACCGGCCAAGCCGCGATATCTCTTTTTGCAAACTCTTATCTAAGGATTCGAGCGTAGGCAAGTTGGCTGACTTCGCGCTGAAGAGTTTGAAGTCTGAATTTATGTCACCGGGAGTAGCGACGAACACGTTTTTCGTATCCGGTTGCGTTCCTTTCACCTTCAGGCAAAGATACTGACCATTTTTCGGTGTCTTTATCAGCGGCTTCCGATAAATGAAGCTGTTGTTGATGACAACCACGTCGCCGGCGGTCACCTTGGCGGTTCGCAACCACTCACGAAACACCGGCGTGTCGGCTAGTCCATGTACACTGCGTTGGATCAGTTTTATTACTTGGCGTGCGCCTCGTTTCACAGCCCTCATTCCTCCAGGAAGCGTTCAGCATCCCTTACCCGCAGCTCGCCGGAGATGAGCTTGGGCAGCAGGGTGTCGCGTACGGTAGCGAGAGTGTTCTCCTCTCTCACGTTAGCAATGATTCTTTTTCGCACTGACCTAGCAACCTGCCGAAAAGCAGATACTACCTGCGACTCAGGAACCACGAGCGGAAAGGCTCCGAGAACTTTCGCGTTTAGATTGGCTCGCGTGCTGCCAGACTGTCGCCCTTTGACCAAACACCAATATGGCTCGGAACGTAGCCAGTATTGCAAGTAGCGGTCATAGGTTACATCCGATGGACGAAATCTGATTAAATAGGAGGCGAATATGGCCTCAACCTGTTCTTCGATTAGCGCGCCGTGGCCTGGATCTGCGATTCGTGCGATGACAATATCGCCTGGTTGCAATAGGTATTTGTGTTTTTGCTCGCCAGAAATCGCGCAGTACGG
>WFWZ01000212.1 GCA_015490875.1 Planctomycetaceae bacterium
ATCGCAACCTCCTTATTTTCCAGGAGGTTGTGATTCTTGCTTCTATGGCCTCATCCGGGAATTCTAATTGTCGCCCTCTTTCCCCACTTTCGGGCTACTCGTCCGGGAATTCTAATTGTCGCTGGCCGGGAGTTCTAATTGTCGCTCTACACGAATCGATTGAATCGAGCGAGAACGTGGTCGGGTCGTCGCCATCATCGGGATCCGTGTCGTTGGCAAGAACGTTGATCGAGGCAGTGACGTTTTCGTCGGTCGTCAGTGCATCGTCGACAGCGACCGGCGGCCGATTCGAGATATCGAAGGCGGTGAATCCCACAAACGCATCTTCCTGTTTGTCGCCGCGCAAAATATCGTCGCCCGCACCACCGATCAGCACGTCAGGTCCTGGCCCGCCAATCAACGTGTCCCCGGTTCCTCCCTGCCGTCCGCTCGATTCCACCGTGTACTTGTAGATGAAGAGCTCATACTGTCCGGTATCCGTGTCGGGAACGGAGGAACTCGCGAATGTGTCGACGACAATGTAATAGGTCCCTGTGGCCGGCAAACGAACGTCGATCAAAATCGGGTCGGCGCTGGAAATGCCGTCGTCGTTTCGAGCCAGCAAGCCGAAATAGTCGACAGGGTTTCCGGAAGCATCCAGTAAGGAAACGATCGCATCGATGTCGTCGACCAATCGGTGAGCCAAAACAGACGAAAGGATTTCGATCGTGACCCACTCTCCCTGATCTCCCGAGAAGGCGTAGACGTCGTTTTCGCTGACGCCCGCAGCCGTCAGGTCGATCGAGCCCACGACGTTGGCCGCCTCGACGAAGAACTCCTTTCCGTAATTCACGGTTCCCGGCGGAAGCAAGTTGGGAACGGCCAGCGGCGCCAGGGATCCCAGATCGCGAGCGACGCCGCCGAGACCGGCGGGGGCCGTCACTTGCGCCAGATCCGCCTCCTGTTGCGTGGAGCCGGCATCGGCAAAGGCGAGTTTGATGAGCGAACGCTCGCTGAGGTACGTCTGGTCGAGCGTATCGCTCACGCGGCTTCCCACGGACGCCGGCGAAGCCATCAGGTGCCGGGAAGTTTCCATCGCATCGTCGGGCCCCCGATAGCCGGGACGGAAGGCGTCGTACGTATATGCAATAACGACCTGCGAACTCGTCGGGCGGTGGTTCCAGTTCAACGTGAGCAGGCCGCTCGAGGCGTCGAAAGTGGCCGAGTCAATCGGCGACGCATTTCCTATCGGAACGACCTGCACTGAACCGTTCGAATCGACCTGGAACGTGGCGACTGCCTGTCCGTTGTCATAGACCGTGCCGCTGGGCACAAGGAATGCGTTCGGCGAGGCATTTCCCGCCTGAGTGGATGGCTGCATCAGAACGGGGCTGTGGCGCAGGCCATAGCTAAAGGGATAGGGCGCTGCCGTGGCTCCCTGATCCGTGCCGCTTGCGATCTCATTCCGAGACACACTCTTTTCTATCAGCCCTGAATAGATACCGTAAGGCAGATTGGTCGATGGTTGGCCGCCAATCGGACCAAAAGCGTCGGTGTGCTTCAAGCCGAAGAGGTGCCCAACTTCGTGAGCGACAATCGTCGCTGTCATGGCTACATAGTTGTCACTTGAAGGAGCCGGCTGGCCGCGACGTCCCAGGAACGGATTCACGTTGACTGCGGCGATCGAGCCGGGATCGAAATTGCGCCAATCGAGTTCCTGAGCGACTCCGCCTGCTAGAACTTCATTCTCATCTTCTCCACCTGCATTGACCGTGATCGTCGCATAAGCACCAACGGAGGGTCGGTTTTGCGTGAAAGAGATCGTAAAGGGAGGTCCAAAGAGTTCCTCGAGTCGAGCTTCGATGGCGTTGCGCTCCTCAATCGTGTACTCTTTTTCGCCTGGACCCGTTGTCGAATCGAAATCGAGGTAGACGACTTGAGTGAAGCTGGCCTGAATCACGTCGGCTCCGGCCCCGCCGTCCAAAAGGTCCACTCCGCCGCCTCCGGCCAGAATGTTTCGCTCGTTGTTTCCCGTGAGCGTGTCACTGAAGCTTGTTCCGCGAACGTTTTCGAATGTACCCTTGAGTTGGATGACGTTGCCAGCGGAGTCCACGGTTTGGGCTGCCGTCGTTGCCAGATCTACCGTCACGGGAAGAAGGGCAGCACCCAAGTCCAGCGTATCGATGCCTGCCGCATCGTCGAACGTGTCGGTTCCTCCGGGCTCTTGGACATACGTGTCATTACCCGTTCCGCCGTCGAGCACGTCGCTGCCTGGACCCCCGTCCAGGATGTCGTCACCTTCGCCACCGGTGAGCGTGTCGTTGCCCGTCCCACCCTCCAGGTGATCGGCGCTGGGTGTTCCGAGTAACACGTCATCTCCATCACGGCCGAGCAGGACTGCCGGGCCGGAGAACCCGGACGCGTCGAGCCGGTTGTTGGAAGGGCCGCCCACCAGCATCACGGTCTCGATGTCATAGTGAATCTCTGTCGACTCGCCGGCGATGACAATCGTCGTCGGAAGCATCGTCATGTCGGCATCTCGGATTTCGACGATCTGATCCGTTCCGCTTCCTCCTTCGAAAATGTCGTTTCCTGCTTCTCCGGAAAGCCGGTCGTCGTCGGCACCTCCGAAGATCACGTCATCCCCGGCGCCTCCCACAAGTGTGTCATCCCCGGCACCACCTTGAAGCGTATCGTTTCCATCAGGCGCATTGGGATCGGTCTGGTCCCCGCCGTAGATGACATCGTCGCCGGCGCCTCCGATCAAGGTGTCGTTCCCGGCACCACCTACCAAAGTATCGTCGGAGTCGGGAGCCGCCGGGTCCGTCTGATCGCCTCCGTAAATCACGTCGTCCCCCGCACCACCCAGCAACGTATCGCTTCCTTCGCCGCCAATGAGTGTATCGTTTCCGTCGGGTGCATTGGGATCGGTCTGGTCGCCTCCGTAGATGACGTCGTCTCCGGCTCCGGCGATTAGGGTGTCATTGCCGCTTCCTCCGACCAGCGTATCGTTTCCATCAGGTGCATTGGGATCCGTCTGATCTCCTCCGTAGATGACATCGTCTCCGGCTCCGGCGATGAGAGTA
>WFWZ01000213.1 GCA_015490875.1 Planctomycetaceae bacterium
TCTCAGGAGGGCGGGACGCGGCCGCCCGGATAGCACGAAATCAAGAGCACAAGCGAGTATGGCAGACCACCGCCGGTTGCTCAAGGGGGTACGACCGGGTGTTCAAAATTCAAAAGATGCCCAGTTGGTCGCGAGCTTCTTCGGTCATGCGATCCGGAGTCCACGCGGGTTCCATCACGAGCTGCACTTCGACTTCCGCCACGTCTTCCCTGGCCTCAAGCACCCGCTTGGCACCCCCGACCAACTGCGGTCCGGCCGGACACATGGGGCTCGTCATGGTCATCTCGATCTTGACCTTCGACTTGCCTTCCTCTTCGGCCGGCTCGATGTCGACCTTATAAACCAGCCCCAAGTCGACGATGTTAACGAAAAGTTCCGGGTCGACGACTTGCTTGAGGTCTTCCAGGATGGCGGCTTCACTCAGTGACATGATCGCGTGTTCCTGTCGGCAAAGAGTCAATCCACGTCCACATAGACGGTGCCATTTTCGACGGTGACCGGATACGTCCGCGTCGGTTCGGTGGCCGGCATCGATAAAGCGGCACCGGAGGCCACGTCGAACCGAGCGCCATGGCGGGGACAACGGATCGCGTGGTCGACCAAGTCCCCATCATACAGCGTTCCGCCGTCATGCGTGCAGATGTCGTCCAGACAGTAGAATTGCCCGTCGAGATGGATCAGCAAGAGCAACCGGTCGTCCGCCTCGATGAGCTTCTTGCCCGGATCGGGGATCTCGTCGACTCGAGCTGCGGCAATGCGCGTGCTCATGAGCGGCTCCTCTCTTGTCCCTGCGTGGCCAGTTGTTCTTCTTGGTGTGTTCGCGGAGTGACCTTTTCACCGAGTGATTCCGCGACAACACAACGGTTGTTCCAGCTCGGCCGGAGCCTCGCCCTCCCAACTCGCAAAACGTCGTTCTTGAATACTCTGGTTGGGTGCTCTTAGGACCTCACTGAGTCCACAACGCCTCTTCAAAGTGCCGTTCGTACCAGAATTACGCTCGGTAACTCAGTCACATTCGCGTACGCGAGTCGCGATGGCTCGAGCCAGCGCATCGCGGACGCTCGGTACGGTCACTCGATCAAAGACCTGTTGGAAGAATCCGGTGACGATCATGCGAGCCGCTTCGCGGCGCGTGAAGCCTCGCGACATCGCATAGAACAACATCTCTTCATCGACCGTGCCGGTCGTCGACCCGTGCGTGCAGCGAACATCGTCCGCTTCGATCTCCAGTCCCGGAATCGAATCGGACCGCGCCTGGCGACTCAACATCAGATTGTCGCATCGCTGGTACCCGTCGGTCCGCTGAGCCTCGGGTTCGACGCGGATCATGCCTCGCCACACCGTCCGCGACTCGTCTTGCAACGCTGTCTTGTACAGGAAATCGCTCGTCCCGTGAGGCTGGCGGTGATGTTGCAACGTATGATACGCCAAATGTTGACGCCCCTCGGTGAACATCGTTCCGTTGACCTGGCACCGAGCCCCCTTGCCTTCGAGTTCGACAGTCTGATTCACTTTAGCCAAGCGACTTCCCAGGGCGCCAACGGTCCACTCCAGCGTCGCGTCCTGGTCGACACACGCTTTTTGATGGGCAAAGTGCCACGTTCGCCGATTCCAATTCTGGTAGGTGACGAACCGCAAGGAAGCTCGAGGCCCCACGAGGAGCTCGACGCCGCCGCAATGAAAACCGTCGCCTTCGCCCACACTCGCCGTTTCGCACACCAAGGTCGCTTCGGCTCCTTCCTCGAGCAGCACGAACAGATGGCCGAAATCGACGCCGCCATCGCTCATCGCCGAAAGGACGTGGAAAGGCTGTTCGATGCGGACGCCACGAGGCACATAGAGAAGGGCACCTCCGGACCAGGCTGCCGCGTGCAATGCGGCGAAGCGGTCATACGCTGCATCGAACGCGCGCACCATCAGTTGTTCGACAAGCCAATCGGGAGCATCCACGAGTCCCTCGCTCAACGAGTGGAATCGAACTCCCTGCTCGGCGAGTTCATCCTGCACCTCGCTGATGAGAGGCAAACTGTCGAGCGAAATCACGTGTCCGGCCACCGATTCCAGGGCCAACTCGCCCGTGGGAGCATTCGCCTCGAGCGAGGCCGGTTCGCTACCAGGAAGCGAGTACCGCTCGGGATGAAACATGCGGATGTCGGTCCGCATCCATTCTTCCTCGGACCGCGAAGGCCAGTCGAGCTTCAGAAAGTGCCGCCAGGCCTGGCGCCGGCGCTCGATCAGCCATGTCGGCTCATCGCGCCGATCCAGAAAAGCCTCGAACTCTTCCGTGCTGTAAGGGGCCGCAGAAAGCGTCGTCATGAGAAATCGATTTCTATTCGGTTGCTTGGGTTATTAGCATTCGTTACCCGACCGATCCTTCCATCTGGAGTTGGATCAGGCGGTTCATTTCGACGGCGTATTCCATCGGGAGTTCGCGCACCAGCGGTTCGATGAACCCGTTGACGATCATCGTGCTCGCTTCCGACTCGGTCAGCCCGCGACTGGTCAGGTAAAACATCTGCTCTTCGCCGATCCGCGAGACGCTTGCTTCATGCCCGATCGCCACATCCTGTTCGGCGACCTCGATATACGGGTAAGTGTCGCTTCGACTGTGCGGATCAAGGATCAACGCGTCGCAGACGACATTGCACTTGGCATGATGAGCTCCCCGCTCGACGCGCACCAATCCCCGGTAGCTGCTGCGTCCGCCGTCTTTGGAAATCGACTTGGAGGTAATTTGACCGGTCGTGTGCGGGGCGCAGTGGACGAGCTTCGCCCCGGCATCCTGATGCTGACCGGCTCCGGCGAAGGCGATCGACAAGATCTCGCCCCTCGCCCCCGGCTCCATCATGTAGACGGCCGGATACTTCATCGTCAGCCGGCTGCCCAAGTTGCCGTCGACCCATTCCATCGTCGCGTCGCGATAGGCGACGGCTCGCTTGGTCACGAGGTTATAAATGTTGTTCGCCCAGTTTTGGATCGTCGTATAGCGGCACCGCGATCCCGCCTTGCAGATGATCTCGACCACGGCGCTGTGGAGACTCTCGGTGCTGTACATGGGAGCCGTACAACCTTCGACGTAATGCACCGACGCCCCCTCGTCGACGATAATCAACGTCCGTTCGAACTGGCCCATCCGTTCGGCGTTGATGCGGAAGTAGGCCTGAAGCGGGAAGTCGATGTGAACGCCGGGCGGGACGTAGATGAAAGAGCCGCCCGACCAAACGGCCGAATTGAGAGCCGCGAACTTGTTGTCGCTGGGCGGAATGATCGTTCCAAAGTACTCCCGCAGCAAGTCGCCGTGTTCCCGGACCGCCGTATCGGTGTCGGTGAAGATGACTCCCTTCTCGCCGAGTTCTTCCTTGAGCGACCCGTAGATGACTTCGCTTTCGAATTGAGCCTTGACGCCGGCGAGGAACTTCCGTTCGGCTTCGGGGATTCCCAGCTTGTCGAACGTCTCCTTGATTTCCTGCGGGACTTCGTCCCAGCTATGCCCCTGCTTCTCGGTCGGTTTGAGGTAGTAATAAATGTCCTGGAAATCGATGTCGATCTTGCCGCCCCACTTCGGCATCGGCTTCGACTCGAAGATTTCCAAGGCTTTCAGGCGAAACTCGCGCATCCAATCGGGCTCGCCCTTCATCTCGGAAATCTGTTCGACGACTTCCCGGTCGAGTCCCTTGCGAGCTCGAAAGACGGCCTGCGTTTCGGTGTGGAAATCGTACTTGTTGATTTCGCCGACCGGGCCGGCGTTCTGGTCGCTCGTTACTTCGGTAGCCATCGTCGATTACTCCCCTGTCGGGTCCCCTGCCCTGTTCGTGCTTCGTCCCTTGCAACTCCGATCGTCACGCGCCCGCTTCCACCTGTTGCATGGCGCGATTCTCGGCATCGGCCTCGGGATACTTTTCGCGGATCCGCCCATAGCCATGCCGGTGAAGTTCGATCGCCAACTCGGGACCGCCGGTCTCGACGATCCGGCCTCCCAACATGACATGGGTGAACTGCGGCGGGTTATGTTCGAGCAACTTGTCGTGGTGGGTGATGATCAAAAGCCCCATCTTCTGACGCCCGATCCGCGCGATGCTTTCGCTGGCCAGTCGAACGGCGTCGGCGTCGAGTCCACTGTCGGTTTCGTCGAGTACCGCGAATTTCGGCTGCAACATGGCCAACTGCAGAATCTCCGCTCGCTTCATCTCGCCGCCGGAAAACCCGTCGTTGACGTACCGGCGTGCGAATTCGAGATCCATATGCAGTTGGCCCATCTTCTCCTTGAGCTCCTTGCGGAACTCGCGCATCGGCAGCAGCTCTTCACCTTCTCGCCGTTCAGGATGACGCACATTTGTCACCGCATGCCTGAGAAAGTCCGCCATCTTCACGCCGGGAATGGCGATCGGGCGCTGGAAGGCGTAAAAGAGCCCGCGCCGCGCTCGCTCGTCGGGAGACCACTCCACGATGTTCTCGCCGTTGAGCAAGATCTCGCCTTCGGTCACGACGTACTTCGGATGGCCCATAATGGCCAGGCCCAACGTGCTCTTGCCCGAACCGTTCGGGCCCATCAACGCGTGCGTCTCGCCGCGTCGAATCTCCAAGTCGACCCCATGCAGGATCGGCTTGTCTTCGACGCTGACGTGGAGATTGCGAATCGTGAGTGTGTCAGTCATGGCTTCCTTTGAGACGGAAAGGATAGAACTTTGGTCAGCCTTTGATTTTCTGGTGGTCGGTCAGTGCTTCCTGGTTGCCCGGAGCGGCGACGTGGCCGGTGTGGTGGGGTAGAGGGAGGCGGTCTTCGACCTTCGAGCCAGGTTTGAGCCATTGTTCGGATTCGGCCTTGCCGATCCGATGTGCCTTGATCTTGTCTTGAATGCGCATCAGGCCTTCGAGGAGGGCTTCCGGACGTGGCGGACAACCGGGGACATAGACGTCGACCGGCACGACCAGGTCGACACCCTTGACGACGTGATAGCCCCACTTGAAGTAGGGTCCGCCCCCGACCGTGCACGCTCCCATGGCGATGACGAACTTGGGATCGGGCATCATGTGATACAGTCGCCGAACGCGGCTGGCCATTTTGTACGTTACGGTGCCGGCGACGATCATGAGGTCGGCCTGCCGAGGAGTGGCTCGGAACGCCCCTGCGCCGAATCGGTCCATGTCATAGCGGCTGGCTCCCGCCGACATCATCTCGATCGCGCAGCACGCGAGCCCGAACGTCATCGGCCAGATGCTCGATTGTCGAGCCCAATTGATGGCTTGCTCCACAGTCGTGGTGATGACGCTGTCTGCCGGCAGCCGGCCTTCAATCCAGGGTTGTGGTTGGATCATCGTCTCGTCTCGCTTGTCGGTGGACTCATTCGCAACGGGCGGCCGACCCGACCGCCCTCCAGACAGGCTCTCTCTTTTATCAGGTTTCTTCCGATTCGTCCGCGCCCCCAGACGCCGCAGCGCGTTGTGAGTTCGCAATCGGGGCGTCTTCTTGGCGACTGCGGCTCGCGACGAAGGAACAGCGAGCGTCTCCGTCGAGCCGGCATTCAGCCAGTCGCATCGGCTCGCCCGCCAGATTCGAAATCATCTGACGTTCCATCGCACAGACGGCTCGGTCCTTCTCCGCCAAATCGGGATAGGGACACGCCAGAGCACTGAGCACCGGGAGCAGCGGAGTCTCCTCCACGACCAGTGGAACGTTTCGCTGCTCGAAGAGCTTCACGATCGACTCCAGCCGCTCCCGCAAAGTGGCTCCACGAACGCCATCGGCATAAAGCATGGCCAGTCGGTTGGAGATGCGCTGCAACAGCCCCTTGCGCACCTCCGGATCCTCGACCTGCCGGATTTCCTCCCACAACACCATGGCCAAATCGGCAAAATTGGCTCCTGCCTTCCGCCGCCCGGCCGCCGTCAGTTCATACCGGTGGGCCGGCCGGCCCCGCCGAGACTTCTCGGCTCTGCGCGCCACATATCCTTGAGCCATCAGACGTGTCAGGCGCTGGCGCACCGCCGTCGCCGTCACCCCCATCGCCTCGGAAAGCTCCGAGACGCTCATCGAATCCTGCTTCCGCAGGAGATCCAAAATCGTGATGTCTGAAGGAAAGAGGTCCATCATTCGTGGTCATGCTGGGTCGCGAATTGTGCCCGAGCCCCCTTCCGCTCGTCCTGACACATCACCCTACACACCCTTTGTAGACCCTTTCGACATTTTTGACAAGTGGATGTGCGAAAAAGTCGCGGCCTTTGGTGATCAGCAGGCCTTTGGCGGCCCGCAGCCGTGGAAACTCTACAGTCTAACCCTTTCCCCTCAAAATGGTGCCTTCCGCTTCCCTTCGCCCACCCGTCCACTATGTCCACTTTGTCCACGAGGTTCACCGTCCACCTCGTTCCAACCCCTCCCCCCGCGCGTTGCTCGCCGGTGGACCCCCAACCATAATGAACGCGGGCGACCGAGGCGAATCTGTGGCTTGGGGTAGCGTGGTCGGATGAATTGGTTGGCGAAGATAGGCAAGTGGGGGCGATCGGGAGACAGCAGTTTGGCGGCTCGAGGCGGCCGCGTGACATGGGCTCACACGAGTGTCGGCCGGACCGTGTCTCGCGCGGGGGGCTTCATGCGTCGCCAGTTGTGGATCTGGCCCATCATTGCTTTTGTCATCCTGTGCAGTGTCGGAGTTTGGGTGCATTCGGCGATCCAGGCCATCATCAAGGAGAACATCGCCTCGGACCTCCAGACCTTGCTGAATGCCGAGACCGCCATGCTGGACAAGTGGTTCCGCCAGCGGATGGCGGATGCGGAGGCTGCGGCTCACGCCCGCGCGGTGCGTGAGGCGGCATGGCCGTTGCTCCAGGAGGCCGAGTCGACTTTTCAAGCCGAGGACGCGACACTACTCGAGTTGCGTCGCCGTTTCGACGCCGCGGTTCGGCCGTTCCTGGGCAAGTCCCAGTTCACGGGGTACTTTCTTGCCGACCGCTCGCAGAAGATCGTCGCTTCCTCATTTCCTGTTCTGGTCGGCCAGCAGCAGGTGGCTCGGTACGAGTCTTTTTTGGAGAAGGCTCTGGAAGGCGAGACGGTTGTCTCGACCCCTTTTCCCAGTGTGGTGATGCTCAAGAACCCCGCCGGGGAGTTCCAAACGGGCGAGCCGACCATGTATGTGGTGGCTCCCCTCCGCGACGCCGACTTCAATGTCGTCGGGGCATTGGCTCTCCAGATGCGGCCCGAGGGTGAGTTCACGGAAATCTTACAGCTGGGACGGCTCGGTCGTTCGGGCGAGACGTATGCCTTCGACGAGACCGGGCGGATGGTCTCGAACAGCCGGTTCGACCGGGATCTGATTCTACTGGGGATCCTTCCCGACCAGGAGCACGCTCGCTCGATACTCAACGTCCAAGTCCGTGATCCTCAAGGGGACATGACGCGAGGATACCGGCCGAAGGTCCGTCGAGCTCAAATGCCGTTGACGAAGATGGCCGCCAGCGCGGTCCAGGGAAAGTCGGGCGTCGACGTCGAAGGGTACCGGGACTACCGAGGAGTCCTCGTCGTGGGTGCCTGGAAATGGATGCCCCAGTACGGTCTGGGTGTGGCCACCGAAATCGATGCGGCCGAAGCTTTTCGCCCTTTGACGATTCTCCGGCGCACCTTCGGCGTGCTCTATGTGCTTCTGATCGCCAGTGCCGTAGCCATTTTCGTCTTTACGTTGCGGGTCAGCCGTCTGCGCCAGAAGGCGCGCGAGGCGGCGATCGCCGCCAAAGAACTCGGAGCTTACAAGCTGGAAGAACAGATCGGCGCTGGTGCGATGGGCGTCGTCTATCGTGCCCACCATGCCATGCTCCGACGTCCCACCGCCATCAAGATGCTGGATCCGAAGCGCATCACTGACGAGTCGATTCGGCGGTTCGAACAAGAAGTGACAATCACTTGTCGGCTCAATCACCCCAGCACGATCGCCATTTACGATTTCGGCCGCACCGACGAGGGCAACTTCTACTACGCGATGGAGTACCTCGACGGGATCGATCTGCAAACGCTCGTCGATCAGTATGGTCCGCAACCGCCGGCTCGCGTCATCTATCTGTTGCTCCAGGCATGCGGTTCGCTCTACGAAGCGCATTCCGAAGGACTGGTCCATCGCGACATCAAACCGGCCAATATCATGGTCAATCGCCGAGGCGGAGAATCGGACGTCGTAAAGGTGCTCGATTTCGGTCTGGTGAAGAAAATCGAAGAGGACGCGGCTCGCGGCGAACGAGGGCTGACGGGAACGCCGCTGTACATGTCGCCTGAAGCGATTCAGACGCCCATGTCGGTCGACGGCCGCAGCGACCTGTATGCGCTCGGCGCTGTAGCCTACTTCCTCCTGACCGGTCGCGCCGTTTTTGAAGCGTCGAGTCTTGAAGAACTCTGTCAAAAGCAAGTTGATGAAGTTCCGGTTGCCCCATCGCAGCGCGTTGGGGTAGCCATCTCCGGCGAACTTGAATACGCGATCCTTGCGTGCCTGGAAAAGGCTCGGTCCAAACGACCGCAGACTGCCCGCGATCTGGCCAACCTTCTGCGGAAATGTCCCGAGTACGGTCAATGGACGCCCGAGGATGCCGACGCCTGGTGGTACCGGCACGAACATGGAGATTCGCTCGAGGCTTCCCGCACGTCTGTCGCGGACGCTCCCACGATGGCTCCCTCGGAGGCTCCCTCGGAGGCTCCCTCTGACGGCACTTCACCAGATCGGCCCGTGACGACCGGAGATTCCACGGCCGGTTCATTCGACGCCACGATGGCTCCGCGCCAAGAGCCTTCCCAGAAACGCAAACCCCCATCTCGTAAGAAGTCGCCCAAGCGACGCCCGCCGAAGAAAGAGTAGCATTCGGCGGGGGTTGTAGCCGTTTCTTAACCCGCCGACAATGAACGTCACAAAGGAAGGGCTTGGGTCTCTGAGGAAACTCTGGCCACCGGAGAGTGACACCAAAGTGTCGTGGCTGTTGTGCTGCGTCTTGGAGGATCGATACCGATGAGGATGGCTGGGAATCGTTTGTATGGGTTGATGGCACTACTGCTGATTTGGGCTGCCTCAGTCCGTGCGTCGGCCGATGATTGGCCTCGGTGGCGTGGGCCGCTGGCGAACGGTCATTGGCCCACCGGTCGTATCCCCGGCCGCTTTCCCGAAGGGGGCTTGAAAGTGGCCTGGCGTGTTGACATCGGGCCAGGGTTTTCCGGCGTCGCTGTCGCCGCCGGTCGAGTTTACACGATGGAACGGCGCGAGTCCCGTAAAGAGGAGCGCATCGTCTGTCGGTCGGCCGAGACGGGAAAACTCCTGTGGGAGTACGCCTACCGAGCCGACTACGGTGATATGGATCACGGCAAAGGGCCTCGAGCCACACCGACGGTCCACGAGGGGCGCGTCTACACGCTCGGGGCGGTCGGCCATCTTTGTTGCTTCGACGCGGCAACCGGTTTTGTGATCTGGAAACGCGACCTCCGCAAGGAACTGGGCGCCCGCGTCCCCACGTGGGGATTCTCCGCGTCTCCTGTCCTCTACGGCGACACCGTCATCGTCCATACGGCGCTTCAGCCGGGTGGCTGCTATGCCGCCTTTGATCGCCGCACGGGAAAAGAGCGCTGGCGCAGCGGAGACGATCCGGCCGGCTATGCCACGCCGGTGCTCGTGCGTTATCGAGGGACGGAGGGACTGATCGGGTGGACGCCCGAGCACGTGCTTTGCCTCGACCCGCGTAGTGGACGGATCTACTGGCGAATCCCGTACAAAGTCACGTACGGTGTTTCGATCGCCATGCCTTTGGTAGTCGATGATTGGGTTTTTGTCAGCGGCTATTGGGAAGGATCGAAGGCGATCCGGCTAGGCAAGACGGTCCAACAGGCGGAGCTCGCGTGGGAAGAGAACCGCTACTTGCGAGGATTGATGGCCCAGCCGCTTTATAAAGACGGTTACGGCTATCTGCTCGACAAGCGTCACGGTCTGATCTGTTTCGAGTTGGCGACGGGGAAGAAGATTTGGAGCGACAACCATCGGCTAACGCCACGCGAACGCAATCCTCAAGCCACGATGGTGTGGCTGGGAAAGACCGACCACATTTTGGCACTCAACGCGCGAGGTGAACTCGTCCATGCCAGACTGACTCCCGACGGGTACGACGAGATCGACCGAGCAGCCATCGTCGGCAAGACGTGGGCTCATCCCGCCTACGCTCATGGTGCCGTCTACGCGCGTGACGACCGGCAACTGGTCAAGGTACTGTTGCCACGCGGTCGATAACGAGGGGCACTCAGAAATCGAGGCTGGTGGTATGAATGTCGTTGATGTTCACGAAGCGAAGACTCGCCTCGAGCGGTTACTAAAACGCGTCGAGCAGGGCGAGACAATTATCATCGCGCGTGCCGGCCGGCCCATCGCCCGTTTGGTCGCTTATGAAGGCGATGAACCACCTCGGCGTGGTGGGCAGTGGAAGGGGTTGGTCCGGATGGGCGAGGATTTTGATGCTCCCTTGCCCCCGGATATCGCGGAGTCTTTTGGAGACGAGACTTCATCGTAGCAAAAAGGGGTGTGCGATGCTGGAACCGTTGCTCCGCGAATTCGAACAGGCATGGCGGGAAGGGCGGCGTCCGTCGATTGAGGCGATGCTGGAATGGATTGATGAGGAGTTGCGCACTGAGGCTCTTGAGAAACTGGTTGCTCTGGAGATTCAGCTCCGCGTGCGCTCCGGCGAGGTGCCTCAGGTCGAGGAATACCTCGAGCGTTTTGAGAGCGACCGCTCGACGATTGAAGAACTATTCGCGGGGGAAACGGCGGACGGGGCCGAAGAAACGAAGAAGGTTTCGTTTCCGTCCGAGGCGGAGCCCCTCCAGACGTGGCTTGTCGATGCTTCCCGTCCCGACGTTGCGTCCGACGCGGGTGCAACGGAACTGGGACAATACCGCATTCTGCGGCGCATTGCCGAGGGCGGCATGGGTGTGGTCTATCTCGCCCGCCACTCCACGCTCGGGCGACTCGTGGCACTCAAGACGATCAAAGGTGACGGAACTGCGTCACGGGAACAGGTCGAGCGGTTCTTGCAGGAGGCTCGAGCCGCAGGGCGGCTCCACCACCCCAACATGGTCGCCGTCTACGATGTCAGCGAGATGGGCAACCAGATTTACTACGCGATGCAGTTCGTTCCCGGCCCCTCGCTCAATGATGTCTTGCGGGACGGTCCGATCCCGAGCCGGCACGCGGCGGTTCTCCTCCGCACCATCGCGCGCACCATCGCCTACGCGCACGAAAGAGGCATCATCCACCGTGACCTGAAGCCGGCGAATATCTTACTGGCACCGCAGTCGAGCACCGACGGTGATCGGCCAATCGCAAAGCTGGTTGCCGAAGCCCGCCAGCGGCTCGATACCTTCGATCCGATGGTCACCGACTTCGGATTGGCCAAGCAATTGGAAGTGGACAGTGGCTTGACGCAGTCGGGACAGATTCTGGGGACTCCGAGCTTTATGGCTCCCGAACAGGCTGCCGGATCCTCGGAGGTTGGGCCGGCCGCCGATGTTTATGCACTCGGTGCGATCCTCTACGCGTGCCTGACGGGACGGCCTCCGTTTCAGGCCGCCCACGTCGTCGACACGCTGCGACTGGTACTCGAGAGTGACCCGCTGCCGCCTCGCCAATTGCAGCCTGATATCGATCGGGACCTTGAGACGATCTGTCTGAAGTGCCTTCAAAAGTCGCCTTCACAGCGCTACGCGTCGGCGGATGCCCTCGCCTCAGACCTCGATCGCTATTTGCAGGGGCACCCCATTGAGGCTCGGCCCGTTCCCCTTTGGGAGCGGACGTGGCGCTGGTGTCGCCGTCGTCCGGCCGTCGCGGCTCTTTTGACCCTGCTGCTGGCGTTGGCCATCGCCGGTCCCTGGACGGCCTTGGTGCAGGCGAGGCTCCGCCGGGAGGCGGAGGAGAATCGTCAGGCTGCGTTGGCCAGTGAAAAGGAAGCCCGGAAAGCGGCAGCCGAAGCCCAGCGGCAACGGAAGCGGGCTGAAGCCAACTATGCGCAGTCGCTCACAAGTGCGCTGGAGACGGCCGGTTCCCGAGGAGATTGGCAGCGCTTACTGGAACTTGCTGACAAAGCAGCTCAGCAATTGCCCGACCAGGCCCTCAAGCTCCGACTGATGAAACTCAAGGCGCTCGACGGATTGTCCCATTTGGACGAATTGAACCGGGAAACAGAAGAGCTTTGGAAGCTTCCGGACAAGGGCTCCTACGCCGGTGAGATCACACTTTGGTGGGCCGACGTTCGCACCTTCGATCATACGAACGATCAGACGCGAGCCTTACTGAAACAGGCGCTCGACCTGGGCCTGCCTCCGGCTGAGGCCGCCTATGCCCGAGCCCTCCTCGCCGAGACGACGCCTCAAGCGATCGAAGAACTGAAGCACGCGGTCCAGCTCGACCCGTTCCATCAGCGAGCCTATGCGATTTTGGCGTTGGACTATGTTCTTTTGGGACAACGTGACGAGGCTCGTCAAGTCGCACGTGCCGCATCACGTCTGTTTCCTCATGACGCGCGATTCGTGCTCGCACAGGTACTTGTCGAGACAATGGACGAGAACCGAGAAGAGGCGGATCGCCTGCTCGATTCGCTACGAGGAAAACTACCTGACGCTCAGCTCGCCGCCGTGCGCGGCATGGTGGAGCTCGGAACAGCCATACGACTTGGCGAGCAATGGGAGTACGGAAAATTGACCGACGTCAACCTCTTGACCGTTATTCCGAAGCTGGCCCAAGCCCGTGGAGCGATGCCTCACGGTCTGGAAAGAACCATTGGGCGCCTACCATCGACGAAGTCTGCTCTCTCTGCGTACAGCCCTTTCATGCAAAAGCGATCCCTCTGGAACCTCCTGTCAGGACAAGCCCCTGACCTCTCGTGGATTCCCGAACGAGCGGAACACCATCCTGATGGGTTTCTTTATTTCCTCCATGGATTCTGGGGAATCACCGTGGATCACTACAAGGAGGCCGTGGCATCGTTCTCCAAAGCTGCGGAACTTTCCCATTCGTTTTTTTCAAACCAGCGCGAGTCACTCTTCGGGCTGGTAGTGGCTCACGTCATGCTGGCCCAGCAAAACGCTTCCGAAAACAAACAGCCAGACTATCAAGCCGCAGTCCCGGCGGTGCGACGTTATGTGGCGGAAGGTCCGGTTCCCGAACGCCGAGCGCTTTTCCTGATGAACATTGCTCGCCAAGCTGGTGACTTTGCGTTGGCTGACGACATTGCATTCCAGATGATCCGGCAGCAACCCGAAAACCCGGCATGGTGGCTCGAGCTGGCTCGGACGTGTCGTCTGCAGGGCCACCTTCTTGCAGCCGTTGACTATTGCGATCACGTGCTGGAACTCGCCCCTGAGAACAAGGACGCCAGCGAGTTGCGAGCCAGATGTTCTGAGGAACTCGAAAGGAAGGTCGCCGCGATGAGCAAAGGAGGAAGCTGAGCCAATTATGACGATGCTCCGCCTTGGACGTTCTGTAAAGGCCCCCTTCCCGCCTTGCGAGGCACACTCTGGGTGATCGGCAACGGACCGCTCTCGCCGCATCGGCTCAATTGACTTTTCCGCGGTGATGAATTACAAGTGCGAGCCAGCGCGGCAACGGTGCGGGTGCGCCTCTTGAGTGCCTCCCGCCGCTCGAAATACGGCCTACACAAGAGGAATTCCCGATGAGACGTGCGTCCCGGTTCGCGGTTCTTCCCCTCGCATGGATCCTTGTTTTCTGGGCGATCGGCGGACCGATAACGCGTCCGGTGCGAGCCGAAGCGGCGGCTGAGAAACAGGACGCGGCCACCGAGGCGGCTGAGACAAAGGAGACAGCCACCAAGGAGGGGACCGAGAAGAATGAGGCAGCCACCAAAGGGGCGGCTGGCCAAAAGTCGGCGGCAGCCCAGCCAAAGGCGAAACGGCCTCGAGGTGTCGACAAGAAGCTGGAAAAATGGATCAAACCGGTCGACAAGTTCTTCGAAGAGAGACTGGTGAGGCCGCTGGGGATGGTACTGTTCTTTCCCGTCTACAGTACGGAAGTGGCGCAAGCTGACGGGACGATGAAGAAGGTCCAAGTGCCGCTCGTCGTCGTCTGGCTGCTGGGAGGCGCCATCTTCTTCACTTTGCGCATGCGCTTTATTAACCTGCGCGGCTTTTGGCATGCAATCCGGCTCACGAAAGGCGACTTCGATGACCCGGAAGACACGGGGGAAGTTTCCCACTTCCAAGCTCTGGCGTCGGCCCTCTCGGCGACCGTCGGGCTGGGCAACATCGCCGGTGTCGCCATCGCCATTGGACAAGGGGGGCCCGGCGCGACATTCTGGATGATCTTGATCGGGCTGTTGGGGATGAGTTCCAAGTTCACCGAGTGCTCCCTGGGGCAGCTCTACCGAAAGGTGATGCCCGACGGAACGGTCTCGGGAGGCCCCATGCGTTATCTCCGGGATGGGCTGGCCGAAATGAATCTCGCCCCGCTCGGCCGATTTCTTGCTGTACTCTTTGCTCTGCTGTGCATTGGCGGCTCGCTTGGAGGAGGCAACACGTTCCAGGTCACACAGTCGTTAGGCGTGCTTCGAACCGAGCCCACGTTGCGCTTGCTAGATGCTCATCCGTGGATCTATGGCCTGGTGATGGTCGTCCTGGTCGGCCTGGTGATCATTGGTGGAATCAAGTCGATCGGAGCCGTCGCCGGTCGCATCGTTCCCGTCATGTGTGCGGCCTATGTTCTCGCAGCCTTGTACATCCTTTTCTCGCACGCGGCTCACATCCCGGCCGCTTTCGCCATGATTCTAAAAGGGGCCTTCACGCCCGACGCGGTTTATGGGGGCTTCCTCGGCGTGATGGTGATGGGCGTCAAGCGAGCCGTTTTCTCGAACGAAGCGGGAGCCGGATCGGCGGCCATCGCTCACTCGGCGGCTCGGACCGACGAACCGATCAGCGAGGGCATCGTCGCGTTGCTCGAGCCCTTCATCGATACCGTCGTCATTTGCACGATGACCGCCTTGGTGATCGTAATCACAGGGGTGTACGATCCAAAGGGTCCGAACGCTTCCCTGATCGCCGGCGACCAAGGTGCCGCCCTCACCTCAATCGCCTTTCAAGAAGGCGGCTTCGTCTGGTTCAAGTGGATCCTATTTGCCGCCGTCGTTTTGTTCGCCTATTCGACGATGATCTCGTGGTCGTACTATGGCGAACGTTGCTTTACAACGCTGTTCGGTATGCGGACATCCATGTTCTATAAGGGACTCTTCCTCGTCTTCACGTTCCTTGGTTCCATCGTGAACGCTACAAGCATCCGTGACTTCAGTGATATGTTGATTCTGGGAATGTCGTTTCCCAATATCCTTGGCGTTGTGCTCCTCAGCGGCAAAGTCAAACGCGAGCTCGACCGCTACTGGGAAAAGTACAAATCGGGCGAACTCGAACGCCGAGTCGCCAAGGGGAAAGGGAAAGCGTAGAAGGGCCGTTTCCCACGGACTCAACCGGCGGGGCTCCGACACTGCTCCAGGCCGACTCGTCAGCCGTCAGGCCGAGACGGGACGGCCGGTACGCCACGACGTCGGCTCCTCCCAACGCTCCTCGCGACGGTCCGCGATCTCGCCCCGCAGAATCTTAACGTCCGCGGGCGCCTCGATCGCGATCGTCACCCGCTTGCCCGCAATCCGTTGGACCTTGATCTCAATCCCGCCATCCACCACGATCGACTCGCCCACCTTGCGTGTCAGCACCAACATCGGTTCCCTCCTCATCTCAATAGATCGCCAGTCTCTTCTCGGTTCCGTGCGGATCCGAATACACCACCCGCCACTTAGCGAGCGACTTTCTCCCGTTATTCATGCAAGAATCGCTCCAAATGGCCCTGGATCGTGGTTTTTTCGGCAAAAACATCAAAAAAGATTAAAGCTCTCCGCCCTATCTACCGACGGGTTCGGTCCAGCCAGCTTACGCGCTACTCGATTTCGCTACAGTTGTCTCAATTTGAGACGCACTCGGGGGTCCAAACGGAGGACCCCATTGGATCGGGCCGGCATTTGAATCACGATAGCGTTAGCGCCAAAGCGCTCTGGTTAACGTTTTCCTTCCACCGTGCTGGAATCTTTGCGCCTTTTGGCCCCTTGCCATGTCTGAGCCGCTGTTGGAATTGACCGGCGTCGGCCGCACCTTTCGGTTGGGAGAAGTCTCGATTGACGCGGTGCACGACGTCGATTTGACGATTGCTCGAGGCGAATTCGTCTCGATCGTCGGACCCAGTGGCTCAGGCAAGACCACGCTCCTGAACCTCCTCGGGGGGATCGATCGTCCCACGACGGGGGCGGTCTTCTTTCAGGGCCGGGATCTGGCTTTGGCCGATCGTGCCGCTTTGACGCGATACCGTCGCGAGCACGTCGGTTTCGTGTTCCAGTTCTTCAACCTCGTGCCGAACTTGACTGCCTGGGAGAATGTCCAGATCGCCGCTGACATTTGCGAACGCCCCGAGTCGACTGACGCGATGCTTGAACGCGTCGGGCTGGCCGACCGAGCCGACCACTTTCCGGCTCAGCTTTCCGGCGGCGAGCAGCAACGGGTGGCCATCGCGCGAGCTCTGGTCAAACGACCCGTGCTTCTTTTGTGCGACGAGCCGACCGGAGCACTCGACCTGGCGACTGGCCGTCGGATCCTCTCCCTGCTGGTTGACCTGAACGAGAACCAGCAAGTGACGGTAGTGCTTGTTACTCACAATGTCGCCATCTCCGCAGTGGCGCACCGGGTGATCCATATGAGTTCCGGCGTGATTCGCGATGTGGTCGTGCAACAGAGGCGCCTGCCGCCGGAGGAGGTGGAGTGGTGACGGTTTTGCGTCGCATGTTGTGGCGCCAGCTTCGCGCCGAAAGCCTCCTGCTAACCGCCGTGGCTGCGATGATGGTCGTCGGAGGCGCGGTCTTCGTCGGTCTGCGTTCGGCCCATCGCAACTTGAGAGTATCCCAGCGGAGCTATTACGAGCAGACTCGCTTTGCCGACTTCTGGGTGCGGCTGAAGAAGATGCCTCGCCACGAGCTGGCGGCGGTGCGGCAGGCGGCGGGCATCCGCACACTGACGGGACGCATCCGGAAGTACGCCACCATCGATCTGGCCGAAGTTCCCGAACCGATCAACGCTCTGATCCTTTCCCTACCGCCGGACTCCAGACCGACACTGAATCGAGTCCTCATTCGCCAAGGCACCGGGTTCACGCCGGACCGGACCAACGAGGTGCTCGTGATCGAGCAGTTCGCCCGCGCCCACCACATCCAGCCCGGTCAGACTCTGGACGTCCTGGTTCACGAACGCAAGGAACGCCTGCACGTCGTCGGCACTGTGATCAGCGCTGAGTTCACGTACCTCCTTGGGCCCGGTTCTCTTGTGCCCGATCCCGAGCGTTTCGGCGTTCTGTTCGTCAAGCGGGAATTCGCCGAGCATGCTTTCGACTTCGACGGTTCTGTCAACGAGCTGGTTGGGACCTGGTCGGCGGCCGACCCGGTCTTGCATCACGTCTGGTTGAACCAACTCGAGGATCGATTGGAGCCCTTCGGTGTCGTCTCCAAGACGCAGCGCCGGCGCCAGGTCTCCCATCAATTTCTCGACGGCGAGATTCGCGGTCTGGGAGTTTCGGCCACGGTCCTCCCCGCCATCTTTCTCGTTGCCGCTGCTCTCGTCCTGCACATCTTGATGATGCGTCTGGCTCGCCGACAGCGCCAGATCGTCGGTACGCTCAAAGCGATCGGTTACGCCGACGCGACGATCTTCACGCACTTCCTCAAGTTCGGTGGGATTGTCGGCGTCGTGGCCGGTATCGTCGGAGGACTCGCCGGTTACCTCATGGCTCTCGTCATGACGAGGATCTACCGCGACTACTTCGAGTTCCCGAAACTCGATTGCCCGCTCCACATCGACATCGTGTTGGAATCGACCCTCTTGAGTCTCGTGTTCGCCGTGGCCGGGAGCTGGCAGGGAGCACGCTCGCTGTTTCGATTGGCTCCGGCCGAGGCGATGCGTCCCGAGCCGCCGCGGTCGGGAGGGGCCGTGTTCGTGGAGCGGTTGACATTCTTGTGGCATTGGCTCGACACTTCATGGCGGCTCGCCTGGCGGACATTGCTGCGTCAGCCGTTCCGCACTTCGACCAGTCTCTTCGCTACGAGCACCGGCGCTGCGCTGCTGACGTCAGGTCTACTCATGGTGCGTACCGTCGGACTGCTCGTGGATCATCAGTTTCGCCGTCTGATGGCAAATGACGGCGAGGTCGTGTTCATCGACGAACAACCGCCTTCCGCGGTTCGAGAGATTCGGAATCTGCCGGGCGTCCTCTATGCGGAACCGGTTCTCGATCTGCCCTGCACCTTGCGGCACGGCCCTTACACTTACCGCACCTCGATTACCGGTCTCTTCCCTTCGGCGCGACTGACGCGCCCGCAAACCATTTCGGGACGCCGCATCCCCATTCCCGAACAAGGACTCGTTGTCGATCAGCGCCTGGCCGACATCCTGCATGTGCAACCGGGCGACTGGATCGAGGTTCGGCCCACGCGGGGAGACCGAACGGCTCGAACGACGCCGATTCGAGCGATCACCGATGGTTTCCTCGGAGTGACGGCTTACGCGGACATCCGCCATGTCAGTCAGTTAGCTGGGGAATCGCTGGCCGTTCGGCGAGTCCAATTCGTCACCGACAAGAATCCCCACAACGATGAACGGCGCAATCGCAAGCTTAAGGAAACACCGGCCGTCGCCATGACACTTTCGCGTCATGACCTGATCGACAGTCTGGAGGACACGATCGTGCGCAATATGATGGCGGCCATCGTCGTTCTTGTTCTCTTTTCGGCAACCATCTTTCTCGGAAGCCTCGTCAACGCAGCTTCGATCAGCCTCAGTGAGCGCCGGCGCGAAGTTGCCACGTTGTTGGCACTCGGATATTCCCCGTGGCGAGTTGGAGGCCTGTTCTTCCGCGAGACTCTGCTGGTGGGAGGCGTCGGCACGGCCGCCGGCCTGCCGCTCGGCTACGCCATCACGTGGCTCTCGATCCTTCCGTACCGTGATAACGATCTGTTTCGCATTCCCCTTGCCGGTGCTCCATGGGTCTGGTGGACGGCTGCCGCGGTGGGACTTGTGTTCATCGTGGCGGCTCATCTCCCGGTCCAACGCCGCATTCATCGACTCGAGGTACGAGATGTTCTCAATGTGCGAGAATAGGAATGATGGAAATGATGGAACTGTCGAGCCAAAAACTCCGTCTCCTCTGTGCCTCTGTGTTTCCTAGCATCCGACACCCCCATCTCCACCGTGATTCGAGGAACCAACCATGAAACACGCTTCCACGC
>WFWZ01000214.1 GCA_015490875.1 Planctomycetaceae bacterium
AGCCACTTGGATCGCTTCTCTCGATTGCCGGTGTCGATTGAAGGAACGCTGCTCGCCGAGCTTTTCGCATCCCCGGCCGTGACGGTCGAATCGGCGGAGCCTGTCACGTCCGGCAACGGCCAACTTTACCGAGTCGTTTTCGGTTCAAATGTTGATCCAGGTCATGTATTCCCGACGAGCTACAGCCTGTTCAGTTATTCGAAAGGCACGATCTACCTGGACACGTCCCACAACTGGAGGTTGACCAAGGCGGTGCTCGAGACCTCACGTGGAGATAAACGAACCATTGTCTGGGAATACGATCCGACCAAGGGATTCTGCTCGAAAATCACGACAACCGGCGGTGAAGGCGAAGGGGCCTACGTGATGACGAAGGCGTTCTCAGATGTCAAGTACAACTGCAGTCACAAGCCGGAAGATTTTACGTTGACCGCTTTCGGCATCCCGGAACCCGAAGAGCTGCGCCCCAAAAGCCGGTGGCGTTGGTACCTGCTGCTCGGTTTCATCGGCGTAGCGATGGTGATCGGAGGCATGCGCTTGCTGCAGAGGCGAAGGTAACACATCTGTGGGCTCGCGCCGTCTGTGGGCTGGCGCCCACAGCTATTACGTGTCGCCGCTTCGCGGCTGAGAATATGGTGTCGCTTCGCGGCTGTGGGCTGAATCGAGATCGCGAAGAAGGGAACCAGGAGGGAGAGTTGCGACGTTGGTTCCAGCTTCTCGTCGCGCTTGGACTCACTTGGCGGTTTCCTCTTCTCCTTGGGACGGAATATCATCTATCGCCTTGGCTTGCGCCAATGTCATCTGGAAGAATCTGCCAACGTCGACACAGGGCGCAACGCAGTTGTTTCGGTAGATCACCGTAGGCACGCTCGGGTACTCGGAGTGGGAAAACCCGATTTCGAGGGAATCATCCTCCTTCTTCGGCGCAGCGGAAACGTAGCGAATTGTCCATCGGCTTTTCTTCATCGGGGAGAGTGCACGCAAACGCACGAGACTCCACGATCGCTCCGACGTCACAAAAGCATACCAGTAGTTGAAGCCACCATCCGCGTCAGCAGACTCGGTGACAATCGCCAGAATGATAGAACATCCGAGCCACTGGTGGCCTCTTGCCTCAATGACCGTCTCTCCTTCCGGAAGCGTAAGGTCCGGAAACAGGGGTTTGGCCGCGGCAGCGCCGTCCTTATTGGACACTCCATCTCGCACGGCGGATATCTCCAGTCGTGCCGGGCTCCTTAAACGCAAGGCCAACACCATTTCGTTGGCCACAAAGGCGTCAAGAAGCCGCGTTTCTTCGGATGCGGCTGCAAGGCTCGCCGTCGCGAGCGTGAGAAGTGATACCGTGACCGTCATCCGCCAGCCGTGCTTGGGAGACATGTGCTCGACCCTCCTCTTCTTGTGGTTTTGGGCGCCGACATTCAGGCTACGATCCAAAAGGCCATGCGGTTCACTCGATCCTGAACGATTCCGTCGAAAACATGCCTGGTCGCCATTATGGAGGCAAAATCGATAGGCAATCTAGGAAAACGGATGTCGTCGCCCACGGTTTCTGTGGCTCGCGCCCTCTGTGGGCTGACGCCCACAGCTATTTTCTGACGCCGCTTCGCGGCTCAAGGCGCCGTCTCGTTTCCCACCTCACACCTCACTCTTCACACCTCACCCTTCACACTTCACCCTTCACACTTCAAACTTCACACTTCAAACTTCACACTTCAAACTTCACACTTCAAACTTCACACTTCAAACTTCACACTTCAAACTTCCTCTCCTTGCCTCGCTAAGTACCGCCGCGAATAATGCCCCTGGGAACAACCACGGACGGCTTCAGGACGAGCCGACACGCAATGCCGGGATGGCAAACTCGAGTGACACAGGCTCGCACGTATCAAGGAGGTCGAACCATGCTGTTCCCGTCAGTGACATCTTTTCGTCTGAAATACCTGGCGGTGTGGGCCGTTGCCCTGTCGGCAAGCGGGCTCCTGGCAGCTCCTCCCGTCTCCTTCGATGCTCCAGCCGTCGTTCCCGCCGTACCCATCGAAGGCGACTTGGCGATCACCCCGTCTCCGGACTCGGAGCTTCTGGAAATCACTTTTCCCGTTTCCACACTCGTCCAAACTCGCCAGCCTCTCCCCGCTTACCAGCTTTGGTTCTTTTGCCAGGCTCCCGGAGTCTCTTGGCGTGTCGTCGACTTTGCGCCTCAGACCGAACTGACCACACCGTATGCCGGTCCACTCCAGACAGACACGCAGAAGGAAACGTCCCACCGGCTCGGGTTGCACTTCGCCGGGCCGCTCGAGCCCTGGGGGAATGGTCAGGCCACAAGCGAGTTGGCGGGAAAAGAGAAGCGGACGACGCGCGTCGCCGAGGCGCCGCCGATGATGCTGCTGCAGGCGAGCGGCACGATCGACCGAGGCACCGGCGTCTACTACAAGTTTCGCCCCTCGCGCCAAACGACACTCGAAGGGATGCGTCAACTCCGCATCGTCGTTGAAGTCCCCCGGTCGTGGCAAACGTCGCTCGTGCGACTCCACTGCCTCGCCGAGCCGATCGAGGAGGGCGTCGCACCCTTCGGCGAAGCCGTCTTTGCCGTCGCCATATACCGAGCCGGAAGCAGCGGCGCGTTGGCGCGAGCCGAGCGTTTCACCATGGCAGAACGCGAATTCCACCGTGCGTGGCGAAACGCAGAGCGCTCCTTGCACGCGCACTCCGACTCTTTCCTGCCGTCATGGGACTGGCTCCCCGATTGGGTCGCCCCGGCTCGGTCCCCAGACGGGCATCTAACCTGGGCCGATGCGATCGACCGAATCGTGTTCCACTATTCCGTGTCGTCGGACTCCAACCCGGACCACCGTGCGCTTCGTGCCTCGGACCTTCTCGGCAGTCGGCCTCGTACATGGCCGACGTGGAACCGAGGTCGCGTGATTTCGCAAGACGACCGGAAGAGACTGCTGGAGGCTGCCACGCGTCTTCGTCAGGCTGCTCGGCGGCTGAATGAGGCGAACTGGAAGCCAGAAGAAGCAGAAGCGGCTGCGGCGACGAAGTCGGAACCGACACAGGTGCGTCACGCACCCGGTGTGGGTATCACGTCCAAATCGTGAAACGTGGAGATCTCCGGATGGCCGTGATCTGGAGGCGGGTCGGCGTTTCCGGGGCGCCGGACCAGCACGGTTGACAGCCCGGCGGCTCGAGCCGCATCGAGTTCGGCGACCACATCACTGAGGAACACGACACTCGGCGGCAGGGCCTGCCAGTCTTCGCAAATGCGCTGGTAGCTGACCGATTCGCGCTTCGATCCGATACGCGTGTCGTAGTGGCCTGTGAAGTATTCGAGCAGGTCGCCGGCGATGGTGTGAGCGAAAAAGAGTTTCTGAGCGGCCACGCTGCCGGATGAATAGATCCGCAGGTCGAGGCCCGCGCGACGCCACGCTTGAAGCATGGGGGGAACATCGGGAAAGACGTGAGCTCGCAGTTCGCCCTCGAAAAAACCCCGGCGCCAGAGAATCCCTTGAACCTCCTTCAAGCCCGTCGCCTTGACGTCGTCGTCCATGAGCGTTTCCAGGTGACTGGCGACACGCTCTTGACAGTCGGGCAGGTCGCTGGACTCACAGAAACGGGCAAGGGAGTCGGCTCCCGCGTCCCGGGCCACCTGTTCCAGCGCTGCTTGCAGTTCCGCGTCGTTCCAGTGTTCCCGAAGATAGGGACGCAGCCGGCGCCGGGCATAGGGGAACATGACGTCGAAGACGTAGGAGACCGAGGAGGTGGTGCCCTCGATGTCGAGCAGAATTCGGCTAGCGTGAATGGAAATCACAGTCGAGTATCCGCGGGCAAGAGGAAAGGATCCGTCGAGTGCGTCTCGAGGAAACCAAGAGCTCATACCATGGGGCGGCGATACGTGCCTGGCCGCCGAAGTTCGTTTCTCGGACAGCCGCGAGACGGCAAGCCGTCATTCCAACGATAGTTTCTTTCGATCGATCGTTTCGGGGGGAACGTATTGCGGGCCCCAGCAGACCGGCATGAATGTCGAGTGGGTCGGATGGTCGACGTAGTGCGCAATCCAACCGGAAGGATCTTGGAACAGGCGAATACAGCGGATGTGATGATCCTCGCACAGGAGGAACCAATGGCGGGCTCCCGCGGGAACCCCTAGCAAGTCGCCCGCTTCGACGTAAATGGCGAAGACAGGATCAGTTTCGGGATTGATATAGAAGACGCCGCTCCCTTGCAGCGTGAAGCGGATTTCATCTTCGCTGTGGGTATGCTCCTGGCCGAACTTGACGATGAGTTCCTTTAGCCCCGGCGTTTCCGGTGTGATGGCGACGACATCGGCCGTGGTGTAACCGCCAGCCTCCTTAAGCCGTTCGATCTCGGGTGCGTAGGCCTCGAGAATCTCTTCCGGGGAAGCGTCCGGTGAAACACGGTCTTCGAGCGGCCACCGTTCGTAGCGGATGTTGTAACGGTCGAGAAACGCGCGCACTTCGGATTCGTCTTTCAGTTCCGTTCCCGTTTGATCGATACGGATCCAGGCCATGGCAAGAGGTCCTTTCGTGGAAGTGTGGCATTAGGCGGGAGGCATCATCTGCAACCGACCATGGCATTCGAACAAGAATTCGAACGCTTCGACATGTCGGCGTGCCTCAGCGATGGTACGGCCCCAGGTGTATAGTCCGTGACGGCGGATGAGGAAACCGTGAGCTCGATCCGCGTCGTCCGATGCGAGCCACCGGTCGACCTGGCCGGCCAGGTAGGGGATGTCCTGCGAGTTGTCGAAGACCGGCACATGTTCGCGGTGATCGTGCGACTGGACGTGCTCGAGCCCTTTGAGCATTTCGAAACCTTCGAGGAGTACGGTTCCTCCGGGGCGGGCTCGAGCCGAGAGGAACGTCCCCCACACCGAATGTGTGTGCAAGACGGCGCCCACTTCGGGACGACGCCGGGCGATGACGACGTGCAGGAGGGTTTCGGCCGACGATCGGTGGGGCGTGGTGCCCACCGGTTGACCGTCGGCATCGACCAGCACGAAGTCGTCCTTTTCGAGACGGCCTTTGTCTTTGCCGCTGGCGGTAATGAGGAGTCGAAGGGGATCGCGTGACACGACGCAGCTGTAGTTGCTGCTTGTCGCCAGCGACCAGCCGCGCTGGTGGAAGTCGTGCCCCGTTGCCTGCAACTGGCGAATCGAGTCCGTGTGGTTCGCAAGGGAGGTGTTGTCGAGAGTGCGGGAAGCGTCGGTTGCCATGGATACGGGGAGTATTTTTCGGAGGATCGGAATATCACGAGTGGACACGTGGGACGGGGTCCCCTTCGGCGATGATCGCGGCTTCCGCGGCCGAGAGTTCGTCGAGTCGTTCGAGTACGCACTTGGCCGGCCGAAAGTGCTTGGCCAGTTCGACGTAGGTACTGTGGTGCCTCGCTTCCGACTCGAAGAGCGAATCGTAAAAGCTCGCCAGGAACGGATCCTTGCCAGCCAGGTGTCTGCGCAGGAGGTCGAAGCGTTCGCACGATCGAGCCTCGATGAGGCCGGCGACGAGGAGTCGATCGACGGCTCGGTCCGGCTCGAGCTTCCGGATGTGTTCATGCAACCGGCGTCCATATGAACTTGGTTTGAGCCTCCGGAAGCGAATGCCCCGTTCCTTGAGGATCTCCCGAACCTGCTCGAAGTGATCGAGTTCCTCTTCGACGATCCGCTTCATCTCCGAGCAGAGTTCTTCGTCTTCGACGTAGGCGAACATCAGGTTCATAGCGGTCCCAGCCGCCTTTTTTTCGCAGTGGGCATGGTCGATGAGGATCTCCTCCAAGTGCGCATCGACTTGCTCGAGCCACCGTGAACTGGTCTCACTCTGCAAATGCAACATCGGAAGCGCCTCACATCGGCATCTCAAGTGGCCAAGGTGGAATCGACGGTGTTCCATCGACCGGATGAAAATAGTGTATGAGCGTCGTGTGGCTGCGGAAAGGCGGGAGGAGCGTCGGGCCCCTGTTCCCGGAGCAGCCGGCTATCGCATAGGATGCGATCGGAAGAGCCGATCGCGGCGAGTCTTCGAGGCTCGCCCATGCGTCCCGTTGCTGCCCCCGTTCCTCTCCCCTTGGATGTCTCCCAACGCCGAGAAACCATGTTGTTGCGTATCGAAGGAATCACCAAGCACTTCAGCCAAGAGCCCGTCTTGGCCGGCGTTTCGGCGGGGGTACGCCGCGGTGCCAAGATCGCGCTGGTCGGTCCCAATGGCGCCGGCAAGTCGACTCTGTTGCGCATCATGGCTGGCGATGAGGAGGCGGACCGAGGAACCGTCGAAAAGACCGACGGCGTCGATATCCGTTACTTGCGACAACAACCCGATCTCGAGCCGGACCGAACGGTTTGGGATGAGGCTCGAAGCGGCCTGGATCACCTCTACCGGCTGCTGGGAGAGGCGGAATCGTTAGCGGCGGACATGGCTCGCGAGTCAGGTGATCGCCACGACAGGCTGGCCGAGCGCTATGACCGGATTCACGAACAGCTTTTGGCGGAAAATGCGTATCATTTGGATCATCGGATCGAGCGTGTCTTGCACGGGCTGGGGATTCCCGAAAGGCATTGGCGGCAGCGGTGTGGCGACCTGAGTGGCGGACAACAACGGCGACTCATGTTGGCCAAAGTCCTCTTGTCGCCGGCGGATCTCTTGCTTTTGGATGAACCGACCAACCATCTCGATCTCGAGGCCTGTCAGTGGTTGGAGTCCTATCTGAAACAACTCACCTGCGCGGTGCTGTTGGTATCGCATGACCGGTACTTACTCGACACTGTTGCCGAGGAAACATGGGAGTTGTTTCAAGGGACGGTCGAATGTTACACGGGGAACTATACGCAGTATCGGAGGCAGAAGGAGGAGCGACTTGTTGTCGAGCGGCGGACGTATGAGCGACAGCAGGAAGAGATCGCTCGTTTGGAAGAGTTTGTCCGCCGACACCACTATGGCCAAAAGCACGCTCAAGCCGAAGACCGCCGCAAGAAGCTAGAGCGGATCGAGCGCGTCCCACCGCCGCGCATCATCCGTTCGCCGGCGATGAAGTTTCCTCCTCCTGCGCATTGCGGGGAGATCGTGCTGCGTGTCGAAAAGCTGGGGCATCATTTCGGTGGGCCGTGGTTGTTCGAGGAGCTTTCGTTCGATGTGGAGCGAGGCGAAAAGTGGGGAATCCTCGGGGCCAATGGAACGGGCAAGACGACATTGCTTCGCTGCCTGACTGGGGAACTCGAACCTGCTGCCGGACGCGTTATCCGAGGAACGGGAGTTCAACTTGCGTTCTTCGATCAGCAACTGAGCGGACTTGACGGAGACGATCCGGTCCTGGAAGCCGTTCGCCCCGACGACCGTGATTTTCCTGAAAAAGATCGCCGGGACTTGTTGGCTCGGTTCGGGATCACGGGCGATCAGGTTTTTCAGCGAGTGGGACGGCTCAGTGGGGGCGAACGCACGCGTGTGGCACTGGCCCGGCTGGCCGCCGCCGAGGGCAATCTATTAGTTCTCGATGAACCGACGAATCAGCTGGACCTCTGGGCTCGCTCGGCTCTCGAAGAGGCCCTGCGAAGCTACACAGGAACCGTGGTCTTCGTGAGCCATGATCGGTATTTCGTCAATCAAGTCGCCGACCGGTTGCTCGTCTTCGAAGCCGACGGCGTGCGCTGCATCCACGGGAACTACGACACCTACCGGATGATGGCGGCTCGAGAAACCCCCGCGACGGCCGAACACGAGGCCGCCCCGACTTCGTCTCGCCAGTCGCCCTCCGGCAACCGGAAGGGCAACAAGCCCGCGCGACGCAAACGCCGGTTTCCCTATCGGAAGGTCGAGGATTTGGAACAGGAAATCGCCGAGTGCGAATCGGAGATCGAATCCTGGCATGCACGTTTGGCCGATCCGTCGTTCCACAAAGACGGAGAGAACGTGCGCGAGGCGACGGCGGCGCTCGAAAAGTTGAACGCCCGACTTGAGCATCTCTATGAGCACTGGGAGGAGGCGTGCGAGCTGGAGGGCCGGTGACACATCAATGTCTCTCCCGGTTGACGATTTCCCGTGCGCAATCCGAAAGACGCCGGCAACGGACAAGCTGCCGGCGTCGCTGGTTGAGAACCTTGAGGCTCATTCCATCTCAGTGGCCGAAGTGGAGAGAAAACCGCTGGCCATGGATGCCGAACCCGACATGTCCCCCATGGTGACCACCCCAGTAGCCGTGGCCTCCCCAATACCCGTGACCGCCGTAGTAGCCGTGTGGGCCGCCATAAAAGTGCCCACCATGGTGCCCGCCGCCGTGGTGAACTCCGTGCCCGCCGTGGTGCCCATGGCCGCCTCCGTGATGCCCGTGGCCGCCACCGTGATGGCCGTGGCCGCCATGATGGGCGGGCGGACCGGCCTGGGCTGACTTGGGCGCCACCGCCATCGCCAGGCCCACAACGAGGCTCACCGCAACCATTGTCTTCAAGGCTTTTTGGAGTGTCCGTTTCATCGTGCGTCTCCCTTTTCGATAGCAACCCGAAATTCGACCCGATCCCACGGTCCACTGAAGACGCATGCGGCGTGCCATCCAGATCATGAAATCACATAAGCTGTTCTGTATACGAGAGATACGAGTTTTTCCGTTTTTCGACAGCGGAGACAGGGCGGTGATTGTGTCGTCAGATGGATGGCGCCCGCGCGTCAAACCGACGGCGCGACGGGGCTGGCAGTAGGGAGTCCCGTTGATTGCCGGGTGCTACGTGCGGTTTTAGAATCGGACGTGGCTGAAGGCGATGATGTGTCGGAGCGAGAGGGAGCAGGAAACGATGGTTCAACCGGCGGACAGAAGGACATCAACGATGACCGCAGAGGGACGATCGTGTCGGTGGTCAGCTTTGGTGCTGGCGATGCTGGCGCTGTTGGGTAAGTTCGAGGGAGCTGCGTTGGGAGCCGAGCCCGAGCTTCCGGATGCGGCGCGAGGCTACTGGGCGATCTTGGAAATCCCGTTCGTTCCTCCCTACTTCGATCAAGAAGTATTCGACGAGGTGTGGCGCGAGTGGCCCGAGCCGCTACGGTCGAAGGCGGCCCAAGCGAGCCCGGAGGTGCGTCGAAAGCTCGCCTACGCCCGCTATGGCCTGAGTGAACGACCGGGGGACCGTCGCGGGCTACCGCTTCAGTTCGTCGTCGACGCCGAAGGGCGTTGGACTCCCAACTGCTTCACCTGCCACGGAGGGAGACTGTTGGGGAAGCCTTACCCTGGACTCCCGAACGCAGCGTATGCGCTGAGGACCATGATTGAAGAGACACGAGCGACGAAGACTCGTTTGAAAAAACCTTGGGCGTCCGTCGACTGGGGTTTGTCGCTTATCGAATTGGGAACGACCAACGGTCGCACCAACGCGGTCATCTTCGGAGTGGCATTGGGAGATCGCCGCGACCGGGATCTGAACGTGGTACCTCAACGGCGGCTCCCTCACTATCGCCACCATGACATGGATGCGCCACCGCTTTGGCATTTTCGCAAAAAACGGCGACTCTATCTGGACGGCTTCGCTGAGAAAGACCATCGCCCGCTCATGCAGTTCACACTCGACGTTTCCAATTCGGGCAAGCGGGTGCGCGCGTGGGATTCGGTTTTTCGCGACATCGCGGCTTATTTGGAAACACTCGAGCCTCCAAGGTATCCGTTTGCCATCGATCGAGCGTTGGCTCGGCGCGGCGAAGCCGTCTTCAACGACCACTGTGCTCGGTGTCACGGCACCTACGGCACCCATGCGACGTATGTCGAGAAGATCATTCCGATGGACGAATTGGGTACTGATCCAGTCCGGCTCCAGGCACTGACGGTGGGCCATCGCACCGATTACGCTCGCAATTGGCTGTCGTATTACGGCAAGAAGAAAACGATCACCGATCCGGCCGGCTATGTGGCTCCGCCTCTTGACGGCATCTGGGCTAGCGCTCCCTATTTTCACAACGGCAGCGTCCCGACACTGTGGCATGTCCTGCATCCCGACCGGCGACCTGTCGTCTGGCGAGCGCTCAAGGTGGGGGAAGCGGACGGGTATGACCGGGAGCGAGTCGGTTTGAAGCATGAGGTTGTCGAGCGAGTTCCGGATGGAATCGCGGATCGTTGGGAGCGGCGATGGTATTTCGACACGCGGGAGCCGGGCAAGAGTGCGGCGGGACACCGCTTTCCGGAAGAGCTTTCCGAGTCGGAACGTCAGGCCGTTCTGGAATACTTGAAGACGTTGTAGGGTGCCCCAAGGATTTTAGGGAGCAGCGGAGGGCACGCTTGTTGTCGTGCTGCACTGGACGGTTTGGGAGGACGAGGCTCCTGCCGAGCCGGAAAGTTCCGTATAATTGTCATAAGTGGCGTCATGCCGCACATGTGACGGCTTTTCGACAATTCAGCTCTTATGTGCTGACTCGATCGAATATCGTCGGTCCTGTGACTTGCAGATCCGAGCCCGCGGGGGGTTATTGTCGCTCTGTTACGGCTCGGCGGGAGCCTCGCCCTCCCAACTCAAAAACATCGTTCTTTAGCGCCAAGGTCAGCTACTTTCACCACTATGCTGAAGCCCGGAAAGCTTCCCAAAGATTGTTCCCTTCTAGGACCGCGCGAGGGAGTTCAACATCCCGATAAAACTGCTTCACTCGGCCGAACTATCTCCCCTACTGCTTCAGTTTCTTGTACCGGAATCGTTTGACTTCGCCTGGCGGAATTCCCAGTCGCTCGGCGCGCTGCTCCTCATACGTCTGGAAGTTGCCCTCGCACCAGTGGACGTAGCCATCTCCTTCAAACGCCAAGATGTGCGTTGCCAGTCGGTCGAGGAACCAGCGGTCGTGGCTGATCACGACGACGCAACCGGCGTAGTTCAGGATGGCCTCTTCGAGCGCCCGCAGCGTATCGACGTCGAGGTCGTTGGTCGGTTCGTCAAGCAACAGGACGTTCGAGCCGCGACGGAGGAGTTTGGCGAGGTGGACGCGATTTCGTTCGCCTCCGGAAAGCGTGCCTACTTTCTTCTCCTGATCGGGACCTCGGAAGTTGAACCTTGAGACATACGCCCGAGCGTTCACCTTGCGCCCTCCCAAGTCGATCGTCTCGTGACCACCGGAGATCTCTTCGAAGACGGTCCGTTCCGGGTCGAGAGCATCGCGATTCTGGTCGACATATCCCAATTGCACAGTCGGTCCCACGCGGAGTGTCCCCGAAGTCGGTTCCTCTTCGCCCACGATCATCCGAAAGAGCGTCGTCTTGCCGGCGCCATTGGGACCGATCACACCGACGATGCCGCCGGGCGGAAGCCGAAAGGAGAGGTCGTCGATCAACACCGTTTCCCCGAACTGCTTTCGCAGGTGTTGGGCCTCGACGACCAGGTCGCCCAAGTGAGGTCCGGGAGGAATCTGCAATTCGAATTCGTCGAGCCGTTCCTGGAAACGCTCGGACGCCATCTGGTCGTAGGCTTTGATTCTCGCCTTGCTCTTTGCCTGCCGTGCCCTCGGTGCCATGCGGATCCATTCGAGTTCCCGCTGCAACGTCTTCTGCCGCGCCGATGCTTGTTTCTCCTCGACGGCCAAGCGAGCCTGCTTCTGTTCGAGCCACGAAGAGTAGTTGCCTTCCCAGGGGATACCGCGACCTCGATCGAGTTCGAGGATCCACTGAGCCACATTGTCGAGAAAGTAGCGGTCGTGCGTGACGGCGACGATGGTACCGGGGTACTCGGCCAGGTGACGTTCGAGCCACGCCACGGCCTCGGCGTCCAGGTGGTTCGTCGGCTCGTCGAGCAACAGCAGATCAGGCTTCTGGAGCAAGAGTTTACACAGAGCTACACGACGACGTTCGCCTCCGGAGAGCTTGCGGACATCGGCATCACCGGGAGGAAGGTTCATGACGTCGATGGCGATTTCGAGTTCCCGGTCGAGTTCCCAACTCCCAGTAGCCTCGATTTGGTCCTGCAACCGAGCCATCTCATCGCAGAGTTTCTGCATGCGGTCCTCCGGGAGCGGCTCGGCCAGTTGCATGCTGATCTCTTCATACCGTTGCAAGAGGGCCCTTCGATCCGCTACGGCCTGCTCGAGGTTTCCTTGAACGTCCAGGTTCTCATCGAGCTGTGGTTCTTGCGGCAAGTAGCCTCGCGTGTAACCCGGAGTCAGCCGCGCTTCGCCGTCGAACTCGTCGTCGAGTCCCGCCATGATCCGCAGCAGCGTGCTCTTGCCGGCGCCGTTGCGACCGAGGACGCCGATCTTGGCTCCGGGATAGAACGCGAGCCAGATATTATCCAGGACGGTCCGCGTCCCGTGCTTTTTGGTGAGATTTTCGATCGTGAAAATGTAGCGACCGGACATGGGTGTTCCTCGTAGCCGTTTGCCTCCGAAATTGTCGAACCCGCTGAGAAGCTGGACAAGCTCTTCCGATTAACTTGGGATTGTTCGGTATGAGGGTTGTACTCGAGTGATTCGAAATCGTGCTTGTCGGGGCTGCAGCGGACCGATGGATTGGATTAGTCGGCGGAAGCCCGACGGGTTCCCGCTGCCACTCCCGCCATTTTGCCAACCGCGGGTACGCCAACGATCACGAGCGTCTTCCGTCCCACTTGCTCGCCCCGCCGATCGTGCGGCGTACCGGCTTCCACACGTCGGACACCTGGCCGCTCCCCCGCGGCCAGGTGTTTTTTGTTTCAGCGGACGGACGCAGGTCTTGTCGTCTGGACCTCCCCTTGGCAAACCACCTCGACACGGCATCGACTCGCGTCATTCCCACTCGATCGTGGCCGGGGGCTTCGTGCTGATGTCGTAACAGACGCGGTTGATGCCGGGAACCTCATTGGCAATACGCGTGGAAATCGTGGCCAACAGTTCATACGGGAGGCGACTCCAGTCCGCCGTCATAAAATCTTCCGTATTGACGCAGCGGATGACCACGGCCTGTTCGTACGTGCGAGCATCCCCCATCACGCCGACGCTTTCGACGGGAAGGAGGACGGCGAAGGCCTGCGACGTGGAACGGTACAGACCGGCCGCTTTGATCTCGTTGATCAAAATGGCATCAGCTTCGCGCAGGATGTTCAGACGCTCGCGACTGACCTCACCCAGGCACCGCACGGCCAATCCCGGACCGGGGAAAGGATGCCGCCAGACGAGGTCTTCCGGCAATCCGAGCTCGAGCCCCAGTCGCCGCACTTCGTCTTTGAACAAATCGCGCAGCGGTTCGATCAACTCGAATCCCAGCTCCTCCGGCAAACCTCCCACGTTGTGGTGCAGCTTGATGGTGGCAGCCGGCCCGTCCGGTGCGGCACCGCTTTCGATCACGTCGGGGTAGAGAGTCCCTTGAGCCAGATACCGGGCGTCTTCGATCTTGGCCGCCTCTTCTTTGAAGCAATCGATGAAGCAATGGCCGATGATCCGGCGTTTCTCTTGAGGCTCGGTTACGCCCCGCAGCGCCTCGAGGAACCGATCCTCGGCCTGTACAACGTGCAAATCCGTACGGAAATGGTGACTGAACTCGGCAATGACCGCTGCCTGCTCGTCTTTGCGGAGCAGGCCGTTGTCGACGAGGATGCACGAAAGCCGATCTCCGATGGCTTCGTACAATAGCGCTGCCGTGACGGCCGAATCGACTCCACCGGAAAGACCGCAGATGACGCGCGCCGACCCGACGCGCTGGCGAATGTCCGCGATGGTTTCGCGTGCGAAATCAGCGAGCTTCCACGTGCCGCGACAACCGCACACGTTCATCACGAAGTTGCGCAGGACGATCGATCCTTGAGGCGTATGCGTGACTTCGGGGTGGAACTGAAGTCCGAAGACGGGAAGGGACTCGTGCTGCACCGCGGCAATGGGACAGGTGTCGGTGGCAGCCAGAGGAATGAAACTCTCAGCGACCTGCGTCACCTGATCCCCGTGACTCATCCAGACATCCGTCTCTTCGGGGATCCCGTCGAATAACTCACTCGGTCGCAGGATTTCGCACCGAGCCCGTCCATATTCACGCGTGGAAGAGCTTTGGACGCGTCCCCCGAGAATGTCGCAGACCAACTGCATGCCGTAGCAGATGCCGAGCACCGGCAATCCCAACTCGAGAATACGAGGATCGCAACGCGGCGCCCCCTCCTCGTAGACGCTCGCCGGGCCGCCTGAGAGGACCAGACCGCGCGGACGATGCGCCAAGATCTGCTCGGGAGTAATGTCGTGGCGCACGATCTCGCAGTAGACGTTTTGCTCGCGAATCCGGCGCGCGATCAATTGCGCGTATTGGGAGCCGAAATCGAGCACCAAGACTCGTTCGTCGGAAACAGCGCGGCTGGAAGCCGGACTCGATTGGGGCAACGTCGACATCTTCCCCGAAAGGTTCGCACATTCGGCCGGAAACGAAAAAAACCGCCGGCATCCAGGCGGTTCCCACAGAGAGGGCCATTATAGAAACCCGCTGCTGTGTCTGACAGAGGCCTCGCCGCAGCCTCGAAATGCGAGTCGCCCGATGGGATTTTCCGCCGCGATGGTCGTATTGGCGACGATTTCGACGGGCCGGTGCACCGGTGGTGTCGGTTGTTCGGGTTGTTCCGTTGTGGGTCTGTCCGGTCGTGATTAGGATGAAACTTGCGGGCAGAACGATTCCCGCTCGCGTTACGTCCTTCTCCGGTTCGGGTGGAGTTTCCCGGTGCATATTCTCCTGACCAACGACGACGGCATTTACGCTCCAGGCCTGGCGGCCATGGAACGCGAGCTGCGCAAGCTGGGAGAGGTGACGGTGGTGGCGCCGGCCACCGAGCAGTCGGGCGTCGGCCACCTTATCACGTTCCTAACACCTCTCGTCTGCCTGGAGGTGTTTGACGGGGAACGGCGCCGAGGGTGGGCGGTCGAGGGAAGTCCGGCCGATTGCGTCAAGTTGGCCGTCTCCGAGCTCTGTCCCACGCGTCCGGATCTCGTCGTCAGCGGTATTAACCGGGGACTCAACGCCGGTATCAATGTTCTCTATTCGGGTACGGTGGCAGCAGCCATCGAAGGCGCCTTTTTTGGCATTCCCAGTGTTGCCGTGTCGCTCGACTACGATGAGCACGCGAACTTCGACGATGCGGCCATCCTGGCTCGGGCCATCATCGAACAAATCACGGCTCATCCTTCGCCTCCTGCCAGGCTTTTCAACGTCAACATTCCTCGAGTCGCTTTGCAGGAGCCGCGCGGGGTGCGCGTTGTTCCGATGGGAGTGGCTCGGTATGGCGAGCACTTCATTCGCCGCAAGGATCCGCAGGGGCGGACTTACTTTTGGGCGACCGTCGATCCGCCACCTCGCGACGATCACCAGGAGACCGACTTGAGTGCCCTCAAGGACGGCTACATTACGCTCACACCGCTCCATTACGACCTGACGCTCCGGTCCGCCCTGGACACCATGAAGGAATGGTCGTTCGATCTGACGGAGGTGACACGATGAAGGATGGCGTTTGGCGAGCTTCGACATGGCTGTGGTGCGTTGCGTGCATGGCGCCGTTCATGCTGGGCCTCCTCGAAACGGGATGCCAGGAGCCATCACATCCCAAGGCGGAGAACAACCAGAAGGCGAGCGATTCTGCGGTACCTTTCGAGGCGAAGAAGGCCGGTGTGGGTGTGGGCAAGTCGACGCAGGCGTTAGAAAAACACGGCACGACCGGAGACGTGGTCGCTGGTCCCGCCAAAGTGCTTTTTCGGACCAAGGAGAAGATCGTCTTCGAGATCCAGATTCCTCACGCCATGAATCTCTACAAAGCGGAACATGGCAAGGGCCCGCAAAGCCACGAGGAGTTCATGGAAAAGATCATTCGAGCGAACCGGATCCGGCTACCCGAGTTGCCGCCCGGACAGCGTTATGAGTTCAACGTCGAAAAGCAGGAGCTGTGGGTGGTTCCAGATGAAGAGGCGACCAAGGGTAAGGCCCAGGGATGACGGGAGAGAGGAAGGAACTATCGCGAGCAAGGTCAAACTGAGGACCGTGGAAGTGGCAACAGGCGGGGGATGAATTGTTTTCGAGAGACAGCAACACCAAGTGCGGGGCAGAGCCAAGGCAACATGAGGACGACAGCGATGAGTGGCAAACCGTGGGGTGTGTGGATCGTAATCGCAAGCGGATGGGTGGCCGGCCCCTTGTGGTCGGCCGACTGGATCGTTGCACCTTCGTATTACACGCATGACCCATCGACGGGCAAGCGTGTGGCGCAGTACTCGCCGATCGGACCGGTCTACGTTTACGGCCGCCCGGACTACGCTGAGAGCGGTTTCCAACACTACCGCAGCTCGATCACGTTCGGCGGCTCGTCCGACAACTATTACCGAGTCCGCGAGTGGGGACGACCAGTGCGTCCGTATGGCGAGTGGCTCCGGCCCTTCCGCCCTTATTCGGTCCCCTATCCCCTTTGGGATTCGCCGTATCGGGGCATGTACCAGTTCTATTGGGGTTGGCCAGGGGCGGTTCCTGCCCCGCATGGCGGCGCAAGGCCCGGCGCAGGCGGACCCGGGGGAGTTCCGGGCATCGGTCTCCCCGGTCACGGCGGTCTCCCGGGGCATGGCGCTGGGGCGGGACATGCGGGAGCCGGAGTGCCGTAGCGCTCGCGTCTTTCTTCAGGGCATTGCCGAAACGGACTGCTCTTCCTTGAGCATCTGTGCTCGAAGGCGATCCCCGTGTTGTTGCGGCCACGTCGTCTGGCGAAGATGCTGGATGGCCTGATCGGGCTTGCCAAGTCGTTCGTAGCACCGAGCCAAATTGTAATGCGCTCCCGCCGTGAACGGACCATCGGGAGCCACTCGGAGTGTCCGCTCCTGGAACCAATTCACGGCGACATCCACCATGTCCGAATCGTAGTGTGCCAACGCCAGCCAGTAGCTCGCCAAGTACTTGGCCTGACGTTGAAGCTCCACGTGCTGATGAACCCGCGCCTGAAACTGCTGGGGAGTCTCGCGCGGCTCTCGCTTCAATCCGAGGGTTTCCTGGAGTTTTGGGGAACTGGGGAGTTTCGCCAGAGTCGCATCGGGGATGCGGACTTCGAGGTAGAGTGTCTTGGCGCCCAGAGTGCTTCCCTCATCGACGAACCGCCCCAGGGCGTGACGCCGCCGCGCTTCCAGTAGCGTGGGAAGCTCCTGCAGGATCGCCATGATACGGTAGTCCTTTTCGGCTTGAGCGGGCGACCGCCTCATGTACTCGTTGAACTTCCTCTGAAAAATCGATGTTTCGAATGGCAGGTTCCAAAGCCGAATTCGACCGCTGTCCCGAAAGAACGGATCGGCGGCCATCAGTTGCTCGGCAAGGCGACTCGGTACAACACTCGTGACCATTTGATGCCGCGTCGGAAGTGCCTCCTGAAGCACGGCCATCCGTTTGGACAGCGATTCGGGCGACCCGTCGATGAGCGCAACCACGTGATTCAAATCGGCTCCGGCGAAGGCATACGCCCGTTCTCCCACGGCCAGACGCTCGGCCCAATCCGGTGATTCCCTCAACTCCCGAAGTGTGGCGATCGATCCGGGTTCCTTGCCGGGAATCGGGAGTCCCAGTTGCGGATCGAACAAATAGAGCTGGTCAGCCACGAGTACCGCGCACAGCCATGGTGTGGGTCGAGGCGTGCCTCCCGGGTCCAGTCCCAGGACGAAGGCCGGAAGAGACCGCTGACGGCACAGCAAGAGCATGACGCGAGCCCGGTTGAGCGCATCGCCTCGGCCCATCATGAGATTCTGGAGTGGGTAAAAGCGATAGCCCGGCCCCGGCTCCGCCCGCATCGAGGGAAACGTTCCCTCGGGCTCACGGCCGTCGGCTCCAACGGTCGGTCCCTGCGTGAGAATACGAGGATACTTCAAGAGCGGCTCGAGATAGATATGCCGAACGGTCCAGTCGAACAACTGACAAGCTTCTTGCAAGGCGCGGCGGTCCCCGCCGGAAAGCCCCGAGTGTTGCGCGATCCACTGTTCTGTCCGGCGAGGTAGCGGGTGGGTGACCGCCTGGTCACTAATCGAATGGAACCACCATGTTTCCTCGAGGAAAGCACGATCCGAAGGTACGAACTCGAGACGAGCCAGGCGTTTCACTTCCGGAATCGCCTGAAGCTCGGGCATCAATCGCTTCACCAGCGTGTCGACTTTCCAGTCGCTCTCCCAGCGATGTGTCAACAACCAACGGTTGAGGTGGTAGATGGCATCGTCCGACGAGCGACGCGAGGCCTCGATGTCGAAGAGATACCGCATCGCCAGCGCCAAGTGATCGCGTTGAGTCTCACTCGGTTCGGTCTGAGTCGATGACGGCCCGGCGGCTCGATAGTCGCTGCGCCGGCATGACACTGAGCCGGCCAACGCCAACATGCCAACCGCGATCAATCCCCATATCGGAAACTTCTGGATGATCACAATGCAACTCGGTGGATACGTCCTGGGAGTATGACTGTCGAGCGAGAACTGCCTGCCGCGAACCATCCCGCCCACCTTCATTACAGCCTACGATGCCGGGCGGTTCGCTGCGAGCCGATTTTCCGGAAGCCTCCCGGTCCGCGACGTTCGGCAAGCCCGCAAACTCGCGGTTACTGGCCCGAGAGGGCACCGCGAATGCGAAGCAAGTCCTGCAGTAATCCCCGCAGTTCGGCCAGCGGCACCATGTTCGGGCCATCGCTGGGCGAGCTGTCGGGACGGGGATGAGTCTCCAGAAAAATCCCGTCCACGCCAACCGCCACGGCGGCTCGAGCCAGCGGAGCCACCATTTCCCGCTCGCCGCCGGTCCGTTCTCCTAACCCTCCCGGCTGTTGAACCGAGTGAGTTGCGTCGTAGACGACCGGGGCGCCCCACTGCCGCATGATCACGAGTGACCGAAAGTCATTGACCAACCGCCCGTAGCCAAAGAAGGTCCCTCGTTCGCACAGCAACACGTTCGCGCCTCCGGAAGCCCGCACCTTCTCAAGCACATGCCGCATGTCCCAGGGCGCGAGAAACTGGCCCTTCTTGATGTGAACGGCTTTGCCGGTTCGAGCGGCAGCGACGAGGAGATCGGTTTGCCGGCAGAGGAAGGCGGGGATCTGAACGAGGTCACACACTTCGGCGACGGGAGCCGCCTGATCGGGAAGGTGAATGTCGGTCGTCACCGGCACCTCGCATCGTTCTCTCACTTCGGCAAGCTGCGCCAGGCCCTCCGTCAGGCCAACCCCTCGGTAGGACGTGAGGCTCGTGCGATTGGCCTTGTCGAAGGACGCCTTGAAAACCCACTGGACCGGCAAGTCGCGTAACGACTCATCGAGCTGGTGAGCGATCTCAAGTGTCAATTGCCGGGACTCGAGCACACACGGGCCGGCAATCACCAAGAGCGGACAGTCGTCTCCCACGCGGTAGGGACCGACTCGAGCGGCAACGGGCGAATAAGACATGGAGGACACCACGAGAAACGGCGTTCGAGAATCAGACTGGTGGCAACCGGGAAGGTTACAACACGTCGCTTCCCAGTTGAACTAGACCGAGCCGAGTCGGGCGCCCGTGCTTCCCGCGAGTCATCTACCAGAAAAACCAAGTGCAAGACCACCGTCTGCGCCGCTGCGATGGTTACTCGGCGAACACGTCGTCGATGCTTTCGGCTGTAAGGATTCGCTCGGCCCAAGTAAGGAGTTGCGAGGAGTCAGCATTGTCAATGCGCTGCCGGTACTCAGGAGGAATCTCATCGAACTTTCGCTCAAGCAGCCGCAGCACGACCTCCGCTTCCCCTTGCTCGACTCCCCTCTCGATTCCCTTCTCGATCCCCTTCTTGATCCCCTCTTTGATCCCTTCCTGAAGTCCCTTCTCCAACAGTTCCTTTTCCCACTCTTTGACTCGTTCTTCCAACATGGCTCCGAGATCTCTTATTTCAGCCAATTCCTCGGACAGTTGCTCCCCACCCGAGCGTTTCTTGAAGAAACGCAAAACCCAGCGAACGATCCGCCAAGCCGAGTTGCGGTGAGCCGGTTCGTCGCACCACTCCCGTAATACAGCTCCCGCCTGACGCACTTCCTCTGGTGTCTCACACTTTTCCAAGCGAAACACGACCGCCGCCAAGTTGTTCATGCCGGCCAGCTTGTCCGGGTCCTGAGCACGCTCCTCCAACAGAAAATACCGCATGCTCGGCCGATACGCAGCCAACTTGTCGGGACACTCGGCGATCAGGTCGGCCACATCCCGCGGCGCTCTCCACGGCGTCCTCCCATTATACAGCACGATCGGCAAGACCGGCGGCAGAGCCTCACCAGGGAGCACCTTTTTCTCGTTCACCAACTGCTGGTAGAGCAATCCGACGTAGACCATCAGCCGCAATGCCATCAGCCGGTCGACCGTCGATTGGAATTCGAGCAGCAAGTAGACGTACAACCACCGATCGCGGAATTTGACTCGCCAAATGACGTCGTTTTCCCTCCGCTGAAAGGTCTCCGATACGAAGCTCCCACTAACCAGCTCAAGCGTCTCCAGATCGAGTTCCTCGACCCATGGCTCGCGGATGAAACCGCGAATCAGGTCGGCTACCATCTGGGGGTCCGAGAAGAGCCACCGGCGTCCTGTGTCGTGGTTGTTCATGAACCCCATCGTAGCAGAATAGTGCACAAAAGACCACTATCTATTGTATTTTCGGCCGTGCCAGTACGATCAGGGCGATCTGCCGTGGCCAAGGGTGCCGTCGCCGATACTGAGCGACAAACCGAGTCCCGATGATGCGATCGGGGAGACGCGTTGATGAGCCAAGAGCGCACTTCCTCCGATCACGTCTGGATCTTGGCCAATCCCAAGGCTGGGGCTCGGGCGTCCGTGGAAACCATCGATCGACTCGCCACGCTATTGGAGTCCCGGCGTTTTCGAGTGCGGCGATTCGGCAAGCCCGACGAGTTGGCTCGGGCACTCGAGTCCTTGGATAGCTCCATTCGATCGCTCGTTATGGCCGGCGGCGATGGGACGGCCAATCTGGTAGCTCAGATGGCTCCCCCGACCGTTCCGCTGATTCCGTTGCCCTTGGGCACAGAGAATCTGCTGGCTCGGTATCTGGGTTACGATCGTTCGCCCGAGCAGATTGCGGCAGCGATCGAGGCCGGACGCGTGGAACGATTCGACGTTGGCGAGTGCAACGGGCGACTGTTCCTTTTGATGGTTGGCTGCGGTTTCGACGCGGAGGTCGTACGACGCGTCCACGGCTCGCGCCGCGGGCACATTCGTCGTCTCTCTTACGCTGGGCCGATTCTCCGATCTATCCTGACCTATCCCTTTCCAACGCTTCGGGTCTCGTACCGGGACATTTCCGATTCCCAGCAGCCGGTTCGCGTGTGGGAGGGGAAATGGGCGTTTATCGTCAACCTTCCCCGATATGCTCGAGGGCTTACCTTCGCACCTCGCGCCTCGGGCCAGGACGGGCGGCTCGACCTGTGCCTCTTTCGTTCGGGGTCCCTGCTGCGGAGTCTGTATTATCTGCGGCGAGTCGTGCGGGGAGACCATGACCGGCTTCCCGACTGCACGGTGGTTCAGACGGACGAGATCCACGTCGAGGTGGCGGAGGCGGGCTCAGCGGCCGAAGTCCCCTGGCAGTACGACGGAGACCCGGGTGGCGTCCTGCCGATTGACGTCCGCGTTCTGCCGCAACACGTCTCCTTGATCGTGCCGGCGGAGACCTATTGACGAAAAAAACGCCGTCCCATACGGTAGGGATTCTCCAGAATTCCGGACGCCAGCGTAGCTTCAATCGGCAGAGCACCGCATTCGTAATGCGGGGGTTGTGGGTTCGACTCCCACCGCTGGCTCTTGCTGGAACCGAGGCGAGTTCTCCCGCTCGTTCTCTGGCAACCCCGTTCGTGGCTCAAGTCCTCCTCGATGCGGAGTACCCTCAAGATGGCTCAAGGTTTAGACGTCGACATCCGTGAGATCGTCCTTTCCAACGCGGCGTTCGGACCGTCGGAAGTCGATTTGATCACCCATGCCATTCGCGAGGACTACAGCCGATTCGCCGAGTTACGTGATGCGGTGGCCGAGTTAGAGGTACGTGAGGACCACACGCCGGCAACGGCAGTCCGTCTGGGGGTTTGTTATTACCTGCTGGGCAGGTACGAACGGGCAATTCAGACTTTGAGTTCCTCGGACGGAGGCGCGATGGCCCAGTTTTATTTGGGGCGTTCTTATTTTGCGCTCGAGCGATTCGAGGAAGCGATGCGAGCGTACGAATCGGCCAAGGTAGCCGGCTACGATCCCGATCAGGTGGCTTTGCGTGTCGCCGAAGTCCACCGCTATTCGGGCCATCCGGAGAAGGCCCTCGAGGTGCTGGATCAGCTTTCCGGGCCGATCGAGCAATCGGCGGAGTACTTGTATCAGCGAGGCGCCACGGTAGCGGCGCTGGGAGGCAACATCGATGAAGTCGTTGCCCTGTACGAGCGAGCTTTGGCCGTGGACGAAGGTCACCCTGGAGCTCTCTTCGGACTGGGACTCGAGAGCGATCGCCACGGGAACGACAAGGATGCGCTGCTCTATTATCAGCGGGCCGTTTCCCGCTTTCCCGCTCACGTGGGTGCTCTGATCAATCTAGGCATCCTCTATGAGGACATGGGCGAGTTCGAAAAGGCAGCCGCCTGCTACCAGCGCGTGCTCGACGTCTACCCCGGACATCCTCGAGCCCGGCTCTATCTCAAGGATGCCGAAGCCTCAGGCAACATCTACGTCGACGAAGAAGAACGGCGTCGACATGATCGAATGGCACAGCTTCTGGCCACACCGGTGACCGACTTCGAACTCTCAGTGCGAGCTCGCAATTGCCTCCAGGAGATGGGAATCCGCACGCTTGGCGATTTGATGCAAACAACCGAGCAGGAGCTGCTAGCCCAGAAGAATTTCGGCGAGACGTCGCTTGAGGAAATCCGCGACATGCTGGCCTCGAAGGGGTTGCAGCTAGGGCAGCAGGTCTTCACTCGGCCAGCTACCGACGTACCGCATGATTTGGATCTGCCCCCTGAACAAGCAGCGCTCCTGGACCGCCCCATTTCGGAGCTCAATCTCTCCGTCCGAGCTCGCAAGTGCATGACGCGCCTGAATATTACCACGATCGGGGATCTTGTGCGCAAGACTGGCGACGCCCTGTTGGAATGCAAGAACTTCGGCGTCACCAGCCTCAATGAAGTCCGGCAGAAGCTGGCCGAGCACGGATTGAAACTGCGCGGTGAGTGACGGTGAGTGACACCGGTCGAGGATGCTCATCGCGGGCACGATCCGGTCCCGCTCCGGCAGCGGGACCGAACGCTGAGGCGGCCGTGCATTTCGAACTACTGGCGACCGATGGTCACACGGCAGCTCGCCGAGGGCGGCTTACCACGGCACATGGTACGGTCGAAACGCCTGCCTTCATGCCGGTAGGGACGCAGGGGACGGTCAAAGGACTGACTCCCCAGATGCTCCGGGAAACCGGAACACAAATGATTCTCGCCAATACGTACCACCTCGCTCTGCGGCCGGGTGAGGAGGTCATCGAGAAACTGGGCGGGCTTCAGCGATTCACGGGCTGGAACGGCCCGATTCTGACCGACAGCGGCGGATTCCAGGTCTTCAGCCTGGCAGACCAGGTCCGCGTGAGTGAGCGAGGCGTCGTATTTCGATCGCACATCGACGGAGCAAGACTCGAGTTGACCCCCGAGCGGGCCATGGAGATCCAAGCCGCATTGGGCAGTGACATCGCCATGGTCTTGGACCACGTGGTGGCTCTGCCAAGCCCGCCCGATCAGATCGTCGAGGCGTGCCGTCGGTCGGTACGCTGGGCCGAGCGGTGTCGGGACGTGGCCGGCCCACCTCATCAGGCTCGCTTCGCCATCGTCCAAGGCGGGCTCGACGTGGACCTACGACTTTGGTGCAGCCGGGAGTTGGTCTCGCTGCGATTCCCCGGTTATGCGATTGGCGGTCTGAGTGTCGGGGAACCACCACAGGAAATGTATGCGGTCCTGCGCGACACCGTATCGGCGCTCCCCGCCGATCGGCCTCGCTACCTAATGGGTGTCGGCCGACCGGAGGATCTCTTGGAAGCTATTGGCCACGGCGTCGACATGTTCGACTGCGTGTTGCCGACCCGCAACGGGCGCAACGCCCTCGCGTTTACCGACGCCGGCCCGATCAAACTCCGCAACGCCTGTTACGCCGACGATCCCCGGCCCCTCGACGAAACATGCCCCTCACCAGCTTCTTCCTTTAGCCGAGCGTTCCTGAGACACTTGTTTCTGGCCAAGGAGATGCTTGGACCGATTCTCGTTTCCGCTCACAACGTGGCTTACTACCAAAAGCTGATGCGGGACTCGCGCGAGGCGATCGAAGCGGGACGATTTGCCGAGTTTCGCGAGGAGAAGCGGCGCCGCTGGCACGAGGGCTGACAGCGTGTCGCGCGGTATTCACCCTTGCCCAGACCGACGGGGCGCCCTAAACTCGGCCAGCATCAGGACCACACGAAAATGCGGGCCAACCCAGGCGGAATGCAAGCCTGTCCGGCGGCTTCGACTGCCACAGGGTGAGGCGCTGGGTGGGCCGGGAGGCGTCGGAGCGTCCATATAGCTCGGGTCGCGCCGGGCGTCGTTTTCTTTTGGGGCCCCGGAAGACGGCATGAGATTCCCCTCGACGCGAACATCGGGGGCTTTCCAACGGAAACGCGGTCAGCGCCGACCCCGGTTCGGTGACAAGGGGACAGGAAACGGTCATGCGTATCGAGATTCCAGCGTGGATCTTGCTCGGCCAAGAGCAAGCGGCGGGCGGAGGGCAAGGAGGGATCCTGGAGGTTCTCTTCGGCGGCCCCTTTAGCATGATCTTCCTCTTCGCGTTCCTTGGTATCATGTTCCTGGTCCTCGTCGTGCAGCCTGAGCGCAAACGGCAGGCGGAACATCGGAAGATGCTCGAGTCGCTCAAGCCCAACGACCGCATCGTCACCGTCGGCGGAATCTATGCCACGGTGGTCCAAGTCCCCAAGGACAGTGACGAACTGCTCGTGCGGATCGACGACAACCAAAACGTACGCATGAGAATCCGGCGTTCGGCGGTCTCGAAGGTGATCGAATCTGAAGGGAAAAAAGGAAAGAACAAGGACAAGTCCGCGTAGTGCTCGGGGGAGCAAACCAAGGAAAGACCGAAGCTCCGGCACTCGGCACAACGACGCACAACGGATGAAGGAAACCGAATCGATGACAGGGCGCACCTCCCATCTGCGCGGCCTCGCCGGTCGCTTGAGCGCAAAACTCCTCGTGGCCACCTTGGCCATCCTGGCGATCCCCTCCCCGATCGTGGGAGCACCGCTGCAGGAGGCTTCCAAAACAACCAAGCCACAGACGCCTCCGGTGGCAGAGAAGAAATCGGGAAAACCATCGGACGCCTCCCCGTCGGCGACCAAAAAGCCCGCCGCGCCAGCGAAGAAATCGACTCGAGAACCCGACGGGAGCGAGGTGCCGTCGGAATCGAAGGCTCCTGCGAGCGACGCGTCGCCACCGGCCTCCCAAGACGAGCCCGGCAAGAGCGAAAAGACGGACAAATCCCCCACCTCCTCTGCGCCTCAGAAAGACGAGGCAGGCAAGTCGGATGCAAGGAAAAAGCAGGAAGCGTCCAAGAGCGGCCCGGCGCCGACGCCGAAGGCCGCGCCCGAAGGTACGATGGAAAAGGCCAAGCGCGTCGCCATCTTCGTGGTGCTGCTGCTGGTCACTTTGGTGCTCCCGTTCTGGTTTGGGGGCTGGCTCGCGCGACGGATGCGCGCCAAAGAGTTCGGTTGGCGCATCGGGGTGACGCTCGCCAGCATCGCTTGCGCTGTCATGATTTTGGTGCGCGCGTGGGACCCCGAGGAGAAACGGCTGAATCTTCCGCTCGGCGTCGACCTCAAAGGGGGCGTGATCCTTGTGTACGAAGTACTCGGCAGCACCGATGAAACGGCTGACGGGGATAGTGGCGCATCGGACCAGAAGAAGACGTCGAACGACACCGACGCCGCCCAGGATACCGGCAGCGACCGGATCGAGATGGGAGCACTTTGTCAGGCGATCAAGAAACGGATCGACCCGGCAGGCACACTCGAAATCGTCGTCCGTCCCTACGGCTCGGACCACGTCGAAGTGATCATCCCGAAGGTCGATCCGATCGAGGTGAACCATATCAAGCGAATGATCAACACCGCCGGGGTACTCGAGTTCCGCATCGTGGCCAACTCGACCGACCACCAGTCGGTGATGCGAGCGGCTCGCATGCAAGCGAGCTCTTCCAATCGTGCCGAGCGCACGCGGCGAAAGGTGTTTGCTCCCGACGGCACCGAGGTCGCTTTCTGGGCTGATTTGGGTCGTGAAGAACGCACGGTCAACGGTGTCAAGCCCTTTAAGGTGGATGTCTATCCCGGCCGCGAACTTCTTCGTGTCTCGAAGCGGTCGGCAGACTGCCAGTTCCAGGTCGGTGACATCTTGGAGATCCCGGGAGCCGACTTTCGGGACATGGCGCAATTCGCGCAATACCTCGAACAGATCGGCGTGCGGGATATCCAGGTGCTCATGTACCGCGATGAATACAACGTCACAGGAAAACACCTGGGCATCATCAAGCCGGATTTCGACGAGCAGGGAAAACTCTGCGTCAGTTTCACTCTCCGAGGAGAAGGGCCGCGTCTGTTCGGTATGCTCACCGGTCAAAACATTCCCGATCCCAATACGGGAACACAGCGTCGCCTCGGAATTCTGCTCGATGGGACACTCCTATCCGCTCCTGTCATCCAATCGAGGATCAGTTATCGAGGCCAGATCACGGGAAGATTCACGCAACAAGAGATCGATTTTCTTGTGGGCGTCCTGAGATCCGGTCGGCTTCCAGCCGTCCTCAGCCAGACCCCGATCAGCGAGAACAACATCGGATCGGAATTGGGCGAAGAGACGATCCGCAAGGGAAAAGTCTCGATGGTCGTGGCCATGGCCTCGGTACTTGCCTTTATTTTGATCTACTACGGTCGATTTGCCGGTCCCGTCGCCTGCCTCGCTCTGTTACTCAACCTCCTCTTCATCCTCGCCTTGATGGTTCAACTCAGCGCGCCCCTGACGCTGCCGGGATTGGCCGGTCTGGTCCTGACGGTCGGCATGTCGGTTGACGCGAATGTGTTGATCTATGAGCGTATCCGGGAAGAACTCCGGCGCGGAGCCGCATTGCGTATGGCCATTCGCAATGGTTTTTCTCGAGCCACTACGACGATCGTCGACGCGAACCTCACGACGCTCATTACGGCGATCGTGCTTTATGTCATCGGCAGCGATCAGGTGCGCGGCTTCGCCGTCACGTTGATCTTCGGCATCTTGATGAGTATGTACACCGCGATCTTCATTTCGCGAATCATCTTCGAACTCTCCGAACGGCAACGCCGATTGAAGCAACTGAAGATGCTCCAACTCCTTTCTCGCACCAACATCGATTTCATCAACAAACGCGCGATCGCCGCCGTCTTCTCGACAGCTCTCGTTCTTATCGGACTCGGAGCCACCTTCAGTCGCGGCAAGGGACTGTTCGATATCGACTTCAACGGTGGAACTCAAGTGGCCTTCGTCCTCCGGCAGCCGATGGAACCGGATGAGGTGCGCGATAAGCTGCGCGGTGAGTTCGAGAAAGGGGATGCCAAGAAGGAAGCCGTGCAGTTCACCGTCAATGAGATGACTCAAGAGGGACATCCCCCGCGAACGTTGTACCGCGTGACCAGTTCGCTGACGAGCGAACGGGAATTGATCGATCGGATCGTGAAAGCTCTGCGCCATAAGGACGGCACTTCGGCACTCCAGTCGTACGAAATGACGTTGGGGGAAGTGCGCCAAGCTGAGGATGGCGGCTCGCAAGCGATCCTCGAATTTCAACAGCCGATCCGTGCCGAAGTGCTGCTGGAGTTGATCCGAGACGCCGCCCAAGCTCTGAAACTGGATATCGCCGACCCCATGCTGGGAGGTTTCGCCGATGATGGGACCGTCGTCGATGTCGAACCGGGTGACCAGCGTCCCTACACGAAATGGGAAGTCGGCTTCGCGGCGGAACCGGAGCAGGCACAGCGGATCCTGGAGAAACTCCGAACCACCATCAACGAACGGCCCGTGATTCTGCAGGTAAGCGTGATCGGAGGAAAAGTGGCCGAAGATGCGAAAAACGACGCCATGTGGGCGATGATTGTCAGCCTCCTTGGCATCATCGCCTACATCTGGATCCGTTTTCAACGCGTGCAGTACGGCCTGGCCGCCGTCGTCGCCCTGGTCCACGACGTGCTCATTACGCTCGGTGCGATTGCCGTTAGCAAGTGGTTGGCTCCGTTCCTGGGCGTGCTCCTGATCGAAGAATTCAAAATCAGTCTTCCCGTTGTCGCCGCCTTTCTGACCATCATCGGATACTCGCTCAATGATACGATCGTCGTATTCGACCGGATTCGTGAAGTTCGTGGCAAGAGTCCGCAACTGACTGCGGCGATGATCAACACGAGCATCAACCAGACACTCAGCCGAACTCTTCTCACATCGCTGACGACGTTCATCGTCGTCGCCATCCTCTACTTCTTCGGCGGGGAAGGAATCCACGCGTTCGCTTTCTCGCTGGTCGTCGGCGTCATCGTAGGTACCTACAGCTCGATCTTCGTCGCCTCACCCGCCTTGCTGTGGATGCTCCAACGTACCGCCACCGGTCAAGCGGCAACCGGAGGAACACGCTCGAATACGGCTGCCGCCCTTTGAGCGAGAACGCCTGGGCATCACTTCCAGGCAACCGGTACCAGATCGTCAGCGTCCTCGCGGTGCTCGCCACGAAGAGCCTTGCCTGCAACATCGCCGTTGGACATGGGACGAGAGGAGAGCGCCGGCGGTTGTGCCGGAATCCGCAACGAAGCACCGATGGGAAGAATCTGAGGCGAACGCAACACCGCTCGGTTCACCGAGTACAAGAACGCCGCATAACGCTCCGAGCCGTAGTAGCGTTGCGCCAGCCGCTCGAGACTGTCTCCGTCCTGAACGATGTGAACTCGATCTCTTTGCGCAGTGAAAGCGGCAGAAGCTTCGACTGCCCCTCTGCGATGAGGTGTCTCGGGAGAGGCGGGAAGCGATTCGACGCGACCGGCCACCGCCGGACGCATGGGAGTCTCTCGAGCCGCCCAGCGAAGGCGGGAACCGACGGCATCATCGAACGTGGCCGCCATGCGAGGCGGAACATCCGAAGACCGCGTGGAATAGCCCGGCGACTCTGGACGCCCGAGCGAAACCCGGACCGAGTCAAGTGCCGCGTCCACGTCCTCTTGGCTCGCTGCAGGCGTCCCGCGATTCGTGTCCGATTCGAGCAGGGGAAGCGTGGGGGCAGGCGGCCCGGTGCGAGCTACCAAGCGAGCGTCGCCAGTGGACTGGTAAAACGGCATGGCTCCGGCACACCCCGCCGCCACGATTCCACCTGCGACCAAATAGCGTCGAAGACTCATGTGTGCCGTTCTCAGCAAGAGCTTCGAGAAACGACACTCCGTTGTCCTGCCAATGCGGAAAATCCCGTTTCCGTCCCACAAGTCACTTCAAGTCTTACCGGCGTCCGCTCAAAGGCAAGAGACCACAGGGCAGGCGGGCGTACTTAGACGAAAACCGGGACCACCTCCTTCGACTGCCCAAAGAATGGGAAACAGGTTCTAGTGGACGATCGGGGAAGGAAGGCAAGAGAGGCAAAGTTTGCGGGCAACAGACCTCCCAACCGTTGTCACATGATCGGCAACGAGCGGAATCGACTAGGCGTCACTCGTTGCGCTTCTTCACATGCCGCTCCTGCCATGGAAGCTGCGGCGCCCGCTTGAAAATGTGCGCCGTGAGGAACCGCGTCATGTGGTTGGCCACCTGCCGGCCAAGCGGACTCGAAAGAAGCCTTACGCCTTCCAGTTTCGTGTCGAACTTGATGAGCACGACTCGAGGCGGCGTGCGATCTTCCTTGGCGCGGTGGAGCGTCCGATAGAGTTTCGACGCATCCTTGTACGACGGAGCATCCGTCCCTACCAGGATTTGGACGGCAATCGTGCTGCGGAGGGCGGGATGGCGAGTCGCCGTGCGCGTCGACACACCTCGATGCGTCGTCTTCGGCGACAACAGGATCAATGCCTTGACATCGTGCCCCTGTTTTCGAGTTCGCAGCATCGGCGCGCTCCAGTCGTAGGCCGCCCAATTGACCGCCAACCCGGCCCCGAACCCGACGCCGATCACCGAAAGCATCTCGATGTTAACCTTCTTGTCGTTGTTTTCCTCCAATAGAAACCGCTTGCACGCCTGAATGTCGAGAATGGACTGAGCGATTTGAGGAGGCTTCATGCGCTCGTGGTCCAGCTTCGTCTCGACGCCTCGGACCAATTGCCGGTCGCTATCCCCATGCCCCCGAAGCTCGGGAACGATCACCGCGATGCGGTGCGTCTGCTGGAGAAACCTGGCCAACGGATAGAGCTCGCTCGCCTTTCCCCCCCAGTCGTGAACCAGGATGACGGGAGCCACACTCTTGCCAGCATCGGGATCGGGCTCCTCCCCCTTCTTCGATTCAGGCGTAGCTGGGAAATAGGTGGCGGAAAGGAGCACTCCGTCGTCGGTCGTCAGCGAGACACGCTGGCTGGGAGCCCTCTTCGAACCGCCCTGTTGGGCCATGCCGACAGAGGCCGATGCCATGGCCAAGCCAATCCCGGCCACGAGACATAAAGACGAGCCCCTTAGGAACTGCCGCTGCAGCCACGACTGTACGATCATCACCCAAACGCCTCTCAGAGAAAAACGAAACCCACCAACACCTGAATTTCATCGTAAACGTGCCCCCCTCTGCCGTCAACGAACATCCCCCGTATCCGGGCTTCTTCCTTGCCAAACCACTCCAAATCGTGGACAATAAAGGGCGGCCTGAGCGAGCCGGTTCGGCGGACTGGAAACTCGTGTCAGGTACCCCCAGGAGGAACGCGGGCCGTGACATCACCGCTCATCGTCCAGACCGACTTGCAAGACCACATCGAAATCGGCGACGCTGTGCCACCATCTCCTCTCGATCCTGCATCGGCGCCCCCAGCCGCGGAAGAAGCTCCCCTGCTGCATGGCGCGCTGGCGATGCTGGTGAGTTTCTGCGCCCACGTCGTCGCCTTCATCGTCCTGGCCTTGGTGCCGCTGGTGCGTCACTGGTCCGATCCGGTGACGGTGGTCGTGGACAACCGAGTCGAAGAAGAGCCTGAACTTCCCGAAGCGTTCGCCGTCAGCGAGCAGATCGAAGAAGAGATCGGGGCGCTCAGTACGGAAGAGCAGGCCGAAGCCTTGGCACTGGCTCCAGAAGTTTCCCCCGTCAGCCTCGTCCCGACTGAAATGGAACTCGATCCGGTCGTGGACGCTCAAATCGAAGTGGCCAGCGAAATGGTCACACCGACCAGCCCGCACTTCCATGAGTCACTCCGCGTGCGCGGCGGCGCGGGCCACGGCGTTACAGGCGTTGCCGGCGCCATCGACCGGCTCACACAAGAAATCATCCTCTCGATGGAAGAACGCCCCACGATCGTCGTTTGGATCTTCGACCAGTCGGCAAGCCTCTACCGGCAGCGGAAGTGGCTGCACCAACGGGTCAAACGGATTTACACCGAACTGGGAGTCCTACGCGAATCAGGACATCTGACCGGAGTGGAACGCTTCAAAGAGCCGCTCTTGACCTCGGTCCTGTCGTTCGGTCAAGAAGTCCACTGGCACGCCGACCGGACGGCAGACGTGAACGAGATCGAACGTGCGATTGCCGCGATCCAACTTGACCCTTCGGGTGTCGAACGAGTTTTTACCGCGATCTACCTGGCTGCCAAGAAGTACCAGCGCTACCGCTTCCGTACTAAGGAAGTAGAGCCTCGCCGCAATGTCATGCTCATCGTCTTCACCGATGAAGCAGGTAATGACACTGAAGGGCTTGAAGAAACAGTGAAACTATGTCGGCGCTACGCCATGCCGGTTTATGTCGTCGGTGCTCCCGCCCCCTTCGGCAGACGCGTCACCAAAATGAAATGGGTCGACCCCGATCCGCGTTACAGCCAACAGCCGCAGTGGGTGCAGATCGAGCAGGGGCCAGAATCGCTGCGACCGGAACGACTGAAGCTCTATTTTTCCGGCGATCAAAGCGACCCGATCATCGATTCGGGGTTCGGTCCCTTTGCCCTGACCCGCCTCTGCGTGGAAACGGGCGGGATCTTTTTCACAGTGCATGCAAATCGGCAGATTGGACGATCGGTCAGTCGCCGGGAAACGACGCCGTTCTCGAGCCATTTCGAACGGTTCTTTGACCCGGAGGTCATGAAACGCTACCAGCCCGACTACGTTCCTGCCGAAGTCTACCTGAAACGCCTTCGCCAGAATCGGGCTCGAGCCGCACTTGTGCAAGCCGCCAAACTCTCGTGGGTCACCCCCCTGCAATCCCCTCGGCTGCGATTCGTCAAGCGAGACGAAGCCACCTTTGCTCGCGAAATCACCGAAGCGCAAAAAGGCCCAGCCAAACTCGAACCGCAAGTGGAAGCCATCTACGCCGTGCTCAAAGAAGGCGAATCCGACCGAGCCAAAGAGGAATCGCCCCGCTGGCAGGCCGGCTACGACCTGGCCATGGGAAGGACGCTGGCCATCCTTGTGCGGACACAGTCGTACAACGCCATGCTCGCCAAGGCGAAACGCGGCCTGAAGTTTCAAAATCCCCGCAACAATACTTGGACCCTCCGACCTTCCGACGAAATCACCGTCAGCACGAAACTCAAAGGCGCCGCAAAGAAGGCTCGAGCCTATCTGCAACGCGTCGTCAATGAGCACCCAGGGACGCCCTGGGCCTATCTAGCCGAGAAAGAATTGGCTGTTCCGCTGGGGTGGACGTGGACCGAATCCTACACGAACTTGAATCCGCCGCGCCGCCGACCTTCGGCTGGTGGAAACAACAACCGGCCTCGGCCGCCGCGCAACCCCCAACCTCGACGCATCCCGCGCCCTCCTCCCAAACGCAAGCCCCCCAAAGTCTGATCAACTGCTGGCGCTGCGATAACTGCCGATAGCCCTGCAGAAAATGGCTCGCGAGACAATCAAACTCCCCACCGTCGCCACCAGCGTAAAAGCGGCCAACGGCCATGCGACGCTAGGATCGGGATAGAGGGGACGGGCCAGAACGCGAGCCGGGATGTTGATGACCAGCAACACGGGAACGACGAACGTAAAGAAGCCCCACAAGACGACGCCCCAGCCGTGCCGGTACATCTCCATCGGATAGCGAGAAAAGTTCGTGATGTAGAACCAGAAGTCATAAAGCGTCTGGTTGCGACCGAGCCAGATGCTGGTCGACGCAAGCGAGATCATCAAACTGTAGAGGATCGTCACGCCGCACAAAATGTAGAACAGATAGAGGGCGATGGTGACCGCCGAAAGCGGCAATGGATGCTCGGGGCGAGTCATCAACTGGTGCATCCCGACGGCAACGACGACGACGCCCAAGAGTGCATTGGCCAGCGACGACCATTCGATCCGCTGAAACGAGATCAGAAACTGCGTGTCGATCGGCTTCAGGAGCGCGAAGTCGAGGTTCCCCGTTCGGATCAACTCGCTGAATTCGTGCATGTTCGGCATGAACAGCGTCTGCACCAGACTGTTGACGATCCACGTCGTCCCCAAAAACACGAAGAATTCGTACTTGCCCCAACCGGTCTGAGGCCCGATCTCGTCGACGTGGACGAAGATGATGAGGTAGAACCCGAGGTTCATCACGGCCCACGACGTCGAAGAGATGCACTGAATCAAGAAGTTCGCCCGGAAACTCATGTCCCGCACAAGACTGTTCGCCGCGAACGTCAGGAAGACGCGCAAATAGACTCGCCACAGATTTGCCATCTCCCCTACCCTCCATAGCCGCTGTAGCGATTCACGCCGGCTCGCCACATGAGCCGCCCCAAGACAATGAACACGACGATCCACGCCGCCTCGATCGCCAGCTCACGCCACAGCAACTCCCGAGGCACCTTGCCGAGGAATACCGCGGCGGGAAAATAAGCGACGTATTTGAGGGGAAGGAAATCGACCACTCGATTCCAGGGGTGCGGCAGCAGATCCAGAGGAAACATGTGGCCGGAGAGAAAGAAACTCAGGAGCATGTAGACGAAAAGGAGCGAGCTGACCTCGAGGAACCAAAACCCGATCAGACCAATGCACGACTCCAAAAAGAACCCCAGCAGAAAACCCATCACCAGCGCGAGCACATACGCGACAAGTACATCCACCGGCGGAACCCCGTTGAAGTAGCCGCGACAGACGAAGAAAACCAACGCGAAGGGCAACACCGCGACCGAGTAATACGCCAGCTTATGGGCGACTCGACCCGCGAGCAGAAACGTGAGCATGTCGACCGGCTGCACAAGAAACTTCTTGACCTCGCCGCTGCGGATCTGCAGGGCAATCCCCGATGCCAACCCCGGCATGCTCGAAAAAGCACGGCTGACCATCGTCAGCAAGTAGTACGCTACCACATCTCGGAACTGGTACCCAACAATCGTGCTCTTCCCCGCGGCCTGGAAAACCGCGTTCCACAAGAAGATCTGCGTAATGATCGGAAGGAAACGCATGAGCGTCCCCAGCATGAAGTCGCCTCGATAGACGAGACGCTCTTCGAGAGAGATCTTCAAGATCACCCACCACGTCCGCAGCCGCTGCAGCCAGGAAAAGACCGCTGAAACGTTCATCCCACGCGAGCCTCCTCCTGGTGGTCCACGTGTTCGAAGACCTGAGCAATCACGTCCTCCAGCGGCAGGTCCTCGACAGAGACGTCATCGAGCGAGTATCGAGCCAACAAGGCGCTCAGGGTCTCGGCCACCTTCGTCCGCTCGACTCGCAACTTGATCCTAGGCGGCTGGACCTCCTTGACCTCGCCATAAGGCGCAAGAACCCGCTCGGCGGCATGGGGGAAACTCCCCTCGGCAAACAACAGCGTCACGATTTTGTGTTTGCTGAATGTGTCGATGATCCCCGAAAGAGAACCGTCGTAGTGAATCCCTCCCGACGCAATGATGACCAAACGCTGACATAACGCCGAAACGTCTTTCATGTAGTGGCTCGTCAGCAAGATCGTGATGCCTCGGGAACGCTGGTATTCCCGCAGGAACTCCTGAATGTTGTGCTGGGCGACGACGTCGAGTCCGATCGTCGGTTCATCGAGGAAAAGAACCTCGGGACGATGCAACAGCGCCGCGATGAGTTCCATCTTCATGCGCTCCCCAAGGGAAAGCTCGCGGACCGGCTGCTGCAACAAGTGCCGCACACCGAGCAACTCGGTTAGTTCGTCCCGAGCCGATTCGAAGGCGGCCTCATCGAGTCCATAGATGTGGCGGTGGAGGCGGAACGATTCTTGAGCGGGCAGGTCCCACCAGAGCTGGTTCTTCTGGCCCATCACCAACGCGAAGCGGCGACGATAGGCGTTCTCACGCTTCCACGGGATATACCCCATCACGCGAGCGGTCCCCGAGGTCGGGGAGATGACGCCCGAGAGGAGCTTGAGGGTCGTCGTCTTGCCGGCTCCGTTGGGACCGAGAAACGCGACGAACTCCCCTTTCTCCACCGTCAAGTCGATCCCTCGGACCGCCCGGACCTCGCGGTACCGGCGGCGCACCAGCCCCCGGACGCTCGCCCAAAGGCCCTCAGGCTTCTGGTAGACGCGATAGGTCTTGGTGAGCTGGCGGATCTCGATGATCGGCTCGTCGGGCATGCCATGACCGAAAACATGGACGGAAACAGATACTCCTGGCTGGTACGGTGAAGTGTAACGGCCGAGCACCAATCGCTACACTCGGGGTAGCCATCCGAGCCACCGGGCGAGGCTCGAAGAAACGGCAAAATCCGCGGCCAACGGGAGAGACGAGTCGATGGGCAGCGTGTTGCGAATCGGCCTGGGATACGACGTGCACCGCTTCGAAGCGGGAGGTCCGCTGCGGCTGGGCGGTGTGGACATCGACCACGACCACCATCTGGCCGGACACAGCGACGCCGACGCGCTGCTACACGCCGTTACCGACGCACTGCTGGGAGCCGCCGCATTGGGTGACATCGGCGAACTCTTCCCCGACACCGATCCTGCACATCGGGGAGGAAACTCGGCCGAAATGCTCGAGCTGGCATGGAGACAAGTCCTCGAGCAGGGATGGGAGCTGGTCAATCTCGACTGCGTCGTGCACCTTCAACGCCCCAAGCTCCTGCCGTACCGGGAACCGATCCGCGCGAGTGTGGCTCGAATCCTCAACGTCGACGTCGACCAGATCTGGCTCAAAGCCAAGACCGGCGAATCGGTCGGTCCGATCGGACGCGGAGAAGCCCTCGCCGTGCAATGCGTGGCCCTGCTGAGGAAGACGGGATCTCCGTGACTCTCACTGCCCCTCCCGCGCAAACAGGAATCTCCATCTGCCACGGCAGGACTCGGACTACCGTCGACTTTGCATCAACGCGCCTGCGATTTCATGAGCATTGACCGGCTTCAGGAGAATCCCGCATATCTCCGATTCCGAAAACAGAAACCGACAGCCAGCGACGAACTCGATCTGCGCGGCATCGTGCCACGTCGCCCGTTTATCGCTACGTGTGGTCAGGTACCATCCTGTGGAAACGTCGTACGCTTCATAACATTCGTCTTTATTCCAGATCTCGTACGCAACTCCACGAGGTGGGACGTCTTCGGTGCAGAAAGACACGCTCCCGCCGATCGGCGGCGCCAATGGCGGTTGGATGGACGCTCGGTGCCAGTGCATCCAATTGGTTCGCCCTTCAACGCCGACGGCCAGCCCATCGCCACATGAGACGCGAACCTCCAGATTTCCGAAAAGAAGCACACCAACGTCCGAGAAGCTGTGCGAGTACACCGATCGGTAATCGAATGAGATGTCCTCCAAGATATAGGACAGCCGACCGTTGTGTACCTTGTCGTACTTGAAGGGAATCGATATCGTCAGTCGCAGCATGGAAATCTTTGACTCGATTGGAACGCCACGCTAGAAAACTCGCCGTCGGCATGGATCACGGATTGGCCACGGGACACCACGCATAGGCTGTATCGTCGGCCCGCACATGATAGCCGAATTCGACCTCCATCGTTGGCCACTCTCTGTACCAACCTACCCTCTCTCCTTTGCGTCTTTGCGCCTTTGCGCGAGTCCGTTTGCCTCGCGGAGACGCGGAGGAGGGGCTCTCGCAGAGCCGCAGAGAACGCAGAGGGGATTTCTTTTCTAGAGTAACAGTTTAGCTGACTGAAGTTGGCGTTCGTGAGGGTAGAAAAGCTGCGTCTATTGTGAAACACAGAGGCACAGAGGGCACGAAGCCTGGGGAAAACATTCTCTTGGTGGCCTCCGTGTCTCTGTGTTTCCGTTCCTCTGCGCTCGGTTGGCTTCCATGGCTTCCTTCGTTCCCTCTTTTGTCAACACGCGTGAGCGCTCATTAGACTTTCTCAAACCATTCCCACACCTCGGAACTGTCCGGCCAAGTGTGCCGTTTCCCATCTGGTTGGAGAAACCACACGACGCCCGGGTCCTGAGTCGCGCCCGGCAAGACGAGCCATACTTCACCGGCTGGATGCACTTCGCCTGTCAAGCGACCTTCCCAGTCTCTAATCCGCAAATCTCTCTTCAAGCGGACGTGATCACCGGCAACGAGTCCGCACTCGTACTCCGATACGTCATACTCAGTAACTAGCTTCCACTCGGGTTTTCCGTCCCGTGCTTCGTTTTCCACAACATCACCTCGAATCGCCAGACGCGCTCGCTTTGGAACCGCTGTCCATCATTTCCCCTATCTGGTTTCCCGAAGAGCCTGCCCCTGTTGAAGTCGCCAAACTATTGTCCGACATCTCCCATCGTAAGGCCAGTTCTCCAACCGTTGTGAAGAAGAATTCGCCAGCTCTTCACCGATTTCTCGACACTGCCCCTTCCGACTCGTGCGCTCGTTCCCCTCCCCTTCCCATCTTTCCCAGTCGATCTTGATCGGCTGGCGTTGAGGCGATACCATCCCCCCGCCTCGTTGGTGTTTCCCTGTTCCCAAGCCGCGCGCCGATGGTCTCGCTTGCCCCCATCCCCGGAGTTTCCACTCGCAGGTGCTCGCCTGCGCCAAGATCGCCCTGGCCGTTGCGGCTCGCCCTGATTCTCATCGCCACGCTTGCCGGCTGCCAAAACTCCAACCCGTTCGTTGCCAACCAGCCGCAAGCCCCCGGAGCACCCACAGCCGCAACGGCCACTGCTCAAGTCCAGGAACTCCAGCGGCGACTCGCCGAACTCGACACGACCAACCAGCAACTCCATGCGCAACTCGCCCAACAACAACAAAAGGCGAATCTCTATCAACAACAACTCGGGTTGCTCCAGGCGCGTCTGAAGGACACGGCTGAAGAGCTGCGCAAGGTGCAGGTAGCCAAACAGCAGGCCGAGAAGCAGATTTCCGCCTTTCAAGCCTCGCTTCGCCAACGCGGCTCGGCCACGCTCCGCCCCAACAACAGCCTGCTACGATCGATCGAACCGGTCGATATCCCGGGGCTCACGGTGAAACAGGACGGCGAACTCGTCCGTATCGAAATCCCCGCCGATCGGCTCTTTCGCCAGGGAACGTCGCAACTGATCGTTTCCGCCTCTCCCCTGTTGGCTCAGGTCGCCCAGGCGATCGCGACGCACTACCCGCGTCAACGCGTGGCCATCGAAACACACACCGATTCCGGGCCGACCCGCACCGCGTCGGCCACCGCACACTTGCTCACGGCGCAACAAGCCGTCGCCGTCCTCGATGAACTGACTCGACGCTACCGGCTCCCTCCCAACCAACTCTTCATCCTGGCCATGGGAGCCAACCACCCAGTCGCCTCGAATGCCACGTCTGCCGGCCGAGCCGCCAATCGCCGCGTCGATATCGTCATCTATCCTGAGACGTACTGACCAGCTCGAGCGTCACTCCCGGTTCGTCCACCCCGCACCAACCCGAGATGTCCGCCTCTTCGGACCACCGGAACGGCTTTCCGAACCGCTTGATGAAATGGCGTCCCCGCTCCCCACGACAATGAGGCTCCCACCCCCAACGAGCAAGCAACCTGTCGGAAATGCGACCGTTCATCGGCTGGCAGACGATGGCCCAACTTCCTTTCAGGCGCGCGATTTCATCCAACACGGTGAGGGCCCGGCGAAACGTCGCCAGTCGAGTCTCTCTTGTGGAAACGACGAAGGATAGCGCTAGATAGTCGGGGATAGGAAGAGGCTGGTAGTAGTAGAGTCGGCAGCGATCTCCCGTCTTCCATCGGTGCCACCATCGACCCTCGAGTTGCGCTCGCCACCAACTGACGCGGCGTCCCCATCGCCGCCGGATCGCCACAAGCCGACCCTGGCGAGTTTCAATGACGGCGGACCGCCAGCGTCGAATCTCTGCGTGACGGTCCGCCCAAGCTTCCCAGTCCTTCATCGAACGCTCTCACCTCTTCCCACGGGTGACACGAACACGGCCTCCCTGGAAAACGTTAGCTTGCCCGCTCGATCACCGCTGCCCACTCACGCCAGCAGCGATTTGATCACCTGCCATAC
>WFWZ01000215.1 GCA_015490875.1 Planctomycetaceae bacterium
GCTGGCGCTCGGGTACTCCCCGTGGCGCGTGGGAGGCCTGTTTTTCCGTGAGACACTGCTGGTGGGAAGCATCGGCACGGCCGCCGGCCTGCCGCTCGGCTACGCCATCACGTGGCTCTCGATCCTTCCGTACCGTGATAACGATCTGTTTCGCATCCCGCTTGCTGGTGCGCCGTGGGTCTGGGGGACGACCGCTGCGATGGGACTTGTGTTCATCCTGGCGGCTCACCTGCCGGTCCAACGCCGCATTCACCGACTCGAGGTGCGAGATGTTCTCAATGTGCGAGAATAGAAAGTGTAACCGGCTAGCCAAACGAAGCACTGTGGGACGATGGCAGTCGTGCAACGCAGCTAATGAAATACCAAGGAAATAGAATGGACGGATGGACTACATCGAATCGTGGACGAGGACGAAGATGAGAGGAATGGAAACGGAGGGGAATAGAAACACAGAGACACAGAGAGCACAGAGAGAGTTGCGCCGAAAACTCCATGTCCTCTGTGCCTCTGTGTTTCCTAGCATCCGACACCCCCATCTCCACCGTGATTCGAGGAACCAACCATGAAACACGCTTCCACGCGATTCTGGAAATGGGGACTCCCGGTGGCCCTCGTCACCATTGCCATAGCGGTCTGGTGGCTGTGGCGGACCAGTCGTCCGGTGGTGGCCGTCTTTGTCGTCGACAAAGCCGACGTCGTCGCCACAGTGGCTCGCCGAGGCGTCACGCGGTTGCCCCGTGAGTGGGAAATCACGATGCCTGCCACCGCAAGGTTGGCTCCGTTGGATGTCGAAGTCGGCCAACCCGTCCGAAAGGGAGAAGTCGTGGCGAGGCTCGTAACCAAGGATGTTGAACTGACTGTTCGCCGAGCCGAGAAGGCGGTCGCGGAACTCGAGGCCGCATGGAAGGAGGCGGCGCACGAGCAGGTGGAACTCGATCTGAAACGGCAAGCCCAACTCTCGGCGGACGCGATGAAACGGATCGCCGACGCGGCCGAAGTGCGCACTCGCGAGAGCAAAGAAGCGCTGGTGGCCATCCGCCGGATCCTTGAGCGCACTCGGAAACTGGCTGCCGAGGAAGTGCGGTCCGAAGACGAACTCGATCGAGTCGAAATCGACTTCGTCCGGTTTCACTCGCAGTACGAGCAAGATCAGCGCACCGAGCAGGCGTTGCGGCTGCTCCAGCAGGCAACGGATCTTTTGCCCACCGTCGTCGATCACTACCTCCAGCGCCGCAAGTTGAGTGCCGAGAGGGTTCGCCGCCAGCGTGACGTTGCCCAGGCCGAACTAGAACAAGCTCGGCTGCTGCTGGAACGGTCTACCATGAAGAGCCCGGTGGATGGTGTCGTGCTTTGGCGAGCGACGACAAGCGAAAAGGTGGTTCCCGAAGGAGCCGTACTCCTGCGGATCGGCAACCTCGACTCCTTGGAGGCTCGCGTCGACGTGCTCACCGAAGAAGCACTCCGTATTCGCGAAGGAGCGCCTGTCGAAATCTTTACGGAGCAACGGTCGAACGACCAGGGACTGGTGCTCTCGGGGCGCGTCCATCGCATCGACCCGGAAGGTTTCACGAAGCGCAGTTCACTTGGTATTGAGCAACAGAGGGTCTGGGTAATCATTCGATTCGACGACGCGTCCCGAGAACGCCTGCGTGAAGCTTCCATCGGAGTCGGCTACCGCATTTGGGCTCGCATCGAAACCGGGCGAAGCTCCCAAGTGCTGCGAGTTCCTCGGACAGCTCTGTTTCGCAGTGCGGAGGGAACGTGGGAAGTGTGGCAAGTGGTTCGCGGCAAGTTGCGACGCACTCGTGTCACACTCGGCATTGCCAATGACCGCTGGGCGGAAATCCGCGGCGGCCTTGAGAAAGGAGCCCAGGTGGTTGTCGCTCCGCAGGCGGAACTCGAGCCGGGTCAGCGCGTGCAAGTGCGCATCATCGAGGCGGCGCGGATCGATCCACGTAGCCGTGCTCAAGGAACCACTGCCACGCGTCGGTGACCGATTCTCGAGCCGGCCGGCTGGTGTAACCCAGCTCCCGCTGCGCCTTGTCGCTCGAGAAAAAGTGCAACTGGCTTGCCATCTTGGCCGCCGCCGAGTTGACGGCCGGTTCGACGCCGGTCACCTTCCCCCACAGGTCCCCGAAAACGCCTCCGATCATCCGATTGATGGGGCCGGCGGGAACCCACGGTCCGCTGCCTCCGGTTACCTCGGCGATCAGTTTCCACAGCCGCCAGTAGCGCAGGTTCTCCCCGGCCAGCACGTACGACTCACCCCGGCGTCCCCGCTCCAGCGCCGATAAGACTCCTGCCGCGACATCGCGTACGTCGCAGACCGAGACGCCGCCGGTCGGCGCCAGCGGCGTCCATCGACGGGCTACCTCGAGAATCATCTCGCCCGACGACGGTTTCCAGTCCCACGGTCCCAGCATGAAGCCCGGGTGAACGATGACGGCGTCGAGGCCTTCCCGGATTTGCTCACGCACGACCGACTCCCCTGCCCGCTTGCTCGTCACGTACGGGCAAAGGACGACTCGAGGGTCCGCCCACGTTTCATCGGCGACTCGCCGACGCGTGGCGACTCCCAGCGTGTTGATCGTGGAGACATGAACGAGTCGAGCGCCCTGCTTCCTCGCTGCCTTCGCGACGTGCTGCGTCCCCTCGACATTGACGCGATGGTACATTTCCGCGTCAGACCAACCGATCCGCACGACACCGGCGCTGTGAATCACCGCGTCCACGCCTTCGACCGCGGCGTCGATGTCTTGTTCCGACGTGACATCCCCCGTGATGATCTCAACTCGCAGCCCCTCCAGAGGGCGAGGATCGGCCGACGAGCGTACCAGGACGCGGACCTCGTCACCTTGAGCCACCAACTGGCGGACGACGTTGTTCCCCAAGAGCCCGGTAGATCCTGTGACAAGAATGCGCATGATCGATTATGATAAGGGGCGATTTGGTGAGGCCACTAGCGGGCCCTCCGAGTTGAATCCCTCGTTGGAGACGCCATGATGCGATCCACCACCCTCGCGCCGACGCCTTTGGTCCCAGGACGGA
>WFWZ01000216.1 GCA_015490875.1 Planctomycetaceae bacterium
AAGATTCCCCATTTTCCCCAAACACCAACTTCAGTCGGCTGAACTGTTACGTTTTACGTAGATTCCGGGTGGTGGGGGACACCCGTATCGGAGCGAGGTGGACACGTGTTTTGCGAAGATCGGATTTCTCCACTTTGCAAAGAAGGGTACCGAGTCAAACTTTAAGAGACTTCAAAGGAATGAGAGAATCGACAACAAATAATCGAGCCTCACACACCAACGATTCACGAGGCAATTTCCGAATAGTGTCTGCATTTGCTTCATGTATCGAGTTGTCCATCATCGGCACTGCGGCCGGGCTTCTATTTGGAATTGTCGCGTGTTTCGTTCTTTCTTCAGGTAGTGCCGCCCTCGTCTTCTATTTGACGTATAGCGAGTTTGGCGCCGGCATCGGTTGTGTGGCAGGCGCCGTATCTGGAGCAATCATTGGTTTCGCGTCCCAGAGAAGAAAAAAAGAAACCGATGAGTGAAGCGGAGCGGGGCGCGGCGACAGAGCAGACTTCCAAAGACTGACCACTTCGCCCCGGGTCGCCTATATCGAAGTGTGAAGGGTGAAGGAAGAAGTGTGAAGGGTGAGACGTGAGCGGTGCTGGTGCGGTTGGAGTATTGGCGAGCCGTTTGCTCCGTTCAGCGCCAACTGACACGCACGTGACACACTCGGCGCGTACACCGAGCAACACGCTCGGTCGGCGTTCAAGAAAAAGAGAACACGTTTTCCGAAAGGCGGTATCCAGACTCCAGGCCGCAAGCAACTCGCGCGAAAACGCGAACCACGCCGGCGGGTTTCGTTACATGCCTTCAAGATTCTTCGACCGGCGGGTCCGGCGTCAGCCGCACCCGTCCGGTCGGAATCGTGTTTCGACGTCATTCCAAAAGCCGCCCCGACTCGAAAAGCCCACCCCGAAGACTTCCCAGGGCGACGCTCGGCGGCTACGCCGCTTCGCTTGCCCCAGGGTGGATTCTCGAGCCCCCTCGGGGCGATGCGGTCCTGCTCTTGCTGGCTTTCTTCCCAACGAACCCGACTTTCCCAAACTTCCTCCCGTGGTACCAACCAACGCTCAAGTCTCAAACCGCGACACCCCCCCTACAATGGGAGCACACGTCCGCGCATGCACCCGCGGTTCCGCGGTTCTTAGGAAGTCCTGATGCAATTGCCAGATCCCGAGGCGGGCCGTATACTGGGGAACTTGCCATAGAAGACAACCCTGCCTCGTGCGACGCCGGTCGCCCGGTGGCGGACGGATGATCAAGCCCCACTCCCCAGAGGGATGGCCACCATGACGATTGACAAGAGCTTGAAGATTCGTGCGGGCATGATCCGCAACCGGAACGTGCTGACTCGAGCGGAACGGCTCGAGAGGCTCCGAGCCACCGAGCGGTGGAAGGAGGGGGATCCCGTGCTGGGCTTGCCCAAGGTGCGCGTCCAAAAGGTGACGCTCAAGAAGAAGAAAAAGGTCAAGAAGCAGGACGAAGAAAGCAAATAGCCGATCATGCGCGTCCGCTTGGAGTACGGCCGAGTCGGGATGGAGGTGGATCTTCCCTCCGACCGCGTCGTTCGGACACTGGCCTACAAGGATGCGACTCCGCTGGCCGATCCGGTCCAGGCGTTGGAAGAGGCTCTGGCCCGTCCGCGGGGCACACGTCCGCTGGCGGAGCTGGCTCAAGGCAAGTCCTCGGCCTGCGTCGTCATCTGCGACATCACGCGGCCGGTCCCCAACGAACTCATCTTGACCCCTCTCTTGAAGACACTGGAAGCTTCGGGGATCCCGCGCGACCGAATCACGTTGTTGGTGGCCACCGGCTTGCACCGCCCCAATCTGGGCGACGAGTTGGTGGAGATGGTGGGTGAGCGGATCGCGTCGGAGTACCGGATCGAAAACCACTACGGTGAGCGGCTCGAGGAGCATACCTACCTCGGTGACAGCCCTCGAGGGGTGCCGATCTGGATCGACAGCCGCTACATCGAAGCCGATTTGAAAATCACAACGGGCCTCATCGAGCCTCACTTGATGGCCGGTTTCTCTGGAGGCCGCAAGGTGATTTGCCCGGGAATCGCGGCGTTGGAAACCGTCAAGGTCTGGCACTCGCCAAAGTTCCTCGAGCACCCCCGCGCCGACTGCGGGATGCTCGAAGGAAACCCCGTCCACGAGGAGAACACGTGGATCGCCAAGAAGGCGGGATGCGACTTCATCGTGAATGTCGTCATCGACGACCAGCGTCGCCCGCTGGCGTTTTTCGCCGGCGACATGGAGGAGGCCTTCTACGCGGGAGCCGACTTCGTGCAGGGGGTGGTGCGAGATACGGTGCCGGAGCCGGTCGACATCGTCGTAACCAGTTGCGCCGGCTACCCGCTCGACACGACGTTCTACCAAGCAGTCAAGGGACTGACGGGAGCCCTTCCCATCGTCAAGGAAGGTGGCACGATCATCATGGCCGCGAGTCTCTCCGAGGGCATCGGCAGCGCCCCCTTCCAGCGTCTATTCGAGGAGAATCCGTCGCTGGAGATCTTCATGGAGCGGATTCTGGGACAGGATTACTTCGTCATGGACCAATGGCAGCTCGAGGAACTCGCCAAGGTCCGCCGCAAAGCCAAAGTGAAGCTCGTCAGCGATGGGCTCGACGCGGAGACAATCAATCGTCTGTTCGTCGAGAGCGCTCCGAGTGTGGAGGAGGCGGTTGCCGCGAGCCTCGACGAGTATGGCCCGGACGCCACCATCGCCGTCATCCCCAAGGGCCCCTACGTGCTGGCTCAAGTCGCCTAGCCGCCACGCAACGAGTGACGTATTTGCGGCGCTGCGTTGGGGACTGACGTTCATGGGCCATGTGGGAGAAAGAAGCCACGAGACGGCCTACGGGAGAAGCCAAGATGAACAGCGGGAAACCCCAGACCGTGCGGCTTTCGGAGCTGACCAAGGGAGGCGGCTGAGCGTGCAAGATTGGTCCAGAGGACCTGGCGCAGGTTCTGCGTCACCTGCCACCCATCGACGATCCACACATCTTGGTCGGCACGTCGACGGCGGATGACGCCGCCGCCTACCGACTCGAGAACGGTCAGGCGATCATCCAGACTGTCGACTTCATCACGCCGATCGTCGATGATCCGTTCGAGTTCGGTCGGAGTGCCGCAGCCAACTCGCTGTCGGATGTCTACGCGATGGGAGGCCGGCCGCTCTTCGCGCTGAACATCGTCTGTTTCCCGACCAAGCAAGTGCCGTTGGAAGTTCTGGGAGAGATCCTGCGCGGTGGAGTGGATGCGGCGCGGGAAGCGGGTATCGAAATCGTCGGGGGTCATTCGGTCGAAGATACCGAACCCAAGTACGGTTTGATTGTCACTGGCATCGCACCAGCGGACGCCGTCATCACGAATGCGGGAGCCCAAGTCGGCGACGCTTTGTTTCTCACCAAACCCCTCGGGTCGGGCATCCTCACAACGGCGATGAAGAAAGGTCGCATGAGTGACACGACTGCGTCAGAGGTGATCCGCGTGATGCGGACGTTGAACCGATCGGCGGCCGAAGCTCTTGCCGGCTTGCGCGTGCACGCGTTGACGGACATCACCGGTTTCGGCCTGCTCGGGCATCTCCTGGAGATGATGCACGGTTCGCGCACGGCAGCGAGGCTGCACTTGCCGTCCGTTCCCTTGTTGCCCGAAGTGCTGGAGTTGGCTGAAGCGAAGGTCTATCCCGGCGGCGCGTCGCGAAATCGCAATCGCACGGAGCCTCATGTGCAGTGGTCGGCTTCGATCGCTGAGGCGCATCGGGTGGCCCTGAACGATCCGCAGACGTCGGGCGGACTGTTGATCGCCGTCGCCGCCGAGGACGCGGACGAACTGGCCCGTCGACTCGAGCAAGCCGGTACGTTGGCCGCCGCGCGAATCGGCGAGGTGATCGACGGGGATCAAGCTACGATCGTCATTGAAGCGGGTTCGGTGTGACCCAAGGCCCTGACATCGACGACGAAAAACGCGGCGGCGACTCAGGCGGGAAGAACCAAGACGGAGTAAGGCGATGAAGCAGCAGCCCGCGGAAGTGGGTCGACCGGCTCCCGACATCGATTTGCCTCGAGCCGGAGGCGGCCGTTGGCGACTGGCCGACCATCGCGGCCGGCCGGTGATGTTGGTCTTCCACCGTCACTTGGCCTGAATCCCGTGCCGCGACCATCTCTTGCAGTTGCAAGAGCACCGATCGGAGTTCGAGGCGACGGGAGCGGAGATTGCGGCGCTGACGTTTGAAGCTCCGCGTTTCGCCGAGCGGTACTTGGAAGAGACGGCCTGGCCGTGGCCGCTGTTAGTCGATCAGGATCGCCGAGCTTATCGCGATTATGGGTTGATTCAGGGGAGTCGCTGGGCCGTTTTGGGGCCTCATCTATGGCCCGGCTACTTGAAGCTCATTTTTTCGCGTGCAGCCAAGGTAGAAAAACCGCACGACGACATTTATCAGCTCGGCGGCAACTTCGTCATCGACACCGAAGGCCGCATTGTACTGGCCCACCGCAGCCGGAGTCCCCTCGATCGCCCCTCTGTCGATGTGCTCTTGGAAGCACTAGAGCAAGCTGGGGAATCAGGAACCGGGGAAAAGTGAAGGGGCTGCGATAGCGGGCCCGGAACTTGGTGTCCGTTCCTGACCCGGCGTCGAGACGATATGCATATCATCCAGCGAACACATCGTCGATGGTCTCGGCCGTGAGGATTCGCTCAGCCCAAGCAAGGAGCTGGGGGGAATCGGCATCATCGATGCGCTGGCGGTACTCGGGAAGAATCTCGCCGAACTTCCGCACAAGCAAGCGAATCAATACTTCCGCTTCGCCCTGCTCGATCCCCTGCTCGATCCCCTGCTCAATCCCCTGCTCAATCCCTTGCTCGAGTCCCTTTTCGATCAGTTCCTTTTCCCACTCTTTGATTCGCTCTTCCAACATGGCTCCAAAGTCTCGTATTTCAGCCAGTTCCTCAGTCAGTCTTTCCCCACCTGAGTGTTTCGTGAAGAATCGCAAAGCCCAGTGGACTACACGCCGCGTCGACTCGCGCCGAGCTGGATCATCACACCACTTTCGTAACGCGGCACCCGCCTGACGCAAGTCGTCCGGTGTCTTGCATTTCTCCAAGCGAAACACGACCGCCGCCAGGTTGTTCATCGTGGCGAGTTCGTCGGGGTCCTGAGCGTGTTCTTCCAACAGGAAGTACCGCATGCTCGGGCGATACGCAGCCAACTCCTCGGGAGACTCGACGATCAACTCAGCCACATCCAGCGGCGCTCTCCACGGGACTTTCCCATTATACAGCACGATCGGCAAGACCGGCGGCAGTGGCTCACTCGGGGTCACCTTCTTTTCATCGACCAGTTGCTGGTAGAGCAGTCCCACGTAGACCATCAGCCGCAAAGCCATCAGCCGGTCGACCGTCGATTGGAACTCGAGCAACA
>WFWZ01000217.1 GCA_015490875.1 Planctomycetaceae bacterium
CTCTTTTGGGTCTTCTTCGCGGTGACGCCTCTGCAGTACGTGCTGGTGGGATTCGGTGAATCGGCCTATGGAATCTATAGCATCTTCATCCCCGTCTACGCTTCGCTGCTCATCCCCGCCCGTATCGCCATTTCCGGCGATCCGAAGTGGTTCCTCGAGCGATCCGCGAAGATTCAGTTCGGTCTGTTGATCTGTGTCTATGCACTGAGTTACGCTCCGGCCTTGCTGGACTTGAGTCTCCAGGTTCCCGACGCTCACGGGAACCTCGTTCCCTGGAAAGGGAGCCGCCCCGGTCTTCTCTTTTATTTCGTGCTCCTGGTGCAGCTCAACGATGTCTTCCAATACCTCTGGGGCAAGCTCGTCGGAAAGCACGTCATCGCGCCGAAGGTTCATGCGAATCGCACGTGGGAGGGTTTCTGCGGTGGTGTCGCGTCAGCCACGCTGTGCGGCGTGCTCCTCAGCGGCGTAACCCCGTTCGGCCTGTGGGGATCGGCGTTCATGGCGATGATCGTTTCGGTCATGGGATTCGCCGGAGGCATGACGATGTCGGCGATCAAGCGAGACCGAGGCGTCGCCGATTACGGTACGCTCGTGCAAGGCCATCACGGTCTGCTCGACCGCATCGACTCGCTCTGTTTCGCCGCGCCCGTTTTTTTCCATCTGACGCCCTTTTTCGCCCAGTTGGCGCGTTGAGTCGCGCTGAAGCTTGCCGGTGGAGTCGCCATTATGCTCGAGGTCGACCATCGCATCCGTATCCCCTTGCGGGAATTCACGTTCACGTTTTCACGCAGCGGCGGACCCGGAGGGCAGAACGTCAACAAGGTCAACACCAAGGTAACCTTGCGCTGGGATGTGACTCGGTCGCCGTCTCTGCCCGAGGACGTGCGGCAACGGTTCTTGCAGTACTACCACCGGCGCATCAACGATCGGGGCGAGTTCGTCCTGCACAGCCAGCGGTTCCGCGATCAGGGACGCAACGTCGCCGACTGTCTGGAGAAACTCCGAGCCATGCTACGTCACGTGGCAACGCCTCCCAAGCCTCGCAGGCCGACACGTCCGACACGGCGATCGGTCGAGAAACGTCTGCAAGCCAAGCGGCGCCAAAGCTTGCGAAAACAGCAGCGTCGTCCGCCACGCGAGGAATAGGCGACTGGGCGGCAAGGTTCAACGCCGGGCCGACCACTCCAGGATCTGCTGCGAGGGTTGCTGGGGAGACTGGGGACGCGTGAGTTGATACGGGGAGACGGAAGAGGGGGAGCGACTTGCAGGTCGACTTCCGACAGCGAGTGCCACTCGGCCGGTTGTCCCAGGCGTGAATGGAGCCATCGTCAGCGGCCCCGCAGCAGCCGGTGGATTCAATTGGACATCGACGAGTTCTTGAGTACCACCAGCCGATCGAGTCGCTGCGACGGTGTTAGAAGAGACGGGAACTCCAGCGGCCGTCGGTTCTCTTGTAGGGGCAACCGGAAGGTTCGCAGGGCGCGCCGCGATCGGAACGGCGATGCGCGGTGATCCTCGCTTGACCCACGCGAGCCACGCGTTTTGCAATTCCCCGAGACTCGAATAACCGTAGTGATCGTGCGTCGCTTGTGTCCAGTTATTCGTGTCCATTCCCTGGCCGATATACTCGACGAATTTCCGGCGGCCCCCTTGCTGGATGAGGAACCGGGCCAGCGAATAGCCTTGAGCGTACAGCGGCATGATATCGCGAGGGTACTCCTTCATGGCGAACATTTTGTTGAAAGCAATGCCGCGGTTGGTCAGTAGAAAATCGATGAGCATCTTGTGCTGTTTGCTCCGTTCACTGATATCTTCAACGGTTGTGCAGGCTCCTTCGTCGGCCCAGCGAGGTAGGGGACGGCCGAAGTGCGTGGCGAAAATGGTGTGGGTGATTTCGTGAGGTAGGACGCTGTCGAGGATACGAGCTTGCGAGCCCTGCACCACCATTTTCCATCCGAAGGGGCGTCCGTTGTCGAAGTAGAACGTGGTAACGCCTCCGGCTCCGAGCGTGGGACTGTCATGCACTTCGATGGGGCAGGGATCGCGCCAGCGGGGCAGCGACCGGCCAAGCCACGAGACGGCCAGATCATGGCGGTACTGTTCAGCCGCTTCGGCGACTCGGCGGGCAAACGATGCCGTTCGAGCCGTCACGATGAAATTTTCCGTTCGGTGGCTGGCTGCAAGAGACGAAAAAGAGAGTGCAACAACGGCGAGTGCCGAGAGGCGGCGAGCATCCATGCTCCGTCACTCCTTTGACATGAAAGGCATCGAGTTGCTGTTCGATACGGGGAACCGTCCTGGTTTCCCATGGTGGAAAAATGGTCTTCGAGGAAGCGGCCGAGTGCAAACGCTGGGCCATCGGACCAGGGCGTTGACCCGGCAACGTTCTTCCCGATTCTTAACTTCCCTTGCAAACTCAGGTTGAAAATCGGCCCGTCAGTTCAGCTCTCGACCGACCGGCAAGAAGTTCCATGGAAACTTTACCAGTCCGCAAGGAAGTTCTTGCCCGTCTCGTTCAGATTCATCCGTGACTACGTCGGTTCGCCATTGTAGGTCAGCCTCGCCGATAACGCCTACGCCAGTTTTCCGAGATCCCGGCTTGGGGACGAAGCGGTGGGAGATCCGTGATATCGTTCGTCAGCCACCGTATGGTAAGATGCGCTCGAGTAGAGAAGCACGATAGACTAGAGAACCTGTTGTCCCATGAGTGAAGATGCCTCGAACACGGGTCGTCCGGAGGCGGCGGTCCGTGGGGCTGAAGTTGACTCGGCGCATGGATCGTCCGCCGGGCCCGGGGTGCGCGTCGCCGAGCTCGAGTTCGCCTATCGACGCACGTCGTTTCAACTCCGGATTCCCCGTTGGGAAGTGGCGGCGGCAAAGCACGTGGCTGTCACGGGACCGAGCGGCTCGGGCAAGACCACGCTCTTGCACTTGCTCGCGGGCATCTTTCTGCCGGACGCCGGCGCGATTGATGTGACTGGTGTGCGCGTCGACATGCTCACCGATGCCCAGCGCCGCCGATTCCGGCTTGAACGAATCGGCTTCGTCTTCCAGGACTTCCGGTTGCTCGAGTACCTCGACGTAGTAGACAACATCGTGTTGCCCTACCGAATCGGGCGAAGTCGACGTAGGAACTCCGATCTGCGAGAGCGTGCTGCCGCATTGGCGGAGGCTGTCGGGATCGGTGATCGGCTCAGACGGAATGTTCAACGACTGTCGCACGGCGAGCGTCAGCGGGTGGCCTTGTGTCGAGCACTCATTGGTGAACCCGAATTGATCTTGGCGGATGAGCCGACCGGCAACTTGGATCCGCGGAACAAGCACCAAATCATGGAACTGCTCCATGAGCACGCTCGGAGGCTGCAGGCGACTCTTATTGTGGTCACGCATGACACAGGGCTCGTCTCAGAGATGGACTCGGTGGTGGATTTCAAAGATTGGATGGGGGTCTGATCGGAAGCGATGTGGTATTTGGCCTGGAGATACGTTGTCTACCACCGTGGTCCGACCTCGTTGCTTGTCACGGCGTTGGCCCTTGCCGCTTATCTCCCGGTGGCTACTGAGTTGTTGTTGGACCGATTGCAGCGCGAGTTGCGTTCGCGAGCGGCGATCACGCCGTTGGTCATTGGGCACTTGGGAAGCCGCACCGACCTGACACTCCATGCTCTCTACTTTCGTTCGCAGGTCCCGGGAACGATTCCCTATGGCGTCGTCGACGAGGTGGCTCGATCGGGCTACGCCGTGGCCATTCCACTGGCAGCTCAGCACACTGTCTCACGCGTTCCGCTCGTCGGCACGACCTTGGACTATTTTCCGTTCCGGGGGTTGCGCGTGGCGCGAGGCCAAATGTTCGGGCGGCTGGGCGAGTGCCTTGTGGGGGCTCGAGCCGCTCGACGCCTGGGTGTCGAGCCTGGCGACACGTTGTTGACCGATACCGAGAGCTTCGTGGAGCTGACGCAATACCCGCTCAAGCTGCACGTCGTCGGTATCCTCGCTGCCGCAGAGACTCCGGACGACGACGCCGTCTTTTGTGACGTGAAGACGGTGTGGGTGGTCGAAGGCATCGGGCATGGACATCAAGACTTGCGAGAGGTCGACGAAGAGGTCCTTTTGGAAAAGAAGGAACAGGAGATCACCGCTGGTGCTGCTTTGAAGCAATACTTGGAAATCACGCCGGAGAACGAAGCCTCCTTCCACTTTCACGGGAACCCCGCAGATTTTCCCATATCCGCTGCCCTCGTGGTGCCGAGGGATGACCGAGCGGAAACGATCCTGCTGGGACGTTGGCAAGACCATCCCTCATGGCAGCTTGTCGAGCCGCCGGAGGTGGTCGAGTCTCTGTTGGCGACCGTCTTCCGAGTCAAACACCTGCTGGACGTGGCGGCGCTTCTGGTCGGAGTTTCCACGGTGCTCCTGACGGTGTTGGTCATCCTGTTGAGTCTGCGCCTGCGAGCCTCTGAGATGGAAACGCTTTTCAAACTGGGGTGTCGACGAGCCACGGCGGCTCGACTCATAGCCGCTGAACTGATCTTTGTGGCGACGATGGCGGCCGGTCTCCTTGCTGTCCTGGTGGCCATTTCCTGGTGGGCCGGCCCGAGTTTGTTGCGTTGGTGGTTGTTGCGTACGGGAGGATAGGATTGCCATGCATAGACGTTCGTCGTGGTGGCGATATACACATCACTTCTTTCGGATCATGCTCATCACATGTGTGACGCTAGGGTGTCACAAGGAAGCCAGGGAGTCTCGGGAGTCGGAGCCGAGACATCCTCGCGTCTTTGTTGCTCACCGAGCTCTTGAGTATTTTGCACGGCGTATCGCCGGTAAGGAGATCGACATTTGGTTTCCGGTGCCTCCGAGCGTGGATCCGTCTACGTGGCGTCCCCCCCGCGAAACGCTTGCTCAGATTCAGCAGTGTCGTTTGATTTTGCTTGACGTTCCGGGCTATTCCCCATGGGTGGCGACGTCCTCCCTTCCTTTGACTCGCGTCGTCGACACGACCGCGCCGTTCGCCGGACGCCGAATTCGGATCAAGCATGCCGTTACCCACCGGCACGGTCCCGGTGGCGAGCACACGCATGCGGGTTTCGCGCACGGAGCTTGGCTCGATCCGAATCTGGCCCGCTTGCAAGCCGAAGCGGTCTACGAGGCACTGCGAGACGCATTTCCCGAGGACGGCGACGCCATGGCCAGGCGGTGGGAGCGACTCCGTAAGGACATCGAAACGTGGCGGAAGGAATTGGATGAGCTTGCCGAACAGACACGAGGGACGCCACTGTTGGCGTCGCACCCTCTTTACGATTACTTGGCACGGCGCGGAGGCTGGCCCATCGCCAGTGTGCATTGGGAACCGTCGGAGATGCCTTCGGAATCGGAGTGGGCGAAGTTCGACGAGCTGAGGAAGCAAACGCAGGCGACGATTATGTTGTGGGAGGATGAGCCGATTCGGCCGATTCGGCAGCGTTTGGAGGAGCGAGGGGTTGACATCGTCGTTTACCGGTTGCTCGATCGAGCGGGTGGAGATGAGGATTGGTTGGAGCAGATGCGGGCCAACGTTCGGCGATTGGCGAAGGCGTTGGGCGAAAATGCGGCGGGCGCGTCGCAGGCGAGCAAGTAACATTTCCCCTTTGAGAAGACATACGCGTCAACCGATGAGTCATGGGAAGTCGACGCGTAGCTCGTAAACCCGGGGCCAGTTCTTGCCGGTGACGAAGAGGCGTCCTGAGTCCGCATCGTAGGCGATCCCATTGAGGACCGACTCACGAGGACGGTCCGGGTTCAGGTCAGCAAGATCGATCCAGGCGCGAACGGTTCCGGTGGCGGGATCGATCACGGCGATGCGATCCCGGTACCAGATGTTGGCGAGGATGTAACCGCGGACATACTCGAGTTCATTCAGGCGGCTCACCGGGACGCGACCGTCTCGGACCTTGATTTCGCGGACGACTTGGAAGTCGGCTGGACGTCGAAATCGAAGCGTGGAAGTTCCGTCGCTTGTGATTAGGTGAGTTCCATCAAAGGTGATGCCCCATCCCTGACCCTCATAATGAAGCTGCGTCGGCTTTTCCCATTTTTCGAGGTCATAAACCCACGCCGTGCCGCTCTTCCAGGTCAGTTGGTAGATGCGACCCTTGGCCACCGCGATGCCTTCTCCAAAGAATTCGTCCGGCAAGGTGGCTCGTCGCAAGACCTTGCCTGTTTCGAGTTCCACGCGTCGCAGCTCGGAACGACCGTATTTTCCCGTTCCTTCCAGCAGGTACCCTTGGTGCCAGGTCAGCCCCTGAGTGAAGGCCTCGGCATCGTGCGGGAAGTCGCGGACGACTTCGTATCGCCAGAGGGGTGTCTTTGACGGTCGACGCGCTCGGTGCCAGTAGAAGCCGGCCCCTGCGATCGCCGCGACAGCGCCAAGAAGTGCTGCCCAAGTACCCAAATGCAATCGACGGCTGGGGAGGTCTTCCGGCGTTGCTGAGACTGTGTCGCTCTTTCGGAGCTGGCTGGTGCGGCGACGAATGGGACGTTTCGATTTCGACAAAGGCACTACTCCCCTCGTGGTCGGAGTTGGACTGCGCGACAGTTTACGCCCGAGTGGGCAGGCGGGCAACGTCGCGTGTATGATGCGAGTTGGCAAGACGAGAGAGTCTCGCGAGGAGAGGGCGATGCACGATCGGTTGGCCTATTGCACGAATGTTCATCCCGGGCGGGACTTGCAAGAGACCCGCGCGGCACTTGAGCAGTACGCGTGCGCGGTGAAGGAGCGATATTCGCCGCAACATCCGATGGCGGTGGGGTTGTGGTTGTCGGCTCAGACATCTCGAGAGCTTCTCGAGGAGCGTCGAGAACTTGACGAGTTTGGAGCGTGGCTTGAGGAAGCGGGACTCGTGCCATGCACGATGAACGGGTTTCCTTACGGAGACTTCCACCAAGAGGTTGTGAAGCATCAGGTCTATCGACCCGCCTGGTGGGAGTCGGCGCGTGCCGATTACACGTGCCGGCTTGCCGAAATCTTGGATCATCTCTTGCCTCCGCGTGTGACCGGGACGATCTCGACTCTGCCGATCGGTTGGCCGCCAGACGGCGAGGCATCGGGCCACTGGCGCGCAGCGGCGCAGGAGCTTCAGCGGACAGTGGCCTTCTTGCGCCGGTTGGCCGAGCAACGAGGACGACGGATTGTTGTCTGTTTGGAACCGGAGCCCGGCTGTCTGCTGCAGTCGGCCCAGGATGTGGTCGCCTTTTGCGAAGAGCACCTCTGGTCGCTGCATGAACCGTCTTGGTGGCGCGAGCATCTGGGAGTCTGCCATGATATTTGTCACAGCGCGGTGATGTTCGAAGACCAGGTGGACGCGGTGGAGACGTACCGTCGGGCCGAGCTGCCGATCGCGAAGGTGCAGATCTCCGCGGCCGTTGAGCTTTGGTTGGAGGGGCGGCCGCAGGACGAAGCGGAGGCAGCACGGGACGAGTTGGCGAAGTTCGATGAACCTCGGTATTTGCACCAAACGGTGTGGCGCAGTCCGAGCGGCCAGACGTGCTTTTTCGAGGACTTGCACGCCGCGCTGACGGACCCCCGGGGACTCGAACAATCCGAGTGGCGAACGCACTTTCACGTTCCCATTTATCTCAAGGAAATCGGGCGGCTCGAGACGACCCAGGACGAGATCGACCGATGTCTTCAGGCTCTCTCGAAAGATGAGGTACTCCACTTCGAGGTCGAGACGTATGCGTGGTCGGTCTTGCCCGAAGGATTGCGAGAACCATCATTGGCGGACGGGATCGCCCGCGAAATGGCCTGGGCCGCTGTGCGGCTGTTTGGAGCTTAGCTGGACGGCAAGAATAAGTGCCGGTTGTACACTCGAGGCAGTAGAGGTGTGAGTGGCGGGTGGCGAGCGGCAGGGGTGAGGGATGAGGGGCGAGTGGCCGTTAGCCGCGAAGCGGCGTCACGTAATAGCTGTGGGCGTCAGCCCACAGAGACCGGCGTCCTGTGTCGTGGTCGTTCATGAAAGCCATTGTAGCACGTAGGTGTACACAAGGCCACTATTTGGGCGAGCGGGTTGAGGTGTGAGGTGTGGGTGGCGGGTGGCGAGGAGCGATGGGACATTAGCCGCGAAGCGGCGCCACGCAATAGCTGTGGGCGTCAGCCCACAGAGGGCCGTTCCCTCACACCTCACCCGAAAGCTTTGCCCATCAACCGGGCTCTGGTATAATCAGCCAAGTTGGATGGGTCCTCCTTCAGTGCCTGTCCTGCGTGACCGGCCTTCTGGAGGCGGGTCGAGCCTGCCGAGTTTTTCCCTCCCTATGAACACAATCCGCCCCGTATGTCCCGGATCGGGGTTGAAAGGTAAGGCGAACCGGGGACCGGTATCGGTACCGATCGCCTCAGGACGCTCATTCGGCTTCCAGCCAGCGATCCGGATGTCTCACTAACGACCTGCCCGAGTGGAATCTCATGGCGATGAATGACCGATTTCCCGTGTACGCTTCTCGTCCCCTCTTGGCCGCAGCCGTCGTCTTGGGTGTTCTCGGGAGTTTTTTCGCGGTCGGTTTGGCGGCGGCCGACGAACGTCCATCGACCGAAGGCCGCGCCCTTTTGGAGCACTTTTGTGGCGACTGCCACTTCGGGGAGGGTGCCGAAGGGGGCGTCGACTTCGAAAAGATGATGGCTTCTCCGAAAGTCGATCCGTTCATCGGGCCGTGGGAGAAGTCGTTCAACATGGTGCGAGCCGCATTGATGCCACCGGCGTCCGAGGAGCAACCAACGCCCGAGCAGCGTCGGGCGATGGTGGCGTGGATCGATGGCCAACTAGCGAGATTGGACTGCAGTGTCAAACGTCCAGGGCGCGTGACGCTGAGGCGGCTGAATCGGGACGAATACAACCGCACGATTCGCGACCTGGTGGGTATCGACTTTCGCCCCGCCGACGATTTTCCTTCGGACGATGTGGGCTACGGTTTCGACAATATCGGCGACGTCTTGACGCTTCCCCCGATGCTGCTCGAGAAATACCTGCGCGCGGCTGAAGAGATTGTGGCTCGAGCGCTCGAAGACCCTCAGGCTCGCAAGAAGATCTTCATCTGCCGCCCGGGCCCCAAACTTTCAAAAGAGGCCTGTTTGCGCCGCATTCTGAAGCACTTCGCATCGCGGGCTTTTCGGCGTCCGGTCACCGACGAGGAACTGGAGCGACTTGTCGCGTTGGCGAGGCAGGTTCGCCAGAAGGGCGCCACCGACCGTGAGGCGCTCAGCATTACCTTGCAGGCGGTGTTGGTGTCTCCTCACTTTCTTTTCCGAGTCGAAAAAGATCCCGAGCCCGACGATCCCGACGGGATTCGGGCGTTGGATGACTACGAGATCGCATCGCGGCTGTCCTATTTCTTGTGGAGCACGATGCCGGATGAGCAGCTATTTCGGTTGGCGGCGGCCGGGAAGCTTCGCCGTCCCGACATCCTTCGCAAAGAAGTGCGTCGCATGCTGGCGGACCCCCGTTCGGAGGCTCTGGTTCAGAACTTTGCCGCTCAGTGGTTGACGCTCCGGCGGCTCGAGCGAGTCCAGCCCGATCCCGCGCGATTTCCCCAGTTCAACGACCAGTTGCGCGAGGACATGCTCGAGGAGACCCTGGCGTTCTTTCGGTACATCTTGCGGCAAGACCGGAGCATTCTCGATTTCTTGACAGCCGGCTATACCTTCGTCAACGAGCGGTTGGCGAAGCTGTATGGCATCGACGGCGTGCGTGGCGAGGAGTTTCGCAAGGTAAAGCTTCCTTCCCAGCGGCGAGGTGTGGTGACGCACGCGAGCATTTTGACGGTGACGTCGAATCCGACGCGCACGTCCCCTGTATCGCGGGGCAAGTGGTTGATGGAGACGATCTTGGGGACGCCGCCACCGCCGCCCCCCGGCAATGCGGCTCCGTTGGCCGAGGGCAAAGAGGCCGAGTTATTGGGGACGTTGCGTGAGCGGCTCGAGCAGCATCGTGCTGACCCCGAGTGCGCGACTTGCCACAAACAGATGGATGTGCTTGGGTTCGGCTTGGAGAATTTCAATCCGATCGGAGTTTGGCGGGAGAAAGACGGGCGGTTTCCCATCGATGCGTCGGGTGAGCTACCGGGCGGAATCACCTTTGGCGGTCCGGGCGAGTTGATGACGGTGTTGGCGGAAGCTCGCCGCGATGACTTTTGCCGCGGCTTTACGAAGAAGATGTTGACCTATGCCTTGGGGCGCGGCGTTGTACCTGAGGACCGATGTACGTTGGAATCGATCCGCCGGCAGCTCGAGCAGGGCGATTACCGTTTCAGCGTGTTGATCGAAGCGATCGTGACAAGCGACCCATTTCTGTATCGAGCGGCGAAGCCAAGTGGAAGAGGCATGATGGAGTGAATACCGGGAGGGAGTGATGAGCTACCGAATTGATCGGCGAACCATGTTGCGAGGGATGGGAGCGGCGTTGGCGTTGCCGGCGCTAGAGGCGATGCTGCCAGCGCACGCGGCCGCCATGGAGGCTCCGCTGCGCATGGCCTTCTTGTTCGTGCCCAATGGTGTGAATGTGAACGAGTGGTTCCCGAAGCGAACGGGGTTCGCCTTCGAGCTGCCGCCGATCTTGCAGCCTCTCGAAAAGTTCCAGGACGAGATTCTGGTGATCAGCGGTTTGACGCATCACGCCGGACGGCCGAACGGAGATGGCCCTGGTGACCATGCTCGCTGTGCGTCGGTGTTTCTGACCGGGACTCAACCACGAAAGACGTCGGGCGCCGGTATTCGCGTTGGAGTGTCCGTCGACCAGATCGCGGCCAGGCACAAGGGACAGGAGACACCCCTTCCGTCGCTCGAGTTGGGATGTGAACCGGGCCGAGCGTCGGGGAACTGTGACTCGGGGTATAGCTGCGCGTATTCCTCGAGCATTTCCTGGTCGACACCGTCGACGCCATTGGGAAAGGAAGTCAATCCGAAGCTTGTGTTCGAGCGACTGTTTAGTCAGGGAACGCGTCCGAGTGAGCGGCGTCAGCGGCGCGGACTACAAGCGGTCTACCAAAAGAGCATTCTCGATTTCGTGGTCGAAGATGCGCGTCGGCTCAGCCGCCAGTTGGGAGGTCCCGACCGGAGGAAATTGGATGAGTATCTTGCGGGTGTGAGGACGGTGGAGCAGCGGATCAGCAAGTTGGAACAGCGTACAAAAGAGGAACTGGGGCCGCAGGCTCTGGCGAAGCCGCAGGGGATCCCCAGCGATTACCGGGAGCACTTGCGTGTGATGGCGGACCTGCTCGTTACCGCCTTCCAATCGGATCTGACTCGCATTGCCACCTTCATGTTCGCCAACGCCGGAAGCAACCGGAGTTACCGGATGGTGGATGTTCCCGAGGGGCACCATTCGCTTTCCCACCATGGCAACAACGCGGAGAAGCTCGCGAAAATCGCCAGAATCAATCGTTTCCACGTCGAGCAATTCGCGTATCTTCTGGACCGATTGCGGTCGATCCCCGAGGGGGATGGGACGCTTTTGGATCACTGCATGATCGTCTATGGAAGTGGCATCCACGACGGAAACCGACACAATAACGAAAACCTGCCGATCGTTTTAGCCGGGAGGGGCAACGGCACGATCGACCCGGGACGCCACCTCGTCGTTCCTCCCGAAACGCCGATGACGAATCTCTTCCTTTCGATGCTCGACCGATTCGGCGTCTCCATCGACTGGATGGGCGACAGTACGGGACGGTTGACGGGGCTGACGTTATGAACCGGAAGGCAATCAAGAGGCTCGTCGCCGCGCTGTTGGGATGGTTCGCTGCGGCCCTATGGTTGGCGATGGCCGAGTTGCCGGCTCAAGAGCCGTCGGTGGCCGAGTTGGCGCGTGCGCTCGAGAGCGATAACCGGGACATTCGTCGCGATGCGGCGCGTGAACTTGCCACACGAGGCCGCGAGGCCAAAGCGGCGTTGCCTCAACTCATCCGGGCGCTTCAGGATCGCGATCCGCAGGTATGGCATTTCAGCATGCTGGCCATCGATCGGCTGGGGCCGGACGCGGCCGATGCCGTCGAGGTTTTGGTGCGTCAGCTCCAGGCGTATCCGCTGCAGCGCCGCTACCGAGCGGCCATGGCACTCGGGCACATTGGAAAAGCGGCGCTCGAGCCGTTGCGCGAAGTGTTGCAGAAGGGAAATGGAAATGCTCGAGCCTCAGCGGCGCAGGCTCTGGCCGTCATGGGACCTCAAGCCGCACCGGCGGTCAACGATTTGACGAAGTTACTCGGTGACAAGGATGCGTCGGTTCGGTCGGCGGCAGCCGAAGCATTGGGGCGTATTGGCGGTTCAGCTGTGGAAATATTGGAGCGCCATCTGACGTCGTCCGATCCGAAGGTTCAGGCGGCGGCTGCCGGTGGGGTGAAATACTTGACGGAAATAAGTAGGACTCTCCAGTCGAAACTCGAGCGTCTTGCCCGGTCGCCCGATTCCCAAGTGCGCGTGGCGGCACTGGAGGCATTGGGGCGAACTGGTGATGTGAGCGGCGATCGTGCGAGGTTGTTCGTCGAGGCTTTGGGAAACGCGGAGGAGTCGGTACGGCGAGCCGCCATGAATGCCATGGCAGCTGTCGATGACGGATCCGCGTTGATTCCTCCTCTGTTAGAGCTCGTTGGGAAGGAAAAAGACGAGACGAAGCTGGCGGATGTGGTCTTCTTGCTTGGGAGGCACGGACGTGGGCGCGAGGATGTAGTGACCGCGCTGCTGGACGTGGTCAAACGACATCCCGAGATGCGGCGGCACGTGAAACGGAGCCTCGTGAGAATGGGACGGCCGGCTGTGCGCCCGCTGATGAGGTTGTTGGTATCCGACGCGGCCTTTGCCGATTTGGTGGCCGAAGCCTTGGCTGAGATCGGGGGCGGGGCGAAGGCAGCGCTCCTGGAAGCGCTCGATGCCGACGACCCGGCGGTACGTGCCAGCGCGGTGACGGCGATCGGGCGTCTTCCGGCCGACGGCGACACGCGTCGGGCGTTGCTGGAAAGACTCGAAGATCCTGCGCCCCAAGTCCGCGCGGCGGTTGTTCGAGCTGTGGGATTGGGAGTCGAGAGCTCGATCGAGGATTGGCGGATCTTGTTCGAGTCTCGCATGGGAGATCCGGACCCCGCCGTTCGAGCAGCGTTGGCGGAACTGGTGGCCAAGCTACCCCCGGACCAAGATCAGGTGGTCGCTTGGACCTCCCAGCTGCTCAAGGATTCGGACGGACGGGTCCGCCAGGTGGCGCTGACCGCGCTGTCGTCGTGGGAAAGGCTCCCGATTGGGATCGTCGAGCAGATTCAGCAGGTGGCTGCAAAGCCGGACGCGGAGAGCCGGCCTGTTCTTTTGCGGTTGGCTGCAAGGCATAGCAGCCTGCGAAGTCGGGACCAGTCGACGTGGCGGACGTTGGCACGTGCCGCTTTGAAAGACCCTTCGGTGGAGGCTCGGCGGGCCGCCGCCGAATTCTGGGGAAAGCTGGCAAGCCACGATCCGGAAGCCCAGCGCGAGCTGGCTCGTTTGCTTTCGGACCAGGAGGCGTCTGTGGTTGCGGCGGCGTTGAAATCGATTCCCAAGTTGGAGTCGGAGAGCGACCCGCTTTGGAAGGGGGTTGCCAAGCTGGCTCGGGAAAGCACCGGGGAAGTGCGCATCGCGGCGGTCCAGGCGGTCCTCCGCGTTCACAAGCCTGCAGCCGAGAAGGTGAAGCTGTTGCTGGAAGTCTTAAGGGACAAGGACTGGTCGGTTCGCGCCGAAGCGTGTCACGCGCTGGGGGCGATGGGAGCGGCGGCCAAGGACGCGGTTCCTCAGTTGCTCGAGCTTCTTCGCAGTCGAGACGACGAAGACGCAGCTCGACGAGCGCTTCAGCGGATTGGAACCGCCGGGCCAGATGCCGTGCCTGCGTTGCGTCAATTACTGCGTTCGCGACGTCCAAGACAGCGGGCTTATGCGGTCTACTTGTTGGGTCGCGTGGAACCGGCTCCTGTGGCCTTGTTGGACGACCTGAAGAAGCTTCGCGGTCAGGGAGACCAACGCTTTCAGCGGCTGCTTGAGTCGACGATTCGGCGAATCGAACGCGAGTCCAAGAAAGCGAGTCGGTAATCTGTTGGTGCGGGCCCGCAGTGAGCGATACTCATGGCAACGATTTCTTGTCTGCGTTTCTAGACGACAAAACCGGGCGCATTCTCGTGCTAAACCACCGCGGGCGATTGTGAGACACTGACACACCTATGCCGCATGAGGGCGGCTCTAACGCGGACGGATGTATAGACTGGGAGGGCGACGCTCCTGCGGAGCCAGAATCGCTTCAAAATGTTACGCACCAGAGTGTTCGCCTTATGTCCGTGAGCCGCCGAACAACAGGGGCGCATACACGAACTGCCCCGAAGGGGCCTCCACAATCCAAGCTGGGGCAAAGCGGAGCGGCGCAGCCGCGGAGCGTCGCCCTAGGTAGACTTACGATTCGGGCGGACCGAACACGAGGTAGCCGACGAAGGCGACGAGGAACGTGAGCAGCAGTGTCAGCAAGATCAGTGCCGTAAAGGCTCCGGCCATATCGCGTGTCCTTATTGGCGAGGGACGAAGTGAGCGAGTTTAGCCGCCCCAGCGGTCATGCCGAACCGGCGCGACACCGGTCCGTTGAGGCGACGGCGTCAGGTTAAGTCGGCCCGAGTCGCAACGCAAGGCGGTTTTCCGTGTGGGGATTGCAAGACCGACAGGAAAACGCCATATTGGGGGGAGACAGGTTGGAGTTCGGGTAGCAAGCTCGTCCGCTCGGCGCGAATTCTCTGAGAGAACTTGTTGGGATGGCGCGGCTTGTTGCCGTCCGCACTTTTCTTGTGGAGGGTGGTTGCATGGCCATCGACTTCGTGTGTCCGTACTGTGGGTGCCGCACCAAGGTCGCCGACCAGTTTGCCGGCATGACGGGAAACTGCCGGCAGTGCGGGCAACCGGTGACGATTCCGGGCCCGGCGATGGCCGCCCAGCCTTTCGCAACCCCTCCGGCGTCTCGCTCGGCTACCGGTGTCTCCAAATCCTTTTGGCTCGTGCTCGCTTTGTCTGTCGTCGGCTTGTTAGTCGTCGTTGGCGGAATCGTCGGTGTGATCTTTTGGAGATCGGGAACCAGCCGCTCTCCCGTGGTGAATGTTCCTCGCGCTGAATTTTCCGAGAAGGCTCTCGAGTGCAGTGGGCACCTCCACAAACTGACGCTGGCCCTTGCCCAGTACCACGGAAAGTATGGCTCGTTTCCAGCTCCCGCCACGTTGGATGATTCGGGCAAGCCGCTGCTGAGTTGGCGAGTGATGGTGCTTCCCTTCTTGGGTGATGAAGGGAAGGCGCTTTATGAACAGTTCGACCTGTCTCAACCGTGGGATGCTCCGAAGAACAAGGCGCTGTTGGCAAAGATGCCCGATGTGTTTCGCTGTCCCGAGCAACCGCCGAGTGAAGCGGGTAAGACACATTTCCTTGCGATCGTCGGCAAGGGATGCGCATGGGAAAAGGGGAAGTATCTCAAGCGGGACGATGTCCAAGACCCGTTGGAGTGGACGATTCTCATTGCCGAGTCGGCCAAGGCCGTTCCGTGGACCAAGCCGGAAGACCTGGAGTATGCTCGGCTGTCGAACCAGGTCGAAAACACCAGAGACTCGATCGGGAGTCTACACGTCGACGACGGCGCGAACGTCGCATTCATGAACTACCGGGTACGGTTGATTCGCGAGCCCGAGGATGAAGGACTGGTGCTCAAGGAGGCTGCCAAAGTCAACGACGGTGATCCTCGGATGCTTCAGTGGGTTCGGTCTGTTCGCGAGCGGCAACGGCGTGAGTGGGATGCGCTGATGGAAGATGAGCGGCGCGAGGACGATGCGGTGCTCGATGAGGGGGGCTGAGCCAACGTCGTCGCCTCAAGGCGACACTGGATCCGGAGGTTCTTGCCGCAGGATCTCCGTCAGCCGTGCTGTTTTGGGGAGTCGGTTTTTCCCTACACTTCGGCTTCCCTTGAGCCATCCCAGGGGGCGACTGCGCCACGTGGCGACGGACCATCCCTCAGGTGCCGGGGTAATCGGCTGACCCTGGAGATAACATGCGGCTTGGGTGTCGTCGAGTTCACATATCTGAGCGGGTTGCCAATCGCGACTTTGTCGCAGGGCGAGGGCGTGCGAAGGGAACCACGTCTGGCCTCGGCGATGCGCGACTTCCGGACCGAGCCAGTTCGGATTGTGAAGTTCTGAGGGACACGGGGTGTCGGTGGCGAAGAGGGCAGTTGCACTTTGCCAGGTGTCGGCCGGTGTGAGGCGACCGCACGCTTCGAGTACCGACAGAAGCGGGGACCGACGGTGGGACCTCGATCCGCAGCGAAATTCCTCATGCTGTAAACCGCGTACGGCGCCGGCATTGGCGGTGTCTTGGAGCCTCAGGCGTACGCCGAACGCCCCGGCCGTTTGATCGACGTGAGGCCAGAGCCGGTACGTCCCGGGCAAAAGAGGCGATTCCCACCGATCGAGCTCGGGAAGCGGCTCGACGGTCCAGTCGGTGTTTTCCTCGAGAAACGCGGCGATGATGTTTTCGTTCTCGTCGGGCGCGAACGTGCAGGTCGAGTAGACGAGTCTTCCGCCAGGGCGCACAAGTCGGCAGGCGCACCGCAGAAGACGTCGCTGTCTTGCCGCACAGTGAGCGACGGTGGACCGAGCGAAGGCGGAAGCGATCCGGCGCTGGCGGTTGCCAAGCGACTGACCGCTGCAGGGGACGTCGAGAAGGACGGCGTCGAAGATCGGCCCGAGTGACACGAGTGTGGCAGGGTCGCACGTGGAAAGTACGAAACGGGGCGTGCCTTGTCGTGCCAGGTTGAGTTGGAGTGCCCCGAGTCGCCCGCGGATCGGTTCGTTCACCAGGAGGAAACCGCCGGGTCCGAGGCGATCGAGGATGCCGGTCGCCTTGCCGCCGGGAGCGGCGCACAGGTCGGCGATCTGCTCGTCGGGCTTTGGGTCGAGCAGTGCGAGGGCGAGGGTGGAGCCGGCATCTTGAATATAGTAGCTACCGGCGGCGAAGTGGCGCGTGGTGCCCGGGCGATAAGGTGCATGCCAGTAAAAGGCGCTGCCATACCAGGGGACAGGCGCCAGCGCGAAGGGAAGTTGTTCACGCCGGGTGCCTCGCTGCAACCGGATGGCGGGCGGTGGAGGGGTGCGGAGCGCCTCGAGGAACGCGTCCTTTTCGGCTGCGGACCAGCCGAAACGTCGCCCGTAGTCGTCTGCGGCGGCTTGGATCGTGCTATCCACGGCCGAGGGCTTCGACGAATCGAGGGAGGAGCGGGATCAGCCGGGAGGCCACGTGAGGGAGCGTCCTCCCAAGAGGTGCACGTGCAGATGGGGGATTTCCTGGCCGCCGTGCCGTCCGCAGTTCACGACGAGGCGATATCCCTGCTCGAGTCCCTCTTGGCGGGCAATGGCAGCGGCGGCCACCAAGAGTTCGCCCAGGAGTGAGGCGTGTTGTGCGGTGACTTCTTCGAGCGACGCAATGGGTTCTTTGGGGACGACCAGGATGTGCGTAGGAGCCTGAGGTTGAATGTCGCGGAAAGCGAGCACACGCTCCGTTTCGTAGACGATATCGGCCGGGATTTCCCGGTCGATGATCCTTTGGAAGATGTTCTTTTCCTCGGGCTGCGGGTCACTCACTTTCTTGTTCCTTGTCTGAAGAGGACGCCGGCACTTCTCCGACAACGATGGCGTCATCGGGGATGAGGTTGGGGATGTCGTCGACGATGGCGTACACGAGCGACCGGGACTCGTTGATGAATGCCGCTTGGAGCGGTTCGGTCACCGTCTGGCCGCTGCGAGTGGATAGTTCACCCGCGGCGATGCGGTTGTTGATCGACTGGAGCGTTTCTTCGTCGAGCATCTGGAGTGGCGTGAGCGTGACGGGGCAGCGAAGGATTTCTAGGACCCAATCTTGCATGGCCAGTGGTCCTTGAGAAAGAGGGGAACGACGGGTGCCGGCTCCGCAACCGGCGTGGAAACGGCAAAACGGTCCCAACCTGTCTGGGAGGGACCGTTGCTCAACGCCATTATAATGGTTTTGCGGTGTCGGCGAAGCGAGACCGCTGTGTATCAGCGCGGCGTGCGGCGGGTCGATGGCTTTTGGGTTCTGCGCCGTCGCGTCTTGGGAGCGGGCGGGGTGCTCCACTCCTTGGTAAGCGTTTCGAAGACCTCGGGGGACTCGTAGCGCACGATCCCCTGTTCGTCGGACATCGGTCCGATGAGGCCGCGGAAGACGGGGAGGCCGCGAAGGGAGAGGTTGGTGCTGCAGTCGTCGACGCCGATCTGGGTGTGCGTCTTGAGGAGGTATTCCTGGGAGGGGTAGTCTTTTGTGCGGATGGTTCCGTCGCTGCCTCGAGTGACGACGCGAAACGTCTGTTGCTTCTTGGCCATGGTGTTTCCTCGCCCTGAGCTGAACCGAGAACGTCTGGTCGATCTTCCGTACCCGCATTTGCTATCGACCGGTGTGAGGTTTGGGGTTCAGGGGAAGAGAGGAGGGGAGTACAGGGGGAGCGACGGTCGGATCCCGTACATCGGTTACGGGAGGAAGGAGCGTTACATCCGGACCGGGTTGTTCGGTCGAGGGCTCGAGTGCTAGAATAGCTGGGGCTGAAAGCCGGAATTACGAGGAGGGTATCCGAATTGGTGAGGAGGTTGATTCGAAATCAACTGCCCCTTTATGGGGTTGCGGGTTCGAGTCCCGTGCCCTCCGCTTCATCCAGACGCATCTTCTACGCAGACGCGTCTACTACGTAGGTCAGGCTTTCTAGCCTGACGAGATTACGTAGGTCAGGCTTTCTAGCCTGACAGAAATCAGAATCGTGCGTTGTAGCGATCAATGCGCTGACGCGCCTGATGAGTCCGCTACTCTTCTTTTCGGCCCAACGGCCTTCCCAAACCGACCGTGTTTTTCGTAGGC
>WFWZ01000218.1 GCA_015490875.1 Planctomycetaceae bacterium
GAGTTTCCTTCCTCGTCGATGTTGTGCCCGAAAGGAACTTCGGCTCCAAAAACAAAAAAGACAACCTCTGCGCTCTCTGCGACTCCGCGAGATACCCGCTCCGCGACTCCGCGAGATACCCCCAGCCTCCTACTTTGCCGAAGTTCACGAGTCGCTGCAGCTTCTCTTGCAACCCAGTCGATTCGCCGGGTATGAGTCTTCCTCTGCGCGACGAGTCCGGATGACGAATGTTGGCAAACGGCGAAGTGACGAGCACAGGTGGGCGGAATCGGCGATGAGTCAAGTGGGTTGGGCAGCATGGATCACTGCGGCGGTCATTTCGATTGCGCTGGTGGCAACTGGCTGCAGTCAGTGGACATCGATGCCGCGCGAGCCGGTGACGCTGCCCACGCCCCCGCAGCCTCTGGATGCGGCAGAGTTCGAGATCGCCTTTGTCGAATTGGGGAACATCCTGCCGGATCAGTGGGAAGCACTTTGGCAAGAGATCGACGAAACGCTGGTGCCCATCGACCGCCGGCGACTCTATCAGGAAAACGGTCTGCGATGGGGCGTCGTCGGCCCCCTCATTCCGCCTCGCTGCCAAAAACTGCTTCGCAAGGCGGATGCCGAAGGGGGAGAGGGAGCCGCGCTTCGTGAGCAACTCGAGTGGGCCAACAAGTCGGGCGTGGCAACCGCACGGCGGATCCAAGTGCGGGATGGTCGTTCGGTGACCGTCGTCGTCTCGAAGCCTTCCACCGAGCCACTAGTGCTCTTGTGGCGAGACGAGGAAGGCGCCCGTGGCGTCCGTTTGGAAAAGGCCGAATGCCAGTTCACGCTGACGACACGGCGACTCGACGGCGGCCAGATCGAACTCACGTTGACGCCACGCGTCGAGCACGGCGAAGCGCGTTCCCGGGTCGTTGGCCACGAAGGAACTTGGATGGTACAGGCGGAACGCGAACGTTTGGTTCTGGAACCTCTCACGCTCCAAGTCCAGCTCAGTCCCGGTCAAATCCTCTTTGTCGGTCCCAACCTGCCCGCGCGGGGGGCGGGGGCTTCGTTCTTTGGCGGCGGGACCGGCCAGAAACCGCCTCGGATGCTGATGATCCGTCTGGCCAATGCTCCCACCGACTCCCTCTTCGATTCTCCGGCCGCCGATTGACTCGGGGCGGCCCGACGATCAAGCTAGGAAGCAAGCTCGCCGGATGCGTGCGCCATGCGATTCAGACGCGCGCGGGGGGGCGGCGGGGCCGACCGACGACCCAATAGACTCGACGACGACAGAGGGAGAACGATGATGCGTCACGAAACCAAGGTTCCACGGCGACGGTTCTTGCAAGCAACGGCAGCAGGTGCCACGGCCGTGATGACTGGGCTCCACACCGGCCCCTCCCAGGCGGCTCGCGCTGCCAAACCGATCTTTGAAATCTCCCTGGCGGAATGGTCGTTGCACAATCGCCTCTTTGGTCGAGCGCAACCCAAAATGGACCCGCTCGATTTCGCAGCCACCGCCGCCAAACTGGGCATCCGGGGTGTCGAATACGTCAATCAGTTCTTCAAGGATAAGGCGAAAGATACTCGCTACCTGGACGAGATGAAAAAGCGAGCCGCCGATGCTGGCGTGCGCAGCCTCCTCATCATGATCGATGGAGAAGGCGCTCTTGGCGACTCGGACGCAAAGCGCCGGCGACAAGCCGTGGAACGGCACCATAAGTGGGTCGATGCCGCCAAGTATCTGGGGTGCCACTCGATCCGCGTCAACGCTCGCAGTAATCCCCGGCTCAGCTACGAAGAGCAGATGAAGTTGGCGGCCGACGGTCTGCGGCAATTGACCGAGTACGGTGCGAAGCAAGGCATCAACATCATTGTGGAAAACCACGGCGGCCTGTCTTCCAACGGCAAATGGCTGGTCGGCGTCATGAAACTCGTCGATCATCCCTGTTGCGGCACGCTTCCCGACTTCGGCAACTTCCTTGTCAATCACAAGAAGGGAGAGTGGTACGACCGCTACCAAGGGGTCAAGGAGATGATGCCTTACGCCAAAGCCGTCAGTGCCAAGTCGCATGAATTCGATCCGAAGAAGCCGTGGTCGACCATTGACCGGGACGGGCACGAGACTGACTATCTGAAGATGATGCGCATCGTGCTCGACGCGGGATACCGAGGATTCGTCGGCATCGAGTTCGAGGGATCGGGTGACGAGATCGAGGGGATTCGAAAGACCTACGACTTGCTCGTGCGTGTTCGCAAGAAGCTGACGCCCGATTACATTTAATGCAGACCGAAGAACGGTCGTTCATTCCGTGGTCGGCCAGTCGCCTTGGACCGGCTGCCACCGGCGTTGCCAGCGCTTGCGGCGGGCGAGTCGGCGCAGCGCCTGAGAGGACCGGTCGACGACGAAGAGCCACTCGCCCCACCATCGAGTCCCGATGGCGATGAGGGTGGTGTCGGTTTCCGCCATCTTCCAACGCCCCAAGGTTCGAGCTTCGGGGAAGGCTTGGACGATCGTGGCAATGCGAGGGTCGTCCCCCTCGACCGACTCCATCTGTCGGCAAGCTCGGCAGCGGCCGCCGGCGATGACCAGCGGGCTGACCGGCTCGCCACACATCTGGCACCGAGTGAATTCCTGCGGCAAAAGGAGTTCCTGAGAGATGGGGCAGACCTCGAGTAACTCACGAGCCACTTGCAATCCCGACACCACGCAGGTGCCCAGATTCGTCAGCAGGTGCCACTCCCCACTGACAGCACACCGCCCGACGGCTTCGCGCACCGTCAGCTCGCCCGTGGCCGTGCGAAGCAAGTCGTAACCCTGTTGTCCCGTCTCGGGACAGACGTAGGGAGGCAACAAGCCGGGATCCCTGCGCAGGGCCTGAGCCCATCCTGCAAACTCGAGAAAGACGGAGCGCGACTCGTGGACGAACTCGAGTTTCCCCGACGCCCACTTGACCGCCACAGCCGCCACGACGACGTCGGACTCAGTATCGGTGTCCCCGGCGTCCCCTCGACCAAGTTGCTTCGGTGGGCGAGGAATCGCCTGCCGCGGGATCGGTCTGGGCGGGCAGACGAGTGCCTCAAGACCTAGCACGCTTTGCAATTCCGGTTCGACGCGATTTCCCTCCGCATCAAACCACTCGTGAGATAGCGACACGGACGCGTCACTTGCGTCGATGTTCGTCACACGAAAAAAGAAGCGGTTCTCCAGCGTGCACCCTGCCAGGCGCACGGTTCCGCCGTCGACGTGATAGGGCTGATAGAGATGCGATGCGAACTCGGAAACGCGCTGGATATCAGTGCGCGGCACAGCACATGGGAGTGTTTCGCAGCGAGCGAGCCTTTGCGCGAGCAGCCGCACTAGATCGGGACGACGGGCAAGGTCGCTCGGGTCGATGGGACCATCAAACGACAGTCGGTGGGTGTCCTCATCGAATGCGAATACCCATCCGCGCTCAGTGTCTTCGATTCGGCCTCCAAGAGTCATCACCGCCCATACGACGAAGTCGCGAAGGGAGGCGTCGGAAATGGGCGGAGCATTCATCATGCCAGCAAGAAGGGACGCGCATTTCTAATGCGACTCAGCCGTGTCGCTCACCCTTCCGACCCGGCTGAATCCACAAACTTGTGATGATCAAGGCGAGTCCCACGAGTGAGACGACCGCCATCTGTAATTCCACCGTCAACCAATACTGGGACATTTCCCGGTTGAGCACGTACGCGGGTGGGTTGCGCCGTCCCAGGCCGCGCTTGAGCAACAGTTTCCAGACCTCGTAAGACTCGTGTATCTTCAAGTTGCCGATGTTCTTGAGGTTCCGCTTGAGTTCCCGCTGGATGCTCGGATCTTCCGTCATGTCGAGACTTCGTCGATGGATCTCGATGGAAATTCCCCAAACGGCTGGGACGAGAAACAATACGGCGCCGATACCAAAAAGCAACCCCTGAATTGGATGCCACGATCGGCGCGGCTTGCGAATGCCCGCCTCGGGGTCTCGCACCGGTGGCAGCTTCTGAAGGTCCCGAAATGACGGAACTTGAATTGATTCCCCACAGGTACAAGAGATCGTGTCACCCGCCTGAGCCGTCTCGACGGCGTGCTCAGTCCCGCAGGAACATTTCAAGAGGTAGCGTTGGGACATCGTCGGCAGGTACCATGGAAGTGTCAGTGAATTAGGCGTTCGCGACGCACCAGAGTGTCGCGAGCCGCATCTAGTCGCTGGGAGCCGCCGATCCCCGAGCGGCCCACCAAGGAAGGCTGATTCCCCCGTCGACGAGCAATGTCGCCCCGGTCATGTAATCGTTCTGGCGGTCGGCCAGAAACAGAATACACTCGGCCATTTCCTCGGGGGTGCCGAGCCGCCCCAGCGGGATCTTCGCTCCGGCTTTCTGGAGCGTCTCTTCGCTGGCGAATTTCCGCTCCCCCGGCGTGTCGGTCCAACCCGGTTGGATGATATTGATACGGACACGGTGCTCGGCCAGTTCAATGGCCGCGGTCTTGGCCATCTGCTCCAGCGCCGCCTTCGACATATTGTAGGCCATGGCTCGCGGCGCGGGGATGAACGCGTGCGGCGAACTGACAAACACAATGACGCCACCCTGCCCCTGGTCGATCATCTGCCGAGCCGCCGCCCGCAGCAGATGAAAGGCACCCCACATCGTCACGTCGACTGTGCGGCGGAATCCCGCCATTTCGGCTTCGTAGAACAATTCACGGTCGCTGTACGCGGCATTACTGATCGCCACGTCCAACTTGCCGAAGTGTTCCACCGCCTGAGCTACCAGGTTTTCCACCTGAGCATAGTCGGCCACGTCCGCTTGGACTTTAATGGCCCGAGCCCCACTGTCGCGGATCGCCTGGACGACCTCCTCGGCCGCATCGGCGTGGCTGCGGTAATTCACCACCACATCGGCCCCCGCACGACCCAACGCGACCGCCGTGGCCCGGCCGATCCCCAAACTAGCACCCGTGACGACGGCAACCTGACCCTTGAAATCACGATCGTTCATCGCCGAATGTCTATCCTTCCCCACGCATTGGGACAAGAACCCCCCGGCTGCAGGAAGCCCAACCGATACACCCCTCCCCACCGGACCTTGTAGGATGGCATACAAGATTGCTCTTGGGAAGATGTCGCCCCATCCTCGCTTGCGCGACTTTCCGCAAAAGGACGGCCTGTCACCACCTCGTTGGGAAACCTATGATTTTTGTGTCCTAGCGAGGCAGCGGCCTGAGCAGTCCGCGCCGTCCGACCGTCGGCTTCAGGCGCCCCCTAGCAAGCCATGAAACAATTCTTTTTCCAAGCCGTCTTACTGGCCGGTGGTGCGGCCATCGTCGGGTACTTCCTGTGGAAGGCCGGAAAGGCGCTGGCGATCTACTTTCGCGACCGGCGGGATGCGCGTCGAGCGGCGGCGGAAGCGGAAGTCCTCCGCCAGGAGCGTGAGGCTCGAAACCGGGCACGGCTCGACAACGGCTGCGACCACCGTTTTGGAGAAACCCTCGGGGGCTTCCCCCCCTTCGCCTGCCGCCGCTGTGGACTCGAACAGACCAAGCCGACCGGTCCCTGCGATCACGTCTGGCGGCTGGACACCGAGTCGGCCCCTGGCGCTGTCTGCGAAAAGTGCGGCAAACGATACAAACCGATCGTCTCGGAACAGACCAAGCTCTGAGCCACCGGAGCGTCGAGCCAGCCGGGTCACTCATCGAAGAAGAAGCGTTCGGCGCCGAACGCAGGTCGAAGCTGGTCCAACCACGTCGCCTCGGGATCGTACTCGGCAAAGAACGGCCGCTGCACCCAGTCGGGATTGCGAGCCTGAATGAAGCGCAGCACGAACACGCGCTCTCCTTCGACTTCTGCCACACCCTGCACTTCGACCTTCCCAGGATCGGTACTCATCGAGGGACCACGCGCCGTGCGTGCCAAGCCGGAAACCTGCCGAATGGCCTCCCGGTAAATCTTCCATGTGCGTTCCAACGGAACCTCGAAATAGTTCCTCGCGCCGGTGTCCCGCTCGACAAACATGTAATACGGGACCATGCCCATACGGACCTGTCGATTCCACATCGACGCCCAGACGTCCGGATCATCGTTGATGTGGCGCAACACCGGGGCCTGTGTGCGGATTACCGCTCCCGTGTCAAGAATCCGGCGTACTGCCTCCGCGACGATCTCGTTCTCCAACTCGCGACCGTGCTCAAAATGCGCCATGACCGCGACATGTTTTCCCCGCTCGACGAGGAACGAAAACAACTCGAGCAACTCATCGGCGTCCGGATCGGTCACAAACCGGTAAGGCCAAAACGTCAACGCCTTCGTACCAATCCGAATCGTCTGCACGTGATCGAACTCGGGAGCCACCAACGGCCGCAAGTAGGCTTCCAACCTCGCCGTCTTCATCACCATCGGATCACCGCCAGTGACCAGCAAATCGGTGATCTCCAGATGCGCCTGGAGGTATTCGTGCAGCGTCGCCACCTCGCGCACCGCCATCTTCCACGTGCCGTGATCGACAAACTGAGCCCAACGAAAGCAGAACGAGCAGTACGAGTGGCACGTTTGACCGGCCGCCGGAAAAAAAAGCAGCGTTTCTCGGTACTTGTGTTGGCACCCCCATAGCCGCTCGTTGCCGACGCGAGGAACATTCTTGGTCGTCTGACCGGCAGGATGCGGGTTCAGTTCACAGCGAATCTCACGCACCAATCGCTCTAATGCCTCTCCCTCGCTGCCGGCTCGCAACAAGTCGGCGAGCTGCGCAAACCGGTCGGGAGGCAACATGCCTTCTTGCGGAAAAACGAGTTGATACATCGGGTCGTCGGGAACGCTATCCCAGTCGATCAGTCGATCGACGACGTATTGATTGACCCGAAACGGAAGCACTTCCGCGACGACACGAATGGCCAGTCGCAAGTCCTCCGGCAACCGAGCGACCTGCGGGATCTGCTCGAAATTCCGCCCGTGGTAGACCCGAAACGGCATGGGCTCCCACTTCCTGCCGCCGGCCGACCGACTCGCCAACTTGTCGCTAATCCGCCTCAACATGCACCTCACCGAGGGCACTAGGCCTGCATCCGAGGCGCACACGGCTCCCGCCCCATGCGGAAACCTCAGCGCACACTATCCCTCCTGGCCTACGATAAGCCCCTATTATCCTACTCTTCGCCAGGATCAGAATCAATCTTGAGCTCTTCCGTGAAGGTCGTCCCATCCACGGTCAAGCGAACGACATAACGGCCTGGCTCGACGAAACGCCGCCCTCGCCCCGACCCGCCTGCCGCCACGAGCAGATTCCAGCGGATGCGGTGGAATCCCTTTTGCCTCGAGGCGGGCAACTTGGCTACATTGCGGCCTCGGAAATCGACGATCTGAAGTTCCACACTCCGAGCCGGACGACCTAGCGAGTAATCGAGAATGGCTTCTCGAGTCGGATTCTGCCCGACGTAGGCTCTCGGGCCACCACTGTTGCCTCGACTCGGCTCCCGCTTCCACAGCACGACCGTGTTCGGTTTATAGAGCTTCACCGGTGCTGCGATCGCCTCAGCATCGATCTGACGCAATGTTGTCACATCCAGAATCCAAATGCCGCGACCGTGCGTGCCTGCAATGAGCTCGCCCGAAGTGGCATGCTGCGCGAATTCGTGAACAGCCACGTGAGGCATATTGCTGTTGAGCCTCGTCCAACTCCGGCCTCGATCGACCGAAACCCAACATCCGAATTCGCAACCGAGATACAGGACGTTTTCGTTTTCCAGGTCTTCTCGGAGCACGCGGACGCTCCCCGCCGTCTCCGAAAGGTTGGCGCGCAGCGACCGCCACGTCTTGCCGTAGTCCTCGGAGACCATCGGATAGATACCGTCATCGTTCGAACGATGGCCGTCGAACGTCGCATAGACGCGGCCTGCGTGGAATCGAGAGGCAGTCAACGAACTGACCCAGCGCGGCCCCGGAAGCAGTTTTTCCAAAGGCCGTCCCTCGGGAATTGACGGCTTTTTCGAAGAAGCTGGCTTCTTCTTCGAAGCATCTCCTTGCGTTTTTTTTGCGTCCTTCTGGTTTCCGCGCTTTTTCGCATCCGCCGCCTTCTTCGCGAGTTCCTTTCCCGCTGATGGCTCCGAGGACGCGGACTTCTCTTCCGGCGGGTAGATCCGATGCCACTCGCGGCCGCCGCTGCGCGTCACCCAGAGCGCTCCGTCGGTCGTCCCGACATACAGGACATCTTCGTCGAGCGGAGACTCCGCCAAAGCACTGGCAGCGCCGCGGTTGGTTCGAGAGATCTCCGGGGAAATCGCCTTGATCGACCGACCTCGATTCAACGACCGAAAGACGTAGTTTCCAGCGCTGTAGTGAATCCGCGAGTTGTGATGCGAAAGCAAGAACGGCGTCTTCCAGTTGAAGCGATACTGGACGCCCTTGGGCGGCTTGGGCTGGATGCGGCCCCCCTCGCCCGTCTTGAGATGGTACCGCATCATTACCCCGTTTTGGCTCTCGACGTAAAGCTGATCGGGATCCTCCGGATCAACCAGGCAGATGAATCCGTCGCCTCCGCCGACGCGGAACCAGTCCGGATTGGCCGGCCCGCCCCCGTGCCGCACCACATTGGGAGCTCCCCAACTCCCATTGTCCTGTAGTCCTCCGTAAACACGGTAGCGCCGCCGCGGGCCGACACCGACGTGATAGAACTGCGAGATCACGACGTGGTTCAAATGGTCCCAATGCCGACCGCGATCGTACGTCACGTAGATCCCACCATCGTTGCCAAGGATCATGTGACGACCGTCGCGAGGATCGATCCAGAGCGCATGGTGGTCCACATGCACACCACGTCCAGCGCCGTCCGGAGTAAACGTCTTGCCGCCGTCGGAGGAGTGATAAAGGGGAATCCCCAGCACCCAGATGTGGTTGCGATCTCGAGGATCCACGCGGATCTGGCTGAAGTACATCGGGCGCGGATTGAGACTGTTGATGCGCTTCCACGTCACGCCGCCATCTTCCGAATGATAGACTCCGCCGTACTCGTGTCCTTTCTCACCCTGATGCTCCTGAACATTCGGGGGCTGGCCGCCCAACCGCGTCGTGAAGGGACTTCCCTTCCGCTTGCCCGCCTGGCGATGGCGAGCATACTTGATTTCGATTTCCTTTCCACGATGGTCGCGCACCACCTTCCAAACCGCCTTGTCCCCTGCCTTCGCTTTGCGAATGGCCGCCAGTAGGTCCGCATACGAATAGACGGGTGTCTCGTCGATCGCGATGACGATGTCGCCCGCTCGAATTCCCGCTCGCTCAGCAGGGCCTTTCTGGACGACCTTCGTAATGCGAGCTCCCGCCTCGGCGTTGGCTCCTTCAATTCCCGCAAACGGAAAATCGGGGCGCATCTTGCCGATCTCCTCCGACTCGATCACCGCGTAGACATGGCGAGGATCGCGAACGTAATAACAGAGTCCAATCCGGCCCAACTTGCCGCTAGGCAGCCCCTTCGTGATCTTCGTGAAACTCTTACCTCCGTTCGTCGTTCGATAGATGGCCGACCCGGCTCCGTACTTCTTGGCCGGGTCGTTGCCATCAAAACCGTCTCGTTGCCGTTCGTACGTGGCCACGAGAAGAATGTCCGGATTCTTCGGGTGCATCTCGATGTCAATGACCCCGGTCTTGTCGTCGACGTAGAGGATCTTCTTCCATGTCTTCCCACCGTCGGTCGTCTTGTAGAGTCCCCGGTCGGGATTGGGGCCCCAGAGCCGCCCGAGTGCGCCGACGTAGACGATGTCGGGATTTTTCGGATGGATGGCAATACTTCCGATTTGAAATGTCTTTTTCAAACCCATGTTCTTCCACGTCTTCCCACCGTCGGCCGACTTGTAGACGCCGTCACCCCACGAGACGCTGTTGCGCGGATTCGATTCACCCGTGCCGACCCACACGATGTTGGGATTGGAAGGAGCCACCTGGACGTCGCCGATCGAAATTGTCGCCTGTCGATCGAACTGGTGCTCGAACGTGATCCCATTGTTCGTCGTCCTCAGAAGACCACCTGACGCACTGGCGGCCCACCAGAGATTGGGGTCGCGGCGAGATACCGTCAGCGCCGTGATCCGGCCGCTCATCGTCGCCGGCCCGATGCAGCGCCATCGCATCTGGTCGACCCAGGAC
>WFWZ01000219.1 GCA_015490875.1 Planctomycetaceae bacterium
GCGGTGGTTTCAATATACAGAACGTCTCCGCCGGCTTCGGTCCACGCAAGCCCCGCGGCGACTCCCGGCGACAACTCGCACCGCAGCCGCTCGCTGTGGAACCGCTCGGGCCCCAACAATTCTGTCAAATCGTCCACGTGCACCACCAACGGCTCTTTCCGGCCCTGGACGAACTGCACGGCCGCCTTGCGTGCCAGACGGCCGATCGTCCGTTCCAGTTCGCGCACGCCCGCTTCGCGCGTATACCGCCGGATCACATACCGCAGGGCGTCGTCGTCGATCTGAAGCTGCTCGTCAGTCAGTCCCGCTTCGCGCACCTGGCGGGGAATCAGGTAACGCCGAGCAATCTCCATCTTCTCCTCATCGCTATACCCCGACAGACGCAGCAGCTCCATGCGGTCGAGGAGCGGCCGTGGGATGTTGTCGAGCGTATTGGCGGTGCAGATGAAGAAGACATGCGAAAGATCGAATGCCAGGTCGAGATAGTTGTCGTGGAATTCGCTGTTTTGCTGCGGGTCGAGAATCTCCATCAACGCAGCCGCCGGATCGCCCCGAAAATCCCGCCCCAGCTTATCGACCTCATCCAGCATGATGAGCGGGTTGTTGCTCTTGGCATCTCGAATGGCGCGAATCACGCGCCCCGGCATCGCGCCGATATAGGTCCGTCGGTGCCCTCGCAATTCGGCCTCGTCGTGAAGTCCCCCCAAAGCGATCCTCGCGAAACGCCGCCCGAGTGCCCGCGCGATCGATCGGCCTAGAGACGTCTTGCCGACGCCGGGAGGTCCGACAAAACAGAGGATGGGCGAAGAGGCCTTTGGGTTGAGTTTCATCACCGCCAGATGTTCGATGATGCGTTCCTTAATCTCCTGTAAGTCGTAGTGATCTTCGTCAAGGATAGCTCGAGCATGTTCCAGATCGAGGTTGTCGGGCGTCGAGACGGCCCAAGGAAGCTCAAGCACCAGTTCCAAGTAGCTGCGCGTCAATTGATAGTCGGCGGCGTTGGGAGACATCCGCTCCAAACGGGACAATTCCCGTTCGGCCACCTCGCGCACATGTTCGGGAAGTTCAGCCTCCTCCAGCCGCCTTCGCAATTCGGCGACATCCGCCTCTTCGGGACTTTGCTGCCCCAGTTCTTCCTGAATGGCTCGCAGTTGCTGTTTCAGATAATACTCGCGTTGCTCGCGACTCATCTCGCTCCGCGCCGACGAAGCAATCTTCTCCCGAAGCTCGTGCACCTGCAACTCGTGCGAGAGGTACTCGTGCATCTGCTTCAGCAGCGTCAGTTCGTCGGAAGCTGCCAACAGCTTGCGGCTCTTCTCCGCATCGAGTCCCAGCACCATCGCCAGCAAATAGACCTGATGGACGCGATCTTCGATCTGAGACAGAATCTGGACGATGGTCGCCGGCCCCTGCCCTTCCAGATGTTCGGCGATGCGGGTCGCCAGCTCGATCACCGCACGATGGACAGCCTCTGCCTCGGTCGAGGCATCGCGAATGACGGGAGCCGCCTCGGGCTCGATCACGAGGTAAGGATCGGTCTGCACGACCCTCCCGCGCTGGACGCGTTCCAAACCTTGCACGAGCAAATGGAGTGTCCCATTGTCGGCCCGTTCGGCCTTCTTCACAACCGCCGTCGTCGCGAAGGGAAAAAGGTCATCCGTCGACGGCGTCTCGACGGAGGGGTCGACTTGAGGCACCACGAGGAGGGCCTTGTCTTCACTGGCGAGTGCCGCTTCGACGGCGGCAACGCTCATTGGCCGTCCTACCGCCACCGGCATCACCATTTGAGGAAACAGCACGGTGTTTTTCAGAGGCAACACCGGCAGTGGCGTGGGAGAAGACTCCTTTCCCTCATCTGGTTGCTCGACGGACGTCGCCTCCGGCTGCTCGACACGCCCTTCCTCCTGCCGTAGTTCACTCATCGCTGTGCCCTCACGCTTGTTCGCTAGCCGCTCGGTTTCCCCGTCGATTCCCGTGGATCACCCCTGTCTGGCAATTCGGCGACCCGACTGCCACGCCGTTTTATCGGTCCGCAGTCGCCTCGAGCCACACCAGCAGCATTCCCTCCTCAAACTCGGTCCGCATGCTCGCCTGCTCGATCTCCGCCGGCAAACGTACAGCCCGCTCGAACTGGTTGTAGTTGATTTCGAGCGAATAGGATGCCAACGCCTGCCGTGCCGTCAAGTCGCGCCGTTGCCCACGCACTCGCAACCAGGCGCCCTCACGCAAGATCTCGACATCGGCCGGGCGAACTCCCGCCAAATCGAACTTGGCCAGCCACCCAGCCGCCGTCCGGTAGATGTCGACGTTCGGCTGCCACGTCGATCGGGAGGCCGCACAGGCTTGCGGGTCGGAGACCGCACGTATCCACCACAGAGGCCACTTTTCCATGGATCGCCTCGCTTTCCCCTCTCTGCCTCGACGCCTACCCCCCACCAGGGCATTCCCCCAAAGCCCCTCGAGGTTACCGCAACCGGCGTTCCCATTGCCCACTTGGCATCATATCAGCTTCAAGCCCCGATCGCACCATGTGCGACCCCGCACTCGCCACGGCCGTCCGACAAATAATCCGCACAACGCGGACAATTTGTCCGGTTTCCGTGTCGGACTGTGCGAATCCCGGCGGCGCCAGCCGTGCCGCCCCACCACTGCACGCTTTTGGCACGAAGGTTGCGTCATCGGACGCTCGATGAACCGCGCAGGCCGTGGGCAACCGCCGTTGCCGGTGGGGCAGGCGTCCACGGTGCTTCGCGGTTCCGTCGTTGTTTCCTTGTTCGCATTCGTTCCGGTCGACGACGTCACACGGGGAAGAGGCCGGAACGTTGTTTTGGTTCACATAGGAGGAGGGTTTGTCATGAAAGACAAACGCAATCGTTGGTGGATTCGGGCGCTGGCGGTGTGTTTGATCACCGCTTTGGCGGTAGGAGGTACGTGGTATGTGGCGACGAGCCCGGCGACGGCCGATCGGGACATCCGGCCGGTCCAAGACCCGAAGGCATTGGAAGTCGCCGAACATCTCTCGCTGGCGTTCAAGCAAGTCGCTCAACGCGTTCGTCCATCGCTGGTCAGCATTGTCTCGGTACGCCATGTCCAACCATTGGCGGGCCTTTCGGAACGGGGAACGCCTGCGCCGGAAATCCCTGAGGAGCTACGACGCTTCTTCGGTGATGACTGGTTCGATCGGTTCGACTTACCGAGACGACTTCCCATGCCCGAGCGCGGCTTTCGCAGCCAGGGAATGGGATCGGGGGTCATCGTCAGCCCCGATGGCCACATTCTGACCAACAACCATGTCGTCCAAGGCGCGGATGAGGTTACCGTCATCCTCAGCGACAAGCGCAAGCTCAAAGCAAAGGTCGTCGGGACCGATCCGGAAACCGATCTGGCCGTGGTCCAGGTGGACGCCCATAATTTGGTCCCTGCCACGTTGGGGAACTCGGATGAAGTCGAAGTCGGCGACTGGGTACTGGCCCTCGGGAGTCCCTTCGGCCTGAAGGAAACGGTGACCGCGGGTATCATCAGCGCCACCGGTCGCGGGAATGTCGGCATCGCCGTCTACGAAGATTTCCTGCAGACCGATGCGGCCATCAACCCCGGGAACAGCGGTGGTCCGCTGGTCAATCTGCGAGGCGAAGTGATCGGGATCAACACCGCGATCGCGTCGCGCAGCGGCGGCAACATGGGGGTCGGCTTCGCCATTCCGTCGAACATGGCGAAGCGCATCATGGAGCAGCTGATGCACGAGGGCCATGTCGATCGCGGCTACCTCGGCGTCTACCTGCAACCGCTCACGGAGGAGCTCGCCAGGTCGTTCGGCGTCGATCCTGACACCAAGGGCGCGTTGATCGGCGATGTGATTCCCGGCAGCCCGGCGGAAGCGGCGGGACTGAAGGCGGGTGATATCATCACTCGGTTCGACGGTCGTCCGGTCGACTCGGCCGACGCGCTGCGGCACGCCGTGGCCAACACCAAGGCCGGATCCAAGGTGAAAGTCGAGTTCCTTCGCAAGGGACGGTCGCAGGAAGTCTTCGTAACTCTCGGACACCGTAATGAAGCGAGCGTCGCTTCCTCCACGCCTCAGTCGCGCCGTGATCAGGCGGTCGTCGAGGACAAGCTCGGCATCGCCGTTGCGGCGCTGACGCGGGAGCGCGCCAAGTCCCTTGGCTATCCCGAGAACACGCACGGGGTGGTTGTGACGCGAGTCACCCCCGGCGGGTTGGCTCAAGTCGCCGACATCCGAGCCGGTGACATCATTGTGGCCGTCGGTGATACTCCGGTCGACAGCGTCGAATCGTTCCGGCAGGCCATCGAAAAGCAGGACCTGGCGAAGGGCGTGCGACTGCAACTGCTCCGAGACCAGATTCGGCGATTCGTCTTCGTGCAGGCTCGCTGAAAGAGCCGCGTGGGCCAGAGGACTCCCATCCGGCGGCCGGCGGGATTGCAACACCTTGCCCGCCGGCCGCTCCTCTGCGCTCACATCACGCGGTCCTGCGCCCAGGGGTAACGTCGCCCCGTTAGGAACTCTTTGTAGGGCGCGTCGATCGGATCGCCGATGGCATCCCGATCGTACGCAGCATAGACGGCATCGAGCAAGAGATGAATCTGCGGATCGGAGTACCCGACGCCGGTCACTTCGAAACAGTCTCCGTTCACGTCGTAAACACGGAATCGATCGGGCCAGACGCGCACGCAGCGCAACGTCCGCAACTCGTTCCAGGCTCGCTTCAAAAAGGCCTGAACCTCTTCCGGACGCTCGGCGTCAAAGGGCATGGACGCAAGCGGCTCAGGTTCCCGTTTCCTCACCCTACGATTCCTTTCGCAACGAGCGACTATAGCCGCCAGCCCTGCCTCACACACTCGCGGCTTCCGAAGGCTCGTGACACTCTAAACGCATCACGACTTCGTTGCCCTGTTCGTTGAAGACCACGTCGTCCATGAAGTTTTGCATCAAGACGAGCCCTCGACCGGAGGCATGCTGGAGTGTTTGGGGATCGCCTCGAGCGGGTAGCTGGGAGACATCGAACCCCGAGCCCTCATCGCGAATCTTGAACTCCGCCTGGCTCGGAGTAATCTTCGCCTGCACAAATACCTTGCGGTGGCAATACGGTTCCTGCAAGCGCCGCTCGGCCGCTGCCGCCAAATCGGCACCTTGACGCAAGTGAGCACGCGTCTCCTGGACCTCCTCAGGAGTCAACTCGAGATTGCCATGCAGCATGGCGTTCAGGAGTGCTTCTTCGAGAGCCACACCGGCGTGCATGCGCGTCGTCGTACCGCAACACTGCATCCCCATGAGCATTTGCTGCAAGAGATCGACCAAAGGGGGAACCAGCGCGGGATCGTTGTCGAGTTCGAATTGATACTCGGCGCGAGTCAGACAGCCAATCAGCCGATTGTAGTGCCGGTCCGCTTTCTCAAGCGCCATCACCTGCTCGACCGTCTCAAGCAGTTTGTCGGCCAACTGATCCTTCGGGACGTAGCTTGCCGCCCCGCGACTCAGAGCTTCCACCGCAATGTCTTCACTTCCTTGCCCCGTGACGAGGATCACGGGGACGTTGGGATGTTGGACGGCGACCTGCGTCACCAACTCCATGCCATCCATGTCGGGCATCATCAGGTCGGTCACGATCACGTCGGGTTCGGTCGTTTGCATCAATTCGAGCGCTTCGCGACCGTTCGACGCGAATTCGACCAACCAATCGATGTCGCGAGCCAACAGACCGCCGACGAGTCGACGGTCGACTTCCGAGTCATCGACTACCAGGACGATGGGCATGACAAGCCCCCTCACCTCATAAAACTCGACCTAGCGTGTCCCATCGGCGCTTCACAGCGCCGATCACTACAAGTGCGAAGTCAACGACGTTGGCCTCCGATACGTCCACACCGCCTCATGGGTCCAGCGAGCGCCCCCGTCATTGGAGACATCCACCCTCTCGACTACCTCTTCCAAACTCTGCCGAATCAACCTTACTCGGATCCGCTTCGACGTGCCGTCGATCCCCACGCGTTGGCCCTCAAGCCAGAGTTCGCCCAAGTCCGTCGACCGGCTTCGCGATGGGCGGCGCACCCGTCCCGCGCTCCGTTCGACCGTACCGTCGTGCCCCACACGAATCCGCTCCCACTGCTTGGCCTCGGGGTCATAATAATACATCAGCGCCGTCGTATCACCGCCCTCTCGTTGAAAAACCCCCCGCCAAGCCAACCCGTTAGCAGCAACCTCGAATGTGGCCGAACCGACCACGTTCTGGTTCGCATCGAGAACGGTCCAGCGGCCGGCCAAGAACTGGAGCTGCTCGGTCGCCGGCTTGCGGGACAGGGACTCGATGAGCGCCACGATTTCCAGAAAACGTTCGTTCTTCGCTAACCTCGCAAACGCCGGCTCCTCGGCAACCGGTACCTTCGGCTGATACCCCAGCGTCATGGCGTCCCGCAAAAATCCAATCGCCTCATCGTCCCGTCCCAATTGCGCAGCCGCCAGCGCCATTTGATACAGTGCCCAAGGACGCGTCTGGGGGAAATCGCAACAGCGCCGGTAGGCCGCCAGCGCATCTTTCCATTTCTCGAGCCGATGCAAGCCGTAACCCAAACGCGCCCAACCGTACGGCGAATCTGGAGATACTCGCGCTAAGCGGCGGGACACCTTGACCAATCGAGCCCAGTCCTCCGCTTCCAACGCCCGTTCGCTCTCGCGGCGCAGCGCCGCTACATCCGCACTATCCTCGTTATCGTCGGCACCCGTTGACCGTCCTCCGCCCCATTGCTGCGCTGCCATGACGGCAAGGACCGCAACCACCGCCACCATGACCATCACCTGCACGCCACGGGCGACCGAAAATGCCCCCCACCGGCGCCGCCACGATCCCCTGCGCTCGTCCGCCATGAACCGCACCATCCCTCGAGACCAACAACTCGTTGTACCGCCTCACCCCCCTCAATGTATCCGGATCCCCACCCCGACGCAAATCGGGGCTGGCGGCGGCCAACTCGTCACGTCCCCTTCGCTGTTGCCCGGCCCCCGCGACAACGCAGACTCCCCTATCCCACTCCCACGCGACAAGACGCCTATGGGAAGGCAGAGCCCACCAACAGGTTTAGAATCGACACTTTATTCGGCTCTCTGGTTTACAAAACATTCCCATTTGTGATATCCTGTTCTTTCATGAGTGGCACATCGATTGATCTCGACCAAATCGACCTCTCGGTCCTTCAGCGACTTCAGGACGACGCCCGCGTCACGCACCGGGACCTGGCCCGGCACGTGTCCCTTTCGCCCCCAGGTGTGGTCAAACGCCTGCGGCGACTCGAGCAGTCCGGCGTCGTCAAGCAGTACACGGCGATCCTCGACCGCGAGGCCATCGGTTACGACCTCCTCTGCTTTGTGCATGTGACATTGGCGCACCACGAAGTCGAGGCGGTACGGAGGTTCCGAGAAGCAATTGTCGATATCCCCGAGGTGCTCGAGTGCCACCATGTAACCGGTGAGTTCGACTACTTGATTAAGGTGCTGGTCAAGAACCACCACCACCTCGAGGCGTTCCTCGTGGAAAAACTCACGCCCCTCCCTGGCGTCGATCGGATTCGCACGAGCGTCGTGCTGCGCGAAGTCAAATGCACGACCGCGCTTCCAGTCACGCCGGATGGGGAACCATCACATAAGTCCTAAGTCGGAAAACACTCGTCCCTCAACTCGTCACGAACTCAGGAGTTTGCCATGAACGCACCCATGAACGATTTCCTTCCCTTGCGTCGTATCGATCACGTCGAGTTCTACGTTGGGAATGCCAAACAGTCGTCCGTCTATTATGCTCAAGCCTTCGGATTCCTAAACACAGCTTATCGGGGCTTCGAAACGGGCGACCGGGAGCGAGCGTCGTACGTTATGGAACAGGGCCGCATCCGGTTCGTCCTGACCGCCGGGACGACCGCTGACAGCCCCATCGCACAGCACGCTTACCGCCACGGAGACGGCGTCGCCATCATCGCTATCGAAGTCCCCGACGCTGCCGAAGCGTACGAGGTGACGACCGCTCGCGGCGCTCAAGGCGTGATCGAGCCGACGAGTGAAGAAGATGCACACGGCGTTTTTCGCTACTCGGCCATCCAGAGCTTCGGAGACACCCTCATCAAGTTCGTCCAACGAGACGAATACGATGGCGTCTTCGCCCCCGGATTCAAGGCGCGTGCCGTGCCTCGTCAAGAGCGACACGAAGGTGTCGGACTCGTCGAAATCGATCACATCGTCGGAAACGTTGAGAAAGGGATGATGGACTATTGGGTCGACTTTTTCGCCCGGATCATGGGCTTCTCCCAACTCGTCCACTTCGACGACCGCGACATCTCGACCGAGTACTCAGCACTGATGTCCAAGGTCATGCAAGACGGCACCGGACGGATCAAGTTCCCGATCAACGAACCGGCCGAAGGACGCCGCCGTTCGCAGATTCAAGAGTACCTCGATTATTACGGAGGCCCCGGCGTCCAGCATGTCGCCATGCTGACCGGAGATATTCTCAAGACCGTTCGGGAATTGCGGAATCGCGGCGTCGAGTTCCTCCATGTGCCGGAGACGTACTACGAAGAACTGAGTGACCGAGTCGGCCCCATCGACGAGCCGATCGACGAACTGGCGGAACTGGGAATCCTCGTCGATCGCGACGATGAGGGTTATCTGCTACAGATCTTCACCAAAGCCGTCGAGGACCGGCCGACCGTTTTCTTTGAAATCATCCAGCGCCGTGGCTCGCGAGGCTTCGGCGTCGGAAACTTCAAGGCTCTCTTCGAAGCACTCGAACGAGAACAAGCCATTCGCGGGAATCTCTGACACCAGCGGAAACGGCCACCATCACTGTTCGAGTCCACTTGCTTTTCGCGCCGAGGGATGCCATGCCCTACTATTACCGACTCGGAAACGTGCCACCCAAACGACACACCCAGTTCCGCCGGCCCGACGGACAGCTCTACCAGGAAGAGCTCATGGGCCAAGAGGGGTTCAGCAGCGACCAGTCGCTGCTGTATCACCTCCATCCCCCCACGGCCGTCCTCTCCGTTGAACGACTCGCGCCGGCGACCTTTCCCTTTGAGCAACCAGGGCCCTTGCGTCACCGCTTGCTGCGGACCGCCCCCTGTCCTACCGGTGGCGATGCCGTCTCCGGACGCGTTCCCCTGATGGGAAACGATGACGTCCGCGTTTCCATCGTCCGGCCCGATCAGACGATGGACTACTTCTACCGATACGCCCATGGCGACGAAGTCCTTTTCGTCCACGAAGGAACCGGCCAACTCCAAACCCAATTCGGCACCCTCGCCTACCGCCCCGGCGACTATCTCGTCCTGCCCAACGGCACGACATGGAAGCTCGTGCCCGATGCGAACGTCCCCCAGCGACTCCTCGTGATCGAAGCTTCCGGACATATCGTCCCGCCCCGACGATATCTCAGTCCGCGAGGACAATTCCTCGAACACGCTCCCTACTGCGAGCGTGACTTGCGGCCGCCCGAGTTGACCGAACCCCATGACGAGGAAGGCGAGTTCGAGGTCCGCATCAAAGCTCGAAACTCCATCACCCGGGCGATCTACCGCTTCCACCCGTTCGATGTTGTCGGCTGGGATGGCTGCCTTTGGCCCTATGCCTTCAGCATCCATGACTTCGAACCCATCACGGGGCGCATTCACCAACCGCCACCGGTGCACCAGACATTCGATGGTCCCGGCTTCGTCATCTGCTCGTTCGTCCCCCGACTCTTCGACTACCACCCGCAAGCCATTCCCGCACCCTACCATCACTCCAACACCGACTCCGATGAAGTCCTCTATTACGTGGCCGGCAATTTCATGTCCCGCAAAGGTATCGAAGAAGCCGCCATCTCCATCCATCCCAACGGCATCCCGCACGGGCCTCATCCCGGCAAATATGAGGGCTCCATCGGACAAACCGCGACCGAAGAACTGGCCGTCATGATCGATACGTTCCGTCCCTTGCGACTTACGGAAGACGCCCATCAGTTCGAAGACGAAAACTATTTCCGCACCTGGGTTTCCTGACACACAGATCTCCCCTCCACGCAGCCACGCCAGCCAATGACGACCCCACTACTCCGCGCCCTGTTCGACGAGTGGCTGGACTTTGCAGGTCCGTTTCCTCCCGCGTCCCTGCCAGTGCCGACGGCTGTCCAACGCTACGCTCAGTACCGGCAAGGTCCTCATGCCTGGTTCCTCCACACGCTCGTGATTCGGCTCGAAGACGTCGACACCGCCTGCCGCACGTGGGAAAGTCTCGAAAGTGGCTCGCTTCCTCCCATGCGACTCGCTGCCGTCGTCGGTTCCTCGTGGCCCGAACTTCCCCAAAAACTCGAAGCCCTCACCTCACGGCTGCCCGCTTGCCGGATCGAAGCCATCGAAGGGCGGTGGGACGAGCGAGCCGCCAAGGTGTGGCGCGAGTTGGCCGGCGGCCCTTGGCGGGTGTATGTCGAAGTCGATCGGAGCCAGCCGCTAAGCGGGCAACTTGAGCAAATCGCTGCCGCGGGAGCAGCCGCCAAGCTGCGCACCGGCGGCATCCGTCCCGAACTGATCCCGCCGGCGGAACAAGTCCTCGAGTTCCTGGCGACCTGCCGCCGACTCGAACTGGCCTACAAACTCACCGCCGGCCTCCACCATGCATTCCCCGGCGATTATCCCCTGACCTATGCCCCCGACTCGCAGTCTGCTCGCTTCTTCGGCTTCCTTCCGATTTGCGCAGCCGCGTTGATCCTCGAATCCACCCCAGGCGCCACCGACGACGCCCGCCGTTGCTTGGGCGACGCGGATCCCACTTCCTTTCAACTCGCGCCACAGTCGCTGCAGTGGCACGACTATCACTGGACACCCGAAATGTGTCGCCAATGGCGCACCCAGCGCCTACACAGCGTCGGATCGTGCTCCTTTGACGAACCCCTGTCCGACATCCAAAAACTCGAATAAAACTCCCCCCACAAACCCAGCACTTCACACTTCACACTTCACACTTCACACTTCACACCTCACACCTCCAAAGGTTTCCCATGAACTGGACTGTCGATCCCAAACGCCGTTCGTTTCTCACGAGTGACGAATCCGCGTCATCGACTCCGTTTCCCATCCAGAACCTCCCGTGGGGCGTCTTTCGACGACCCGACGGCCGAACGACGTGCGGAGTCGCCATCGGCGAGTACGTTTTGGACGTCGGGCGACTGGAAGCTGCCGGGCTCCTCCCGGACCTCCAAGCTCCTCAACCCCTCTTCTCCGGCGACTCCCTCAATGCCTTCGCCTCCCAAGGACCCACCGCCTGGCGAGCCGTTCGGGAGCGGCTCAGTGAGCTGCTCGATGCGGACGAGCCCCGATTGCGCGACGACGCTGCGTTACGTCGCGAAGCCATCTTCGCTCAAGCCGACATCACGATGCGGCTCCCTTTCGCGATCGGCGACTACACCGATTTCTACTCGTCCAAAGAACACGCCACGAACGTGGGCACCATGTTTCGCGGCAAAGACAACGCGCTCCAACCCAACTGGCTCTATCTTCCCGTGGCCTACCATGGACGCGCCAGTTCAGTGGTCCTCAGCGGTACCCCCGTGCGACGCCCGCACGGCCAGACGCGCCCCGACTCCGAGGCACCACCGCAATTCGGTCCCAGCCGGGCCGTCGATTTCGAACTGGAAATGGGAGCCTTCGTCGGCACGGGCAATGACCTGGGACATCCCGTTCCGATCGACGAAGCCGAATCGCACTTGTTCGGCATGGTGATCGTCAACGACTGGAGTGCTCGCGACATCCAGCGATGGGAATACGTGCCACTCGGTCCGTTCCTGGCCAAGAACTTCGCGACGTCGATCTCACCGTGGGTCGTCACGTTCGACGCTCTCGAGCCGTTCCGGTGCGCTGGGCCATCCCAAGACCCCGAGCCGCTTCCCTACCTGAAGTCTCCCCGTCCCGACTCGACATTCGACATCGAACTTCAGGTGGCGATCCAGACTTCCTCGCTCCCCGAACCTTACACGCTCTGCCGGTCCAACTTCCGGTATCTCTACTGGAGTCTCGCGCAGCAGGTCGCCCATCACACCGTGACCGGCTGCAACCTCCGCCCCGGCGATCTGCTCGCGTCCGGCACGATCAGCGGGACGACGCCCGACAGCTTCGGCAGCATGCTCGAGTTGGCATGGAAGGGCGAGCGCCCCATCGAACTTCCCGACGGCTCGACGCGCACCATGCTCCAAGACGGCGACACCGTCATCATGACAGCCGCCTGCCGAAGCGACGCCTACCAGATCGGATTCGGCGAAGTGCGAGGCACGATCGTTGGAAACTGAACGGCAGGCGTTGGCGTTGCCTACTCACCGAGGCACAACAGCCGGCCGTCTCGTGTCGTAAGATAGAGCCGGCCTCGAGCCACCGCCAAGCCGTCCCACAACGGTGCCGGAACGTCGACCGAGGCGATTTCGTTCCCCTTCTCGACGTCGAACACCCGCAAACGACCGTCACTCGTGACGACGTAGATGCGGTGGCCGGCTCGCACCAGAGCATCCACAGTCTTGCCGGTCTCCTTCTTGGCATCAAACAGAGATACCTTCCACGTCGTCTTTTGCATGAGCCGGTCGGCCCGCCATGCCTCCTGGCCTTTCCGCGAGTTTTGACTGTTTTCCCAGCCGGTGATCCACTTCGTCTTGAACTCTTCGCCTCCCTCCAAGTCGAAGTCCCGGCGGTAGAGTGTCCGCCGATCCTGCGAAAGCCCAATCAAGACGTTTGATCGGAAGACCACGAGGGGTCGCTTGAAGTGATGGTTCTGGGCTCGCCGCTGGTTGCGAGGAGCATACGACCAGCAGCCTTGAGGAACCATGCAGGCCTTCTCGCCGTTCTTCAACTTGGAAAAGGCTTTCCACGGATCGATCGACATCTCCCCAGTCGCTCGGTCGAAAACCCAACGCGACATGGCCACGCCATCCCCTTCGCGGAACAGCAAATCGAAGTTGTCGAACTCATGGCCGCTCGAACGATAAAACCCCTTCTGCGGAACAGTGTCTAGCCGTGTCTTCCAAATCAGGTCGCCACTGACCGGCTCGAGTGCGAACAACAAGATTCCGCCGTCGGCCAGCGACTGGCGACCCGCGGCCACAAAGGCCGTCCCATCGACGACGAGGACGCTGCCGGGAACCGGCCACGGTGATTCCACCTGGCCGTACGCGACGATGTTTTCTTCCATGGGAGCCAGTCGGCGGCGCCAGACGAGCTTTCCATCGGTCGCCCGCAAGCAGTAGACCCAGCCCGACTTGGTTCCGAAGAGACAGAGACCGCGATGGATCGTCGGCGGCGTGTCGACTCGGCCATTGGCCACGAAACTCCAAATCGTCTTGCCGCTCGTCGCATCGACCGCCAGCACTTCGTGGGAATCGGGACGAGCGACAAAGATGTGTCGTCCAACAACGACAGGTGGAGTCACCGGGCCTTTGACATAAGGGTTTTCCTCCCAGTCGGTTTGAATGGGGCCGTCAGCGACGGCCGGCCGCGCCAGTTGGACTTCCCAGAGAACCCGAGGACGTTCGGGAGCTTCGGCCGGCGTCGCACTGCTTCGCCAGGCGTCATAGCGATAGATGGGCCAATCTTCGGGGCCGGCTTCAAGCTGTCCATCGGCGGCAGCCGCCTGGCCTCGCTCGAGCGGAAACTCGAGTTGGTCCAACGCGCGCGTCGCCGGATTGCCGCCGGGGCGCTCCGGAGCCAACGCACAGTAGCCGCGCAGCATGGGCCAGCAGACGCAGTGCTTGGGGGTAATGTAAATCAAACCGTTCGCAGGCACCCATCCGAAGTCGCGACTGCACGCCGCTTTGGTGATGCGGTTCGCGTCGACGACGCCGGTCCGCAAGTCGGTCAGATCGAGTTCCCCTGAAAAGAGATAGCGAGGCGTCGCCACGGGAGGGAAGCAGTGCGCCAACCCCGCATCGAAGGTCACCTCGACGTTCCCGGTCCGAAAATCGATCGACGAAACTTTCACCGGCAGTCGCTTCTTGCTGGCATCCTTCCCACCATGCAACAGCCACAGCTTACCGCCAATGAACATGACTCGTGCTTGACGTTTATGATTCATGCCCGGCAGAACTGGCGATGCATAGACCGGCTTGCCATCGGCGGCCGACAACAGATGAATGGCATTGCCCGGACCGTCGTCGTTCAACGTGGAAATCTCGAAGGCCAAGATACCGTCGTAGTAGACACAGCGAGTCACGTTGTCGGCCCAGGGAAGCTGTCCTTTCTCCCAGCGCACCTCGCCCGACTCGAGTTCTCGGACGACGATCGTCGTGGGATTCCCGCGTCGAAAGTCACCTTGGACATAAGCGACCAGTCCGTCTCCGACCACTGTATCGTGAGGCAACTCGGCAGCCGCCTCCCAAGCCTTGCTACCATCGGACGTGCGAAACGCTTCGACGCGACGCTTGTAAACGGCGACGAGAATCCCGTCGCTGTAGAGAATCATTCCCGGCGCCTCTTTCTCCGGAAACTCAATCGCCACCTCACCGGTCTTGCCATCGAGCGCTTTGAGACTCCCGTCGGTATAGACGAAAACTCGCCCTTCACCCGAAACCGGCACCGGTCCACCACCGGAAAAGCCAAAACCGCCGCGCGAAGGAGAAGGCTTCAGCCGCCGATCCCAAAGACGCAGGCCGTTGAAGCCGTTGCGTGTCCACATGCCTCCGTAGTAGTTGATCCCTTCCTGAGTCACGAGATTGGCGACTTCCTGCCAAGGCCCGGCCACCCACCGCACCCGGCGCGGCGGCCCGACGATCTGATCGTTGGAGACAGCGTTGCCATCGGCACCATGCCGCGGATGCGACCACTCATCCATCTCCGCCGGCCACGGCTTGCGAAAAAACTTCCACGAGCCACCTGACGCAACGGTGTCGTCACGCACAAATCCCGCCTTCGTCAACGCGTCGGCGAGCCCTTGGTTGTCCGCGACAAAGACGCCCCCGAGTGGTTGGACAACGCGTCCGAGTTCACTGGCCGTCCCCGCAACCGAATTGGCTACCACGACAACGTTCACCAGGTTCTCGGTGTACGGCAGCGGCTGACCCGCTTGCCACTTCCGCACGCTCACCTCACCGTAGATTTCCGCACCGGCCAACTTACGACGAAGCGGCTCAACGCGATCCGTATCGACCAGTACCTGAACGACATAGCGACCGGTATGCGCCAGCGACGCGAGGTCCGACTGAGACGGCTCTCCGAGGAACACCACCAGACCGCCGGGATGACCGCTGTCGACGATCGGCGGAAGTGACGCCCCCCATGCGGGAACCGATGCCCAAAATAGTCCTGCCAGTCCCCACGCCATCCATCGCAGCCGTAGCCTCTGCATTGCCAGATCTCCGTTGCTCGCCGGTCCGCCGTCCCGTTCCGCCGAATGGTCGGGCTCGGCGCACCGCTCTTGGTGCCCATCGAACGCATCCATGATAATCGATCGACAGCGTGGGGCCTAGCCGCAGAAAAGAAGGCGTTCTCGGCGACGCAAGGCAGGCGATGTTCGGAGACTCAGCTCTTCTCCGACCGAGGCAACCAGAAGCGGAGGATCAGACCAACGTCCCGATTCGGTTCTGCCTCGATCTCACCTCCGTGGGCTTCGACAATCGACTTGGTGATCGCCAGTCCCAAGCCTGTTCCGGCGAGTTTGGTCGTGTAGAAGCGATCGAACATCCGCTCGAGCACCTCCGGCTCGGCACCTTCGCCCCGATCGATCACCGCCACCTCGATCCGACTTCCCACGACAGATCCGCGAATCTCCACTCGCTTGCGATCATCACTTTGCAAGGCCACCGCTTCGATGGCGTTCCGTACCAGGTTCATCAAGACCTGCCCAAGCTGCAGTCGATCCCCCTGAACCGGCGGCAACTCCTCGAGTCCCGAAACGACAAGCTCTACGTGGTACCGCTCCGCCAGAATCCGGAGCATCGGCTCGACCGTCTCCCAGGCATCGCCCAGCGTCGCCTCTGCCGACTCGTCGTCCTGACGGCGTGCCATCCCGAACAGACGGCCGGTCAGTTGCTGGGCCAACTCGGACTGGCCAACGATCGTCTCGAGTGTTTCCTCGAGCTGCTTCGACGGAGGTTCGCCTTTTTCGCGAGCCTTGCGAAGTTGATGGAGCGCCCCTTCGGCGAACCAGCGAATGGCGGTCAGCGGCTGATTCACCTCATGCGCGGTCTCCGCACACAACTCGCCGACAACGGCCAACCGCTGGAGATGGGCGATCTCATCGAGCGACCAGGGGGCATCTGCCCGAGTCGACAGATCGCTACCGACCGCCGGCCGAGAAAAAGGACGCTCCCGCGAACACGAACGTTCGGAAAACTTCATCGTCATGCCCCACTTTCCTCATCTGCCCCGAAGGTTTCCCCGCACTTCAGCGGTAACCACTCCTCTCCTCCAGTTTACGGCGCACTTTCGTGTACGGACGAGCGTTCGGCACGTGACGAATCGCCGGCGACACCGTGCCGTGAGCTACTGGCGTCTTTCACCTGCGAGCGAGAGCTCGGATCCACCGAGCAGGATCCGCTCAGTCACGTGCGAAAGCCGAATTTGGGCAGGATCCATGCGTTCAGAATGAACCAGAACGCAGCGAATCCCAGGACCCACCACAAGCCGCTTCCATCACCCATGAACGACTTCCTCCTCGCGCCGCGACGCTCGCTGCGCAAAATGAGGCGTCCCCGCACCAGCCTTCGACTCCTCGGAAGTTTTGGAACAGGATCCCTCGCACTGGAGTGTCACTTGATTCCACGGCATCTTGGCGATCAGCATGGCCATCGGACACGAGTCTGTCACACCCGCGTACACAAGTCCCATTCCCACGAACGCGGGAATGACCAGAAGTGCCGGATGGACAAAGGCCCCCAGCAGTGTACCTACAAAAACCATGGTACCCGCGGCGATGCGCACTTGCTGCTCGAGCGACATCGCTTTCTTGCCTCGGACGACATCGTGTCCTTCAGCTTCCCAAGCTTCGGTGCCACCCACCAGCACATAGCCGTTCTCCAGCCCGCAGCTCTTGAGTTGCCGGCACGCTTGAGTCGCCCGGCGGCCGGTCCGACAGACGATGACGACGGGAATCGACGAGTCGCATCGCTGCTGGACGAATTCGTTGGGATTAAAGGACTCCAGCGGCACGTTCTTGGCGAACGGGATGTGTTTCTCGCGGTACTCCGCAGGCGTGCGCACGTCGATCACTTCCATCGTCTCGCCGCGCTCATGCCACTGCATCAACTGCTCAACGGTAATCTCTTTCATCTGGAGTCTCCCTCTCACTTATGATGATTCCTATTCACTAGCTCTCTCACTGACTCTGCCCGGGTGGCAATCATTCCACCGGCTCTCAGGATGTTGCAGCCGCACGTGTCTGGTCTTCTACCGGCAGCGATGCGCGAATCCACGCCTGAATGCCACCCACAACGTCGAAGAGGTCGTCTCGCCCAGCCTGCTCGAGCAGACTACAGGCGATCGACGACCGGTAACCGCTTTGGCAATGTACCGCCAGGGGCTTGTCCGCCGGGATCTCATCCACGCGCTGGCGCAAATGGCTGAGCGGAACATTGAGGCTACCCTCGATATGCCCCGCCTGCCACTCTTTTTCTGTACGCACGTCAAGCACCAGGAGATCTTCTCCCTGGCGCAGTTTCTCGGCCAGTGCAGGCGCCGTGATGCGAGCGATCGTCCCGATCAGCTCGGGGCGATCTTGCAACGCGGCAATGCCGTCTTTCAGATAGCCCTTCACATGGTCGAAGCCGATTCGGCCCAAACGCATGATCGATTCCTCTTCGCGGCCCTCATCAGCGATCACGACGATCGGCCGGTCTTTGTCCAAGATCGTCCCGCACCACGTCGCATAGCGTCCTTCGAGCGGGATGTTGGTCGAACCCTTCAAATGGGCGCCCGCGAAGTCGACCTGGCGGCGCGTATCGAGGAGCTGCCCACCTTCTTCGGCAATCTTCAGCACTTCGTCCAGCTCGAGCGGCCGGAGGTTTTGTCGCAGGACCTCGTCCAACACCGGTCGCTCCTTCCGGTTCAAGATCGCGTCATGCACGAAGTAAGCCGGGGCTTCAGGCTGATCGGCCGTGACCATCCTCCGAAATTCCTCGCGACTCATCGGCTGCAATGCGTAGTTGTATTTCCGCTGCTCGCCAATCGTACTGTACTCGGCATCCCCCAGTTGCTTGCCGCAAAGCGAGCCGGCTCCGTGCGCGGGATAGACCCGCGTGCTGTCGGGGAGTTGCATCAGTTTTCCGTGCAGCGAGTCATACAGCATGTCGGCCAACTGGTCGCTGGTGTAGCCGATCGATGCCAACAAGTCTGGCCGTCCGACGTCTCCGATGAACAAGGTGTCCCCCGTGAAAACGGCAAACGGCTCCCGGTCGCTCTTAGCCAGATCGTACGCCACGATCGAAATGCTTTCGGGGGTGTGCCCCGGCGTCTCGAGCACCTGAAGCCGAACCTTGCCGAACTCGACCGTATCCCCGTCCTTGACCGGGACGAAATCGAATTCGGCTTCGGCTCGAGCCCCCAAGTAGATCTTCGCGCCGGCTCGCTCCTTGAGTTCCAAATGGCCGGCGACGAAGTCGGCGTGAAAATGCGTGAGAAAGACATAGCGGATCTGAAAGCCGTGCTCACGAGCATCCTCCAGATACTGGTCGACATCCCGTTGCGGGTCGATGATGGCGGCCACGCCTGTCTCCTCGTCCGCCACCATGTACGACGCATGAGCCAAACAATTCAGATAGTACCGTTGCAAAAACATCTCATATGCCTCCTGGTCCGATGTCATCCCGCCACCGTGGCAGAATCCTGCCTCTCGCAACGAAGCCCGCCAGGTCACTCCCACGCAACCGTTCCGGCCCCGCCTGTGGTCGCTCTCTTTAAGCAACTGACGTGCCACGATGCCGAAGCGTCCCGGCAGTTCCTCGATTCAGGGTCGTCCATTGCGGTCCCAACGAGCGAGTTTCCAGAAACATTCTAAAAGAGCGATCAGGCGATGTCATCCACGGGTACGCAGCGCAACCAATTATGAAACAAGGGGTTACATCCGGAACCCCCAGATAGCGCCGTCCAGGTGTTTCCCAACATGGTGCCGAGACTATTCTTCGTGAGGTAGGTGAAACGCGAGTGGAGACTCGGGCCCGGCAGGCGGTGCCGCACCAGTTCGGTCACCGGAGAACTGGTTAGCAACAGCGGCCACTGTTAACCCCGTCCGCCGCAGTCGCACTGCACCCTCCCTCGCTGCGCTCGGCATCTCTATCATCGGAACCATGCACGACAGCCCCTTCTGGATCCTGCTCGCCTATTCGCTCCTCGTCTTGGCCGCCTCCTTGGCGGGAGGCTGGATTCCCACCGTATGGCGCTGGAACCATCGGATGATGCAGGGCACGATGAGTTTCGTGGGAGGCGTCATGCTGGGGATCGCCCTCCTCCACCTCCTGCCGCACTCGGTGGCCGCTACCGGATCGGCTGACCAAACGCACATGGCCGCTCTGCTCGGTCTGGTTACCATCTTCCTGCTCATTCGTGTCTTCCGCGTCCACCAACACCCAAGCTATCCCGACGAGTGCGGCCACGCGCATGATCCCTCGACAGGTCAGCACTGGCACGACGAACTCGACTCCCCGCTCGTTGTCCCCGCGGCACCGCCGGGAGCCGCTCCCTCGGAGCTGCCACCCCCTGAGAGCCGTTCCGATGCAAGTCCGTCCCATGGATTGAGCTGGATCGGCCTGTTCGCCGGAATGACCCTCCACACGATGCTCGACGGCGTCGCCCTCGCCGCCAGCGTTTCCGAGTCCCATGGCTCGCCCGCCGGACTGCCCGGCTTCGGCGCCTTCGTAGCCGTTTTCCTCCACAAACCGCTCGATGCGCTCTCGATCACTTCGCTGATGGCCGCCGGCGGCTGGAGTCACCGATGGCAGCGCCGCGTCAACTATCTGTTCGCCCTTTTCTGCCCGGCCACCGCCCTCGCTTTCTACCTCGGCGTACCTCTCCTACCTGACTCGACTTGGTATATCGGGCTGGCGCTGGGCTTCTCCGCCGGCGTGTTCCTCTGCATCTCCCTGGCCGACATCCTCCCGGAGATCCAGTTCCACGCGCACGACCGATTGCTGCTCACCACGCTGCTGATCATCGGCCTGGCCGTAGCGTGGCTGGTGGGCCTGGTCGAGCCGGCCCACTTGCATGGGCATTAGGAATGGTGGTGGGTGGACAGTGGACCTAGCGGGCAAAGTGGACAAAGTGGACAATGACGTACCCGCTCGCCATCCTCATTCTAAGAAATCCCCTCCGCGCTCTTGGCGGCTCTGCGAGAAACAACTCCTTGGCACCGCGAGTTGAGGAGAACGCAGAGTAGTCAGGCCGGAAGCCTAACGTACGAAGGCGCTACGGGGACGCTGGCAATCTGGCGAAAGTCTACCGGTTGCGCGGAGTTTCCCGGTCGCAACAGAAAAAATGAGAAAACCGGTCCCTCCGGTTCGATCCATGGGAGCAGTCCCGGTTTCCCAGCGAAGCAACCGACGCGGAGGATCCAAATGATGGCGTCCACAAACCTCAACGCAGCACGAATTGCCCGACTTCGGCCAGCGGCATGGATGAGCCTGTTTCTGGTCGGCCTGGCAGGGGCGACCGCCGTAGCGCAAGCCCCGCGTCACGCGCCGCCACCCCATTCCCTGTGGAGTCACTCCGGGAGGAAAGTCCAACCGGTCAGCAGCCATGAGCTGTGGGGAGATGTCTACTGCTCCGGTGGCACCATGTGCTTCCATAACGGCTGCTGTGGTCCCCTCCACTGTGCTGGCCAAAAGATCCTCCGTGCCCTCGACTGCCTCTTTCCCTGCTCAACCTGCGGTTCGACGGTCGGATGTGACTGCCGCGTTCGGCGCGTCCGCCCGCGCCACTGCTGCCTCCCGGCGATCCCCAGCGTCCGGTTTCATCCGGTCGACTGCTGCCATCGCGGTGGTTGCGACGATCATCCGATGTACCTCGACGAGGCACCCACGTTGATCGAACCCCCGGCGCCCGAACCGACTCGCGATGCTCCTAAGACATCGGCGCAACGATCTCGCCGCCACAGTTCGCCTCGCGTCGTCCGAAGCCGCCTTCGCCGACAAACGGCCGCCAAGCCAGTCTCGTCCAAGTCGACACGGCAACCCAAGCCGGCCACCTCAAAGCTGCGTCCGGCCAGCTTCCAGCAACCAGCCAGCATTCGACCGATCGCCACTTCGAACGACACGAGTGACACGAAGGTGTCTTCCACTCGCGAGTCTACTTCGTCGATGGCGGCTCGACCGAACCCGCTGCGGCCTCAAAAGCAGCACTGAGATCCTCGCGCAAATCCTCGAACGCTTCCAGGCCCACGGACAGCCGAATCAGGCTGTCCGTGATGCCATGCGCTCGCCGGGACTCGGGATCGTAACTCGCATGTGACATGGCCGCCGGCAACTCGATCAGCGACTCGACCGCGCCAAGGCTCACTGCCAATTGGAAAAGCCGTGTCGATTCGACCAAAACACGAGCCTCCTCCAGACCGCCTCGCCATTCGAAACTCAACATCGCACCGAAAGCGCCATCCATCTGCCGTCGAGCCACTTCGTGGCCGGGGTGATCGGGCAGACCAGGATAATTCACCGAAGCGACTTGCGGACATTCGGCCAGCCACTGCGCCAGTGCCATGGCCGTGCGAGACTGTTCGCGGATACGCAGCTCCAGCGTCTTGATGCCTCGAGCCACCAAGAAGCTGTCGAAGGGGCCCAACACGCCGCCGGTCGCGTTCTGCAAGTAGTAAAGCCGCTCGGCCAACTCGGCGTCTCGCACAACAAGTATCCCGCCGAGGACATCGCTGTGACCACCCAAGTACTTCGTGGCCGAATGCATGACGATGTCGGCCCCCAGTTCCAAAGGACGCGTCAGCGCCGGAGTCGCAAACGTGTTGTCCACCGCTAACCAGGCACCATGGGCCTTCGCGATTCTAGCGCACGCCGCGATGTCGGTGATCGTCATCCGCGGGTTGCCCGGAGATTCGATCCACGCCATTCGCGTGCGATCCTTGAATGCGGCGTCGAACGCGTCGAGGTCCGCGGCGTCGACCAGTGTCACGTCGATCCCGCAAGGCGCCATGACGTGGTGCAGCAGGCGATAGGTGCCGCCGTAGATGTCCGCTCCCGCGACGACGTGGTCCCCGGGCTCGAGCAACATCAGCGCTCCATGAATGGCCGCCATTCCCGATGCGTACGCCAGAGCCCGCGTTCCCGATTCCAGCGACGCCATCACTTCCTCGAGTCCGCTGCGCGTCGGATTGCCGCTTCGACTATAGTCGTACGCCGTCTCCTCGCCGGCTGCCGGCTGCACATACGTCGTCGCCACGTGAATCGGCGGGACAACGGCCCCCGTTTCCCGATCGGGACCGCCACCGACATGAATGGCTCGCGTCCGAAATTGCATTCAGGAATCTCCCTTCGCTCCACACCGATTCACGCTTCCAACGCTTGCTTCAAATCGTCGATCAAGTCGTCGGCGTTTTCGATGCCGCACGCGTAACGAATCATATTGTCCGGGATGCCGTACTCCCTTCGCTGCTCGGGCGTGCACTCGAAGTAGCTCATCACCAGCGGTTGTTCGATCAGCGATTCAACGCCTCCCAAACTAGGAGCAATACGAGGAATCCGGACTCGGTCGACGATCGCCGCCGTCTCCCGCCAGTCGGCGTCCTTCACGAGAAACGTCACCAGTCCGCCGAAACCGCGCATTGTGCGCTGAGCCACGTCGTAGTAGGGATGCGACTCGAGCCCCGGATAGTACACTCGTTCCACCCGAGGATGTTGCTCCAAGAAACGAGCCAATGCCAATCCATTGGCATTTTGACGCTCCATCCGCAACTCGAACGTCTTCAAGCCTCGCTGCAGCAAGTAGGTGCCGTGTGGATTGGCGATCGCCCCCATGATGCCTCGCAACTTACGAACCGGTTCCATCTTCTCCGAGCTACCAATCAACACACCGGCCAACAAATCGTTGTGGCCTCCCAGGTACTTCGTGGCCGAATGCAAGACGAAGTCGACGCCATACTCCAGCGGCCTCACGTTGTACGGCGTTGCCAGCGTCGCATCGATCAACGTGGCCACGCCGTGACGCCGCCCGATCGCCACAAACCGCTCCAAATCAACGACACTCAAGTGAGGATTCGTCGGCGATTCACTGACCAACAACCGCGTCTTCGGCGTGATCGCCGCCTCCATCGCCTCGTATTGGCAAGCCGCCACTTGACGCGTCACCACACCAAACCGACTCAAGTGACGCACGCAAAACTCGCGACTTCGGTGGTAACACTCGTCGAAGAAGACGACCTCGTCCCCTTGATTCAGCAGCGTCATGAAGAGTCCGACGATGGCCGCCATGCCGCTCGCGTATAACACCGCCTCGTCGCCTCCTTCCAACGCCGCCAGTTTCCGCTCCACCGCGACCTCGCCCGGCGTCCCGTACCGAGCGTATTCGGCCCGCTGCTGGTTTTGCTGGATGTAGTCGATCACCTCCTGCGTCGAACCGAACGAATAAGTCGACGAAAAGACGAGCGGCTCGGCCACGGCAGACGTCGGCTTCTGCCGCGCCTCCCCCGCATGCACCGCGCGCGTCGACCAACCCGGCTCGCGCCGACTCGGCTCCTTTTCCCCACGACCAGCATTGTTGGACATCGAAGAACGCTACTCTCTCTTGCGGCGACGCCGATACCCCGTTCGCCGCGCTTAGGAAGGCGGGATCGATCGAACCTCGATCGACTCAGGCATCCAAGCAGGAAGGAACGAAACCGTGCATTTTACGACTCGCCCCGCTGCGACTCAACCACTAAGATAACTGCGACGCAAGCGATCGACCCCACGGCACTAAACGGATTGGTCCGCCATGAACGACAGCGCCCTGCCCGAGAACGATCCCGTTGCCAAAGAACCGTCCGAGGCACAACCGTCTTCGTCAGAAGAATCCTCCTCTTCCTCTGACTCTCCCCAGTCGATAGATGCCCCCGCCGGCCGAAGTTTTCCCATTGTGGGAGCCACCATCATCATCGTGGCCGTGCTGGCGGCACTCGTCGCTCATCTGCTGGCCGACCGCATCGACTTCCAAAAGGCCAACATCATCACGTATGTCACGATTGCCGTGGTCTACTTCACCGCAGTCATCACGTATGTCACGCGGCCCTCGCGAGCCCGACGAGCGCGCCTGGCTGTCGGCTGCCTCGCCCTATTGCTCCCCATGGCCCTCTTCGCCCTCTTCCGCGTCGATGGTGTGACCGGCGAACTCGTGCCTCGCTTCCGCTTCCGTTGGACCGAGCGTCCCGACGAACAACTGCCACAAATCGAAAAGTCCCTGTCCGATGCATCGAGTTTGCATTTGGACGCAACCGAGCACGACTTCACCGAATTTCTCGGCCCAGGTCGCCACAACCACCTTAAGGTTGCCATCGCCACCGACTGGGAGGCACATCCGCCCGTCTTGAAATGGAGGCGGCAGATCGGCGCAGGCTGGTGCGGATTCACCACACGAGGGCGCTTCGCAGTCACCATGGAACAACGAGGCCCCAAGGAACTCGTGACCTGTTATTCCATCGAAACGGGCGAGCCGGTTTGGTCTCATGCCGTCAACACTCGCTACGAAAGTGCCATCGGAGGAATCGGCCCGCGCGCCACCCCCACTTGGGATGAAGATCGCGTTTATGCCCAAGGAGCCACCGGGATCCTCCGCGCCATCGACGGTCGCACTGGCAAACTCCTCTGGCAGGTCAACATCCTCAAGGAATACGGTATCACTCCCGAAGAAGATGTCGCTTCGGTGACGTGGGGGCGGTCCGGGTCGCCGCTGGTCGTCGGCGATCTCGTCGTTGTCCCCTACGGGGGACCACCCCAAGGTCGTCGGTATTCTCTGGCAGCCTATGACAAGCGGACGGGCAAGCGCGTGTGGCGCGGCGGGGATCGGCAAGTGAGCTACGCTTCGCCCGTGCTGCGGACATTATGCGGCGTCGAACAGATTGTCAGCGTCAACGAAAACAATGTCAGCGGGCACGATCCCAAGACGGGCAAGGTCCTCTGGCAAGCCGACTGGCCGGGCAACAGCAACACTAAACCCAGCGTCTCGCAACCGGTCGTCCTGCCCGGCGACCGAGTTCTCCTCTCCAAAGCTTACGGCGGCGGTGCCAAACTGATCCACGTCCAACGGCAAGGCGACCAGTGGACCGTCAAGTCCCTCTGGGCCGATCACCGGCTCCTCAAAACGAAATTCACCAACGTCACCATCTTCGGCAAACACGCCTTCGGTCTGTGCGACGGCATTTTGCAATGCGTCGACTGGGAAGCCGGAAAGTCGCTCTGGAAAAGCCGCAAAGGACGGTACCGCCAAGGCCAGATTCTCGGCCTAAGCAACGTCATACTCGTGCAAGCTGAAGCCGGCTACGTGGCATTGGTGGAGCCGTCGCCCAAAGGCTTCCGCGAAATCGCTCGCCTTGAAGCTCTGCAAGGCCAAACCTGGAACAACGCCTGCTACGCTCCCCCTTATCTCATCGTGCGCAACGCCACCGAAGCCGCTTGTTACGAAGTTCCCATGCTCGAAGCTACAAGCCCGGATGTCACTCCGGCCTCGCCGGCACCGTAACAAAGCAGCTCGACACGAATCGGCAGTGCTCGAAACCTCGAAGAATGATCGAACCTGCCAGCTTGACGCTTATCTTCGGGTATGTTGCCGCCGTCGGAAGTCTTGAGACTACCTATTCGGATCGCCGTGTCCCTGGTAACCTTGATAGCCCCTTGCGATTCGGTTCAGCACCGGCTTTACATCACTTACGATGGCCCAGCAGGAAATCGAAGGCTTTTCGTTGCTCAGGAGTGAGAAGCTCGAGCGCCTTCTCTTGAGCCTCGATCTCTTTCGCGGCCATGACAACCGGATCGCCTCCTAGACCGCCTGGCTCGTTCCCAGTCGCTTCGGTCGACCACCGATAGAGTTCTTCCAGTGTAGCGCGCTGCTGCTGGTCAAGTTTCAGGACGCGTTGAAAGTCCTCAGCGAAAAGCAATGCCGTTCCTTTTTTTTGCCATCTAATCTCGTTCATCTTCGCGATCTGAGATGGGGACAGAATCTCGCGGATCTCCTTGCGCCACGCTTCTTTGACTGGAGCCGACGCTTTAGCTACGGCCTTGAGATACCGATCGTGGGCTCGACATGCTTCGATGCCAACGATCTGTCCGGTTGCCGGGTCGACCGGATAAGGATGCTTCTCGCGCATCTCGCGTTTAATCTCTTTGAGCTGCCGGCCATACTTGAACATCGCGTCGCGCAGATCCTTGTACTGAGGCGGAACGAGATCGATTGCGTCCCTGTTCTTTCCTTCAATAAGCCAAACCAGGACTGATTCGGGGCGCTGGATGTCTTGTTTAAACTTCGTCAGCTCCTCCGAATTCGGCACTTCATCGGCGACGCAGCACAGAATCATCACTGAAAACAGCGTACTCATTGTCCAATCCCTTTCGTTCGTATTCCCCTGACCCTCGATCAGCCCTTGTTCAAGCAAAACATGCCCCAGGCGGACGCTGTCACTCGACTATCAAGAACCTGGAGATAGACAACCAGGGAGAATCTCTGCGCCATCTGAACTTCCGCCTGGATTCGAAATACCACTGTGTAGGCAGACTTCAACGGCACGTCACTTTGCGGAATCAGAAAAGTCTGGACAAGACCGATCGACACCCAGCAGAAGAAAGGAAGACGAACAATGAAAACCACCGAGACAAGCCGATGTAGACGCAACACGTTCTAGTTTTCTAACGCATCTTACTTGGCTTGTCGAGCGGCCGTGGCAAGCGCAAGAGGATAGTCTGAGTATTCCAATCCAGGGAGGGTCAATACGAGATGGCGAAAGGGCGGAGGAGCCCTTCAGATTCCTTCTCACCCTTCGGAACGCCAACAGTTCGCGAGCCGCGTCTTACAATTCCGCACGGTGATTTCGTCCATCAAACGCTCTCCCCGTTCTCGATCAGCCAATCTTCCAAGTTGATCTGCTCCAGTCGCGGCGCCAGCAACAGCGATGTCTCCTCGGGAAGAAGCGCGGCCAGCCAAGGCCGCCGAGCCGCCGCGGCCAACGCGCGCATTCCCACGCTCCCGCGCAACTGATTCCGCACGTTGTCCGCCAGGCGACGAAAGGTGGCGGGGATGATGTTCGGTTGAGGCCCCACATGCAGGACTCGCTCCACGGAAGAATTGAGCACGCGCTGCACGACATCCCACAGGCGCTGGGGATGGTCGACCCAACGCCTTAGCAATGCCCGGTGATTGACAGCCGTGTAGTCCGGGCCACCCGTAACCAACGACCAGACCGGCGGCGACGGCACCGTCGGCTCGAAGTGAACCGTGTGCATCCGATGGCTCACGCGGTCGGGCACCGATCGCTGCCACATGATGGGCGTATGCAAGGGCGGCCATCGATGACGGTTCGGACGTACCCGCAGCGGTACGTCGATCTTCTCTGCCGCCAAGCGGGTAAACGCATCGACCGTCTTTCCCTGCCCCATCAGCAGCAGCGAATTGGGAGCCAACCAAGCCGAAACGCCGATCACTCCCTCGCCTCGTTCATTCACCTCGAGGCACACCCGCTGGATGTCGTCCTCGTCGATTTGCTTCTCGCGAGTAAACACGACCGCCAGTGTCACGTCGTGAGCCAAAGCCACGCAGTCGGCGGCCTGCTCCAGTGGCAACGCGAGCGCCTCCCGCCAATCGACAATCCCCGCACAGGCCAGCGCCGTAATCTCCCCCAAGCTATAGCCGAAGAAGGCCTGAGCCTTCCGATAGTCGACACCGTGGACTTCCTCGAGTGCCCGAAGCTGAGCAATCTCGGTCCCCACCACCAAGGCGATCGCCTGAGCATAACTTCGGAGACTCGTCTCCTGTCCTCGCCGCACGCGATCCAACAGCCGCACCCGCCGCCCCGTCACCTCGGCACAGACCTTTCCCGCCTCGCGCAACGTCTCCGCAACGATCGGCTCGTAACGACCATCTTGCAGCAGCGCTGCCGTCCGACCCAAATTCGTGATATTGTATCCTCGAAACGCGAGGACTGTTTTCTCCAGCGATCCGATCTCCATCGCCGTCTCCTGCGGGCGCGCACTCACCCCCCGTTTCTCCGATTGCTCCCCATGATGGCAGGTTCCCCGAATCCACGACAAGCCGTCGCCGTCGTCACCGGTGCGTCCGGCGGAATCGGACGAGCCGTCGCTCGAGCCGTCTCCCGCGACTTCAGCCACCTGGTCGTGCACTACTTCTCCCGGCGAGACGCGATCGCCGAAACCGAAGCCGAACTCACCCAAACCGGCCGTTCCGTACATGTCTTGCAAGCCGACCTCAGCAATCTGTCCCAATGTCGGCACCTCGTCGATATCGCGTGGCAGTGGCAACAGCGCATTGATGCCTGGCTACACATCGCCGGCGCCGATGTTCTGACCGGCCCGGCCGCCGATTGGGATTTCCATGCGAAACTTGAGCGGCTTTGGCAGGTCGATGTCCGAGGCACCATCGAATGCTGCCGAGAAATCGGTCGGCGCATGCAAACGCTCCGCGGCCCGACTCGCCCCGCCATCGTGACTCTAGGATGGGACCAGGCCGACCAAGGGATGGAAGGAGACTCGGGAGAGATGTTCGCCGCCGTCAAAGCCGCTGTGGCCGCCTTCTCTCGAAGTCTCGCCCAGTCGCTGGCTCCTCGCGTGCGCGTCAACTGCGTCTCGCCAGGCTGGATTCAAACCGACTGGAGTCGCACGGCTTCGGACAAGTGGCACCGGCGAGCCGCCCAGCAGTCGCTCACACGGCGGTGGGGAACCCCCGACGATGTCGCCCAAGTCGTCCGCTTCCTCGCCTCCCCCGATTCCGACTTTCTCAACGGCCAAGTGGTCCACGTCAACGGAGGATTCTGCTATTACCCGGGAGAGAGGGGTGAGGGGTGAGAGTGAGGGGTTACCGTGCAGCGTGACGATTCCTTTCGCGGTGAGCACATCCACTTCGTCACCGGACGACTGGCCGCGCATGCGCTTGAGCGCACCGTGGAACGCATCGCCCAGCCGCTCGGCTTTCGCTATACCATCCAGGTCCTTCCCATCACCGTCGCCGCGTTGATGACTCCCCGCTGGGTCGCTCGCCACCTCGACCTCCCCTCGCAAGCCACCAAGCTCCTTCTGCCCGGTTACTGCCGAGGTCCGCTCGAACCGCTCGAAGCTGTCTGCCCAGTCCCCATCCTCATCGGCCCTACCAACCTTTACCGCCTGCCCCGCTTCTTCGGCCAAAGCGAACCAACGTCCGATGATCGCTACGACATTGAAATCATCGCGGAGATCAACCATGCTCCTCGTTACTCGCCAGCCGAACTGGCAGAGCAAGCGAAACAATTGGCACGGGAAGGCGCCGATGTCATCGACGTCGGTTGCGAACCCGAAGGGGGCTGGAGTGGCATTGCCGATGCAGTGCACGCTTTGAAAGAGGAAGGCCTGCGCGTTTCGGTCGACAGCCTCGATCCTCGAGAAATCGAACCGGCCGTAGCCGCCGGTGCCGAGCTGGTACTTTCGGTCAACCATTCCAACCGGAAGTATGCTCTAGGCTGGAATTGCCCCGTCGTCGTCATCCCCGATCGACCTCAAGATTTGGAGTCGCTCTACGACACGGTAGAGTTCCTCGCCACCGAAAACGTCCCTCAGCGCCTCGACCCGATCCTCGAACCGATCGGTTGCGGGTTCGCTTCGAGTCTCGGGCGATATCTCGAAGTCCGCCGCCGCTACCCCGATGCCGAGATGCTCATGGGCATCGGCAACCTCACCGAAATGACCGACGCCGATTCCGCCCCCATCAACGTCCTCCTGCTGGGGTTCTGCCAGGAACTCGGCATCCGGTCGGTCCTCACGACTCAAGTCATCCCCTGGGCCCGCACCAGTGTCCGCGAATGCGACCTCGCGCGGAGACTCGTCTTCCAGGCCGCACAGCGCGGCACGCCGCCCAAACACGTCGACACCCGGCTGCTCCTGCTGCGAGACGAAGACGTGGCGCCCGTCGATCCCGACTTTGCCGACCAACTTGCCCAGTCGATTCGCGACCACCACGTGCGGGTCTTGGCCGATACCGAGTCGCTTCATATGATCAGCGCAAACCTCCACGTACACGACATCGACCCCTTTGCGCTCTTTCGAAAATTCCTCGACGCCTATCCCCGTACCCTCGATGCCGCTCACGCGTTCTACCTTGGATATGAACTCGCCAAAGCCACCACCGCGATGACACTCGGCAAGCAATACACGCAAGACGAACCGCTCGATTGGGGATTCCTCACACGCGACGAATCCACGCACACCGACTCCCAGCCGCCCCGCCGCCATGATTCCGACGTCGACTGATCCAGAGACACTTGCGGAGGTGCGCGAGCTCCCCTCGGGGTGCACTCCCGAATCGGTGTGGCAACGCCTGGCGGCGCTCCCCCACTGCATCTTCTTCGACAGCGCGGCCCCTCATACTAAACACGGACGCCATTCGTTCGTCGCCGCAGATCCCTTCGAACGACTTGTCCAACCTCGTGCAGGGACTGACATATTCGCGTCACTTCGAAGCCGGCTCGCCGACATGGCAACTTCGCGCCTCCCGGACCTCCCGCCCTTCCAAGGAGGCTGGGCCGGCGTCTTCGGCTACGAACTGGGACAGGCGTTCGAAACCTACCCGTGCGCCCGCTTCGATGAATTCGCGTTCCCCGTCGCGGTGATCGCCGGCTACGATGTCGTCTTCGCCTTCGATCATAGCCGCGATCGAGCCTGGATCATTTCGCAGGGACTACCCGAAACCGAACCGTCGGCGCGCAAGCGGCGAGCGCGCCAGCGACTCGAGCAATTCTGGGAACTTGCCACTGCGTCCGAGCCGCCCTTGCCTTCCACAAACCTTGAAGAGAATCGTCTCGACCCCACTACGCTGGCGCCTCAATTCGCCACGCACTTCGGTTCGGACATTACGAGTACCTTTTCGCGAGCCGACTACGAGGCGGCGGTCGCGCGCGTGATCGAATACATCCGCGACGGGGATGTATTTCAGGTCAATTTGTCGCAACGTCTGTTGGCACCGCAAAGACTTTCGAGTGTCGAACTCTACCAGCGTCTCCGCCGCCGAAACCCCGCCCCCTTCGCCGGCTACTTCGACGCCGGTCCGTTCCAGATCCTCAGCGCCTCACCCGAACGTTTCCTCCGAGTACGCGATCGCCTCGTGCACACGCACCCGATCAAAGGAACTCGGTTTCGCTCGCCTCACGTCGAAGCCGACCTCTTTGCGGCGGACGATCTGTTGGCGAGTTCCAAAGACCGAGCTGAAAACACGATGATCGTCGACCTGCTGCGCAATGATCTCTCTCGCGTCTGCCGAAACGATTCGATCTTTGTGGAAACACTGTGTGGCCTGCAGCGCTATCAGTTCGTGCAACATCTCGTCTCGGTAGTGCGAGGCGAACTGCGTGAGGGTGCGGACGCATTGGAACTCCTGGCCGTTGCGTTTCCCGGCGGGTCGATCACGGGAGCTCCCAAGATCCGAGCCATGGAAATCATCGCCGAGTTGGAACCAACCGTGCGAGGTCCCTACTGCGGGAGCCTCGCTTATCTGGGGCTCGATGGTTCGTTCGACTCGAGCATCCTGATCCGCACGATTACGGCCGGTCGAGGCTGGTGTCAGATTCCGGTCGGCGGCGGCATCGTGGCCGATTCGCGGCCCACCGAAGAATACGAAGAGACTTGCCACAAAGCTCGAGGACTCGTCGAAGTCGTGAGCGGCTATCGAGAACAATGACACAGTGGTGGAACCCAAGCCGATGATTTTGCTCATCGACAACTACGATAGCTTTGCGCACAATTTGGCGAGGTACTGCCGCCGGTTGCATGATCGGGTGGTCGTCTACCGCAACGACGCGATTACCGTCGAGGACGTTCTGGAGATCGCTCCCGATTTGATTGTGCTCTCGCCCGGCCCCAAACGCCCCGAGGATGCGGGGATCAGCCTGCAACTTGTGCAAACTGCCGCAGCGAGGATCCCCATCTTCGGTGTTTGCCTGGGGCATCAGACGATCGCCGCCGCGTTCGGTGCGGAAGTGCGCCGCTCGGCACCTTGCCACGGTCGAGCGTCCCTGGTCTACCATGACCGGCCGCCCCTGTTTGACGGACTCCCCTCCCCTTTCCCGGCCGCCCGTTACCACTCGCTCGCCGTCGATGCCTCGTCACTCCCATCGGAACTTCGCGTGACGGCCACGACCGAAGACGGCACGGTGATGGCGGTCGAACATACGGCTCATCCGATCGCCGGTGTTCAATTCCACCCCGAGTCGATTTTGACGCCGCATGGGTATCGTTTGCTGGCCAATGTGCTGCGTTGGGCCGGCCTCGAAACGTCCCATCCCGTTCCCTCCTTCGACGAAGAGTGTGCTCCGGCAGCAACTCCTGAGCAGCATGAGCGGCATAAGCGATCTGGGGACAAGGATCATGACGAGCTGCCCGCGGTCGCCATGCCGATGACTCCCTATCGCGTCATCGAGGGGATCGTCGGGACCTTGGGACCGGACGGCACACCCCACTTCGCGCCGATGGGTCCCCGCGTTCCGACAACCTCGTGGGATACTTGGTCGGCGATCACGCTGCGTCCCTTTCCCGATTCCCAGACGCTGGCCAATCTCCGGCGCACCGGCAAAGGCGTCTTCCATGTTATTGACGACGCACTCTTGTTGGCTCGAGCCCTCACCGGAGCCGACTTGAGTTCCGAGTGCCGTGTGCGGAAAGGTGGTTTTCCCGTTCTCAACGGCGCCGTCGCGTGGCTCGCGTTCAAAGTGGTCTCCTTCCACGAGGAAGAACCTCGCGTGCGGTTGGAATGTCGAATCGTCGACCGAGGTTCCGGCGGATCCTGGAGCGGCTGGAACCGTGCGCAGCACGCCATTGTCGAGTTGGCCATTCTCGTGAGTCGCGCTCATTTGCTCCCGGCCGAAACCATTCGCGAACAACTCGAGCCACTGCGCTCGTGGGTGTCGAAGACCGGCGGCCCGCGGGAACGTCAAGCCTGGGAAATGCTCCGGCGGAAACTCGAGGAGCACGTAGGTCAGGCTTTCTAGCCTGACGAAACGTAGGTCAGGCTTTCCAACCTGACGAAACTCACGTTGTCCACTACGTCCACGTCATGGCGTGTGGCAGCTCTCTACGACAACTCTTGCCGCAACGGGTAATGGCCGCACTCGTCAGGCTAGAAAGCCCGACCTACGGAGTCCCCTCAATGGTTGAACAAGAACTCGCGGCTGTTCAACACGGCCCACATGACGTCTTGCCAACCTTCGCGGCGATTGGGAGCCGACTCGACGATCTGCCGGCAGGTCGCGATCTCGTCGTCGGTCGGCAGTCGGCTGAACGCCAGCAGGTAGAGCCGTTCGGCGATGGCCGCATCGTCAAGTTGCTTGTCGGCGAGCCACCGGGCGAGGCGTCCCTTGCTGTCGGCGAGCTTGCGGTTGACGACGTCGCCGTTGACCAGATGGAGAACCTGAGCGAGATTCGGAGCCGACTGCCGTTCGCATTCGCAGGCTTGAGCCCGTTTGGGCCGGCCCATCGTATCGAGGAAGTACGACGCGTAATTCGGGTCGGGCAACTCGATCGCTCGCGTCCCCGAAGGAATCCCGGGGAACTTGTCTTGTGTGCCGGTCACTGTGTTCACGGCGTCGAGCATCACTTCGGCGGGCAACCGCTTCACATTGTAGTGCGTGTAGAAGCGGTCTTCCTTAGCGAGCGACGCGGGGGCTTTGGAGCCGAGTTGGTAGACGCGTGACGTCATGATCGCCCGCATCAACTGCCGCAAGTCGAAGTGGTGTTCGACGAAGTAATCAGCCAAAGCATCGAGCAACGGCGGGTTGGACGCCGGATTCGTGGCTCGCATGTCGTCGACCGGTTCGACCAACCCCGTCCCCATGAAGTAACTCCAGGTGCGGTTGGCGATATTCCGAGCGAACAGGCGGTTTTCGGGACTCGTGAGCCACTCGGCCAACGGGCGACGTAGGTCGCGCACGCCGTCGGTTTTGATCGGTTGGCCGCCGAGCGGCGTGGGCGTCATGACTTGGCGCGTCCGCGGATGGCGGATGGCACCGCTGCGCCGCACGACCACGACGGTATCGCCTCCCAAAGCTCCGAACTCCGAACTTGCCTTGGTTCCGACGCGCGTGAAGAATGCCGCCAGCGAATAGTAATCTTTCTGGCTGTAGACTTCGAACGGATGATGGTGGCATCGGGCGCACGCGAGGCGGATGCCGAGGAAGACTTGGGCGGTGGTTTCGGCCAGGTCCTCGGGCCGAGTCGTGATCTTATAGTAGTTGGCAGGGCCGACTTCGAAGACGGAGCCTTGAGCGGTAATGATTTCGCGAACCAACGCGTCGATCGGCTTGTTCTCGCGGAAGGCTCCGCGCAGCCAGTTGTACATCGCCCACATTCCGCCGTCGCCGATTTTGTTGCGGTTGTTGCGCAGGAGGTCGCCCCACTTGAGTGCCCAGTAGGCAGAGAACGGCTCGACGTAAACGTCCCGTTGGGGATCGCCGGTCAATCCGAGGAGTTCGTCGACGAGTTGTTCTCGTTTGTCGGGCGAACCGTCGGCCAGGAATGCGCGGACGCGTTCTGGCGGCGGGAGGGTCCCGATGGCGTCGAGAAACGCACGGCGGATGAACGTGGCATCGTCGCAGAGCGATACCGGTTGCAATCCGAGTCGCTGCCAGCGAGCCATCACGAGCTCGTCGATGAAATTGGCGGGCTGAAATCCGGCCAGATTCACCTTGTCGGCGAACGGCACGACGATCGTTGCGACCTTCGCCTGCCCCATGAAGCGGACCATGACGGCGGTTTGGCCGGAGCCTTTGGCTTCCACGAGTCCCCGATCGTCGACAGTGGCAACCGATTCGGTCTGGCTATCGAACATGGAATATACGGTGACGTCCCGGCGAGTGCCGTCGGCATACACGGCTTCGACGCGCAACTGCTGCCGCTGGCCGGGTTGGAAGACGCGCTCGCGAGGCACGACGTGCAAGTCGACGACGGGAGATGGATCTTTGGGAGGCGCGGGAGCTCCATCCTCGATCCAGGCTCGGAGGACTTTGTACTCGTAGGAGTCGCGCGCGAACCGGCGACCTCCGCCATGGGCGACTTGCAGGGTGGGCTTGAGCAGGAAGAGGCTGCGGTCGGGCTCGAGCAAGTTGAGCCGTCTTCCGATTCGGTCGGTGGCGATTTCGGGATAGTCCTGTTCGGGAGCGTATCCCAGGAGTGACAATTTGAAACCGGCCTGTCCGAACTGCGAAGCGTGACAGCCACCGCCGGTGCAGCCGGCTCGGTTGAGCATGGGAATGACGTGCCAGGTGAACTTGCTTCCGTGAGTCGCCTCGATGCCGGCCACTTCGACCTCGACGCTGTGCCGCTGACCCTCGACCTCGACGGCAATCGTCGTCCGCCCGTTGGCCAATGGAGTGACGAGTCCGCGTTGGTTCACAGTGACGATTTTGGGATCGGCGGGGATGTAGCGAGCTTGGGGCGTCAGGTCGGCGGTTGCCGTAGCGGGGGAACCGCAGAGGACGACGATCTGGCCCCGCTCGAGCCGCCCTTGGAGGACGAGTTTCTTGGGGAAAACTTCGACCGACGCGGCCGATTCGGCTTTGGTCGCCCCAGCCGATTTGCCTTTAGCGGGTGCGCCAGATGCGGCTTTGATCGATGCGGGCGATGCGGCTTTGGCGGCCGCGGCCGTTTCAGCTTGAATTGATGCCCCCGATTCCGCATTAGCTGGCTGAGTGGCCTTGGGAGGATCCGTGGCCGGTGCGGGTGGATCGGCGGCTTGGAGGAGTGGAGTGACGACTAGCGCGACGGCCAGGAGGCCGATAGCGTGGAGAGCCATCACGAGGCGAGTGGCATAGCGGCTAACTCGAAGAGAGATTGGGGCGTTCATGGTGGGAGGTGGGAGGTGTGAGGGGTGAGATGTGAAGTGGGAAGTTTGAAGGGGGAAGTTTGAAAGGGGAGGCGTAGTGTCAAGGTGAGAGGCAGGGTTAAGGGTTCATGGGGGAGGTTCGAATCGCTGCGTGCGGGGCCGCGAGCGGTGTCCCGCACTGCTGGATTGTGCGATACCGGGGTCGGCCACGCGGCGTCGCAGTGTCCCAATCCCACGACCGTCTCGAACTCACGTACATGTCTGGCAGAGGCTCGCGGTCGTGAAGGCTCTTCCGCCGAGTCTGGCGTCCGTCTCGAACTCACGCCAACCCACCGGAGCGGCCGTCGCTCGTCGCGCCTCCACCAGCTCCCATTATATCGAAATCCGCTGATTGATGAAAACCGATCCCCCACACTGTCTCCTCCCCCACCCCTCACACCTCACTTCTCTGCCCTCACCCGTCACCCTTCAAACTTCAA
>WFWZ01000220.1 GCA_015490875.1 Planctomycetaceae bacterium
ACTTCAAACCTCACCCCTCATTCAGCGTTAGCCGAAGAGCTCGGGGATCGGCGTGCCTTCGCACAAGAGCACGGGGCGGCCGTCGGGAGCATGGTGGATCGTATCGAGTGGAATCCCCAGCTTGCGATAAATGGTGGCCGCAATGTCTTTCGGAAAATACTCGCCCTCGATCGGCTTGGACCCTTCTTCGTCCGTAGCCCCGACGACCTGGCCGCCCGGGACGCCCGCGCCGGCAAACACCGCCATCGACGCCGTCGCCCAGTGGTCGCGGCCGGCCGCCGAGTTGATCTTCGGCGTACGACCGAAATCCGTGAGCCAGACGACCAAGGTCGACTCGAGCATCCCTTGCTCTTTCAGATCTTCCAGCAGTGCCGGCACCGCCTGGTCGACCGGCGGCAACAACCGCTTGAGCGCCTGGAAGTTGTTCCGATGCGTGTCCCATCCGCCACTGGTGACCGTGACGAATCGAACGCCCGCTTGAATCAACCGCCGAGCCAGCAGGCAGCTTTGGCCGAACGTCGTCCGACCGTACCGGTCTCGCATCGCATCCTTTTCCTTCGCCAGATCGAACGCCTCCTGTGTCGACTGCGAAGTGATCATCGCAAAGGCCGATTCGTAGTATGCGTCCATCGCAGCCAAAGCATCGGCTCGAGCTTCGACATCCCGTTGGAACTGATCAAGCCTCCGCAGCGCCTCGCGCCGCCGCGCAATCCGATCTAGCTTCATCCCGCCGTACGGGGAGACATCGCGCACCTTGAAGTTCTTGTTGTTCGGATCACCCGGGAGTTCAAACGGGTTGTACCCCAGTCCTAGAATTCCGGCCAGACCGCCGGAAAAAGTGCGATCGACGTTCGTCCCGATCTGGACGAACGGAGGCATGACGGTCTTGGGGCCAAGTTCCTTGGCCACCACCGATCCGTAACACGGATATGTCAGCGTGGCGTTGAACTTGTGCCCCGAAAGCATCAAGGCGTCCGCAACACCATGGCTGCCGTTTTGCGGGTTGAGCCCTCGCAAGAGAGTGTAATGCTCGAGCGCCTTGGCCAGCTTCGGAATCTGGTCGCTGAACGAAATGCCAGGCACACTCGTGGCCGTCACGCCAAACTCCCCTTTCACCGCTGCCGGAGCCTTCGGTTTGGGGTCGAACGTGTCATGATGACTGATGCCACCACGACACCAGATCAAAATGCAGGCGATGTCGTCCTCCGGAGCCGAAGCGGCTCGAGCCGCTCGAGCACGCAAGGCCATTGGAAGACTGAGCCCCAGGGGCGCTAGGGACCCGATTTCGAGCAAGAACCGTCGCCGAGACCGCTTCCGGCAGTCGGCGTCGGGTGTGGGAAAAAACCCGAGCATCACTGTGTCTCCTGCGGCGAGTGGCGGGGGGACCGCGTCAGGCGGGAAGCCGAATGGACGCCTTGCCAGGAACGCCCATCCATCCATGCATTTTAATCGGTTGAGAGGCCAGATGGCAATGGGTTTCGGGTTCGGGGTTTCTGGTTCCTTGTTCGGGGTTTGGAATTTGGGAGTGAGGCGGTTGGTGATCGTCTTGTTCCGAGCCAGGGGATTGGTTTCTCTCTCCTTGGTTGGGGCGCCGCATCCTGGACGAGGCGCAATGCGGAGACCTACAATGAGCGGCTCAGTGTGGATCGATGACCTCTCGGAGATGAACATGAAGACGATGTTGCGGCCCAGTTTTCGGAGTTGGATCGGTTGCCTTGTAGTGGTGATCCTATTGGCAGGGTGTCAACCGACCAGCCAAAGTCCGAACACCGAAACGCAATCTCACGACAATCATGCGAAGAACGACGTGGATCGCTCCGCCGACCCGGCGGACGTCGTCGCCTTCCTCGAGCAGAAAGAGGCAAAACTTCGGCGAGATGCACGCGGACGCGTTCGCGAAATCGACTGGACCGGCCAACCGATCCGAGACGCCGATCTCGAGTCGCTTCGGCGTCTGCCGGCGCTCGTGCGTCTGCGACTGGCTGACACGGCGATCACAGACGCGGGGCTGGCGTCGATTGCCCGCATCCCCGCGCTTCGAGATCTCGATCTGCGCGGCTGCACTATCACGAACGATGGTTTGAAGCACCTGGCACCGCTGAAGTCACTCGAAGTCTTGCGCCTTTCGGGCGAGAACAGCAAAACGACGGTCGACGACGACGGGATGGGATTTCTCGCCGTTCTTCCCAAACTCAGGCTGCTCTACTTGGACCATCTGTGGATCAGCGAGCGGGGCCTGGAAGGCCTCACACCTCTGGCCAAGCTCGAAGGCCTCTACCTGGCGCGGACGTTGGTTGCCGACGAAGCACTTGCCGTACTGAAGAAGTTTCCTCGCCTTGAGCGACTCAGGATCTCGGGAAACCAGGTCACCAGTTCCGGCCTGGCGGCACTGGTCGACTGTCCCCATCTTCGCGAACTCGACTTGAGCGAAAACAGCCAGGTGTTCGATGACGGCATGGTCCACATCGGCAAGCTGACAGGGCTGCGCAAGCTCAATCTCTGGCGTGTCGCCATCACAGACGCCGGACTCGAACCCTTGTCGCACCTCACCGAGCTGACGTGGCTGAACCTCGACAACACGCAGATCACCGACGCGGGTCTCGTTCATTTGCGTCCGTTGAAAAAACTCGAGTTCCTCCATCTCGGTTCAACGGCAGTCTCGGACGAAGGCATGAAGCACCTGGTAGAACTGACATCTCTGCGTCATTTGTCTGTCACTCGCACAGCGGTCACGGAGAAGGGCCTCGCCATGTTACGCCGCGCGCTCCCCAAGACGGAGATCCAGATCCAGTATCAGGGGAAATGATTGCGTTTTTCAAGGCTTTTGTCGCACAAAGATACCTATCGGGCAAAGACACCATCACAAGAAAACCTCGTCCCGAATCATAGGTGTCACGCGCCGGGATGTTGCGCGCAAAGACGCTAAGGCGCAAAGGAACGTTCGCTGGCCCAAACCAGAAACTCCTCAAAACCCACCGCCAAGTCCGCCTCCACCGATATTTGACACTACCGGATCTCCGTGGAGAACTCGATCCACAATCTGCCGAATCCGGTGTTGAACACTTCGGCGTTGCTGGACAACGATGACCACATAAGGAACGGCGGCTACGCTCGAAGCCGGTGCCTCCGCCAGTACATCTCCACGCCTTTTCGTCTTGCCTTTTCCATTCTCCTGGCTGGTGCCCGTTCTTGCCCGGGCCGTCGAATGACTCGCATCTGCCACTACTTCGGGAGCGGACGCAAGGCGCCGGATCGTTCCCACATTCGGCGGATCGCCTTCGCGCCGCCACTCGGATGACCCGACTAACTCGGGGAGCGTACGTATCAGGTCGTCTGCCACGACCTCCGGGACGCGGTAGTATCCGGTCACGACCGGTTCCTTCAAATCTCGGATGGAAGCTCGACTCTGGGATAGCGCCTCGCGGTAGGAACGCAACACCGATAGCAGCGCATCGTGAACCTTTTCCGGCGCATAAGCGACCAACACTCCAGACCGGGCAATCTCGATCGGGCCCTCTCTCCCTGCCAGGTCGTACCAGTATTCTTGGGACGTTTGAGCTTTCAGCATCTCCACCAATGCACGGGACTCGCGATCATTGCGGCAAAGATCGCCAATATCATAGACGGCCGTCTTGTCCCGACTTGCGGAGGTACTTATGCCGGTGATCCACAGCACGCCGTCTCGAAGTTCCCAGGAGACTTCCTTCCAGGCTTTCATCGGGAGAACATCGAGAACGGTGCGCAGGGGGACATTTTGAAGGTCGAGCGTAATGGGCATCTCCATATCCACCCCTTCATCCACGAGCCGCGGTTTGTCGAGGCGAATCGGGATGTTGACTTGGCTCGCCAGCTCCTTGACTGCCTCAGACAGCGGGGTCTCTCTGAACGTCACACTCACGCGCTGTTTCAGCTTCTCGCGAATCCGAGTATGAACGGTCGGCTCATGGATGAAGGTCCGCTCGGCCGGAGATGCCAGCGCCTTCAGCAACCCCGCAATCTGGTAATGCATGCGGTCTGGAACACGGACAAACAAGACATCGCCAAGCACGGTCAACTTGCATTCCGTTCCGGCCTCCCACACATCCGGCCAAATGGTGGCGCGAACCAACTCGCTCAGGCGAACCGGGTCATAGCCGGACGCCACAAGGTGAGCGATCGAGTAAGGCGCTGTGACCATCGCTTCATCAGCCAGCTCCACGGTCGTCAGATAGAGCACATCGCCGCGCATGTACCATGCGATGTCGCGGTCACGAAGCCGCTCGAGCAGGAAATAGAGCGGTTCATTCTCGAGCCGCTCGGAAAACCACGCCGAGTCGGGACGAATGTCTATGTCGAGGAACGCCTGTCGGTCTGCCACGACGACCAAATCGCGTTCCGTCTTGAGCCATCGGACGAGATCGTCCAGGGACGAGTCGGCAAAGTCCACGGTTACCCGCTCGGTCAGTGCCTTCGGGAGCACTTCCGCCGGATCGATCGTCTCGGGCCCCTCCGCGATCTTCTTCGGTGGGGTCGTCTCCGTCGGCGTGTTACTCACGCCCTCCTTCGCGGCCGCGTCGAGCTGCTGTGCCGACTCGTTCTGTTGGGCAGTCGCCGATGAGGCGATCGCGAGCAGGCTCAGGCAAATGCCAACGAGCCACAGCCTTGTCGTGATTCGCCTGCCGAAGACGCGCCTTCGCCGTGTTCGCCGCCACATAAGCCCCTCCCCTATCGTCGTTTCGCACTCGGAACTCGCAGGAGCCCGCCACCGAAGCCACCGCCACCGAAGCCCCCTGCCCTCTCTTCACTGGGCAGGCCACTCGCAGAGAACCAATCCTCGTCACCATGGAGAACGCGGTCGACCACGTCTCGGATCGCTAGCTGGACGCTTTGACGATGTCGCACCACGAGGACCGCGTACGGAATGACGGGCGGTGATGCCATCGTCTCGGAATCCATGAGTTCTTCATCGATGGGAGCGGCCGCGGGTGCGGACGCGAGTTGCCGGATCGTGCCGACGTCTTTCGGCTCTCCGTCGCGATGCCACGTCGACCGCCCCACGAGTTCCGGAAGTGCTCGAACCAGGTCCTTCGCCACGGCCTCGGGGACACGGTAGTAAACGGTTTCGACGGGATCGGCCGCCGCTCGAGCTCGAGGCTGGGCGGCGAGCAACGCCCTGCGGTAAGAACGAAGCAGCACGAGCACGGCATCGTGAGCCGGCTCGGTGGCATACACCACCAGCGTCCCGGGACGTGCCATGGCAATGTTTCCGTCTCCATCGCGGTCCAACCAGTAGTCCTGCGAAGTCTGGTCCAGAAGCGTGTCGATCAACGCCCGAGTTTCGCTCTCGTTCTGGCATAGATCGCCGACGTCGTAGACCGCCGTCTTCATGCAGTTTTCTGCCTCGTCGGGACTCGTCACCCACAACAAACCGTCCCGCACCATCCACCGAAGGTGGAATTGCAACAAGATGGCATCCAGGACCGTACGATACTCGCGTGTGCGGATCGTCAGGGTGACCGGCTGTCGCGGCCGAACACCGACATCTCTCAGTCCCGCAAGGTGCAGGCGAATGGGGATCTTCGCCTTCGACGCCAACTCGGAGATCGCTTCCGAAAGGGGCGTCTCCTTGAATTCGACGCTGGTGGGCAAATCAAGCCGCTCCTGAATGCGCAAGTGATCGATCGGTTCGAACACATACGTCCGCTCGGCGGGACGGGTCAGCGCTTGCAGAAGCGCGGTGATCCGGTACTGCACCCAGTCGGTGTGGCGGATGAACATGACATCACCCAGAAAGGTCACACTGGCGTCTTCTTCGTCCCAACTATCCGGGTCGATCGCCGTCGTAATCACTTCGTACAACTGCTCCGGAACGTATCGCTGAGCCAACAGCCGGGAGATGTCGTGCGGCACCGTGACCAGGTTGTCCATTTCTTCTTCGGCGGTCAAATGCAAGACGTCGTCTCGCAAGTACCACCCCACGCCCAAAGCGCGAAGTCGCTCCAGCACGAAGTAGACCGGCTCGTTCTCCAGTCGATCCGAAATCGGTTCAGCAGGAGAAATGCCGGCAGCGGTGAGCGAACGCGTGTCGAGGAGGACGACGAGCTTGCGTTCGGTTTCGAGCCACTGAGCGAATTCGCGGAGCGACGAATCGGAAAAGTCGGCCGTCACCCGCTCGGTCAGCACCTTCGGCAGCACTTCCGCCGGATCGATCGTCTTGGGCTCCAACTCAATCTTCTTCGGCGGCTTTTTCTTGGAGGGAGGCGTCTTCTTTTGTGCGCCCACGTCCTGTTTCTGCTGATCGATATAGTTTAGCTGAGCCACTCCCGGTATCGGCATGACCGCAAGCCCTATGCAGAGCGCAGCCGAAAAGAAGAAAGACGCTCCGCAAACATTGCGCGCACGCACTTGCCACACGTCCAGCCGCATGATGCACCTCCACACCTGTTCCAGACAAGAGGAAGAAACGACCAGCCGCTGCCCGCTGCGCCTCAGCCGGCGCCACGACTCGATTCTACCCGTAGCGGCTCAAACGTGCAAAGAATGCCCAAATGCCTCGACGTCGGCACGGGAAAGTCAGCTTACTTCCCAGCCCTTGCGGTACTGTTTGCGGATGTACTTGTCAGCCTCGGGGCAGTTGGTCGCCTTGAGTCCCTTCGCGTCCCACTCGAGCGCTTGCCCGGTCCGGTAGGCCACGTTCCCCAAGAGCACGGCCTCGGTCAGCGGCCCCGAGTAGTCGAAACGACACGTCGTCGGCGTGCCGTCCTTGCAAGCTTGGATCCACTCGCGGTGATGCCCGATCGACCGAGGAATCGAAGGTTTGGGGGGTTCAAACTTGGCAAACTTCTCCGCCGGGAAGAGCCGATAGCTCCCGTAGTTGGCGAACATCTCGCCTTCACTGCCGATGAACATTACACCGGCGCTGGGGACACGATGCCCACCGACTTCCTTCGGCACATGGTTGCCGTCGTACCATGTCAGCTTGACTGGTGGCAAATCGCCGCGAGCGGGGAACTCGTAGTGGACCGTCAATCCCACGGGACAGGTTTCCGGATCGACTTCCGGCCCTTCCGCGTGGCAACGCGTGGGGTACTTCAGCTTGAGCGCCCAAAACGGAAGGTCCATGTAGTGGCAGGCCATGTCGCCCAAGGTTCCCTGGCCGAAATCCCACCAGCGCCGCCATTGTCCCGGATGGTAGATGCCCGGCCAGAAGGGACGTTCGGGCGCGGGGCCGAGCCAAAGATCCCAACTGAGCGTCTCTGGAGGCGTCTTGCCTCCCTCGGGGCGCTTCCCGCCGCCCCAACCCTTGCCGACCCAGACGTGAACCTCCGTCACTTCGCCGATCGCGCCCGACTGGATGATCTCGACGACGCGCCGATAGTTTTCGCCGGCGTGTATCTGCGTCCCCAGTTGCGTCGCCACGCCATGTTTGCGAGCCGCTTCGGTCACGATCCGCGATTCGGCGACGGTGTGCGTCAACGGCTTTTCGCAATAGACGTGAAGGCCTGCGCGGATCGCTCGAATCGTCGCCGGAGCGTGATGGTGGTCGGTCGTCGCAATCACCACGGCGTCGATCTTGCCTTTCTCCTTTTCCAGCATCTCACGGTAGTCGGCATACGTTCGGGCGCTGGGAAAGCGAGCAGCCGCGCGCTCCAAGTAGTTTCGGTCGACGTCGACCAAGGCGACGATATCCTCATGAGAAACCGCCTGAATGTCCGCCGCTGCTTGGTTGGCCGTCCCGATACAAGCGATATGAAGCTTCTCATTGGCCGATTTCGAATCGGCTCGAGCTGTCCCCGTCCAGACGCCACTTGCCAAAAGAGCGGCCGAAGCGGCTGACTGCTGGAGAAAACGACGGCGGGAGAGTTGGGGCGTGCGAGACATGATAGATTCCTTTTCCATCAGCGGTTGTTGGGAGGATCCATGGGGCAGGAGCGCAAGGCATCTGACACAAGACGCCTTAGGCCACGCCCCATTATAGTCGGAGCGATGGACGACCTGTAGCCGTCGCCGGCCGTTGGGTCGGCTCGCCCGATTCCAGCCTCAAGAGGCGCTCCTTCAGACGCACTCCCCCTGGTGCGGAGAAACCACCCAGCCCGCCTCCGGCTGGCACAACACGGTGACAGGGAATCACGATGGGGACTCGGTTTGCCTTCATGGCGTTGCCAACCGCTCGAGCGGCTCGAGGGCGCCCAACTAGCCGCGCCAACTCGCCGTACGTAAGCCGCTCGCCCCACGGAATCGCCCGGCAAACTTCGTAAACCTCGCGCTGAAACGGGGTTGCCCAGTCCAGCTTCACCGGCACGTCGCGAAAATCGGTGGTGCCTCCGGCGAAATACCGTTCCAGCTTTTCCCGTAGCGTATCCGGAGTGCCGTCGCCAGGAGATTCGCCTGGCGAAGGGAGCCAGCTCGTGGCGTTTCCCTTGTCGGCGGTAAGCGGCTCGAAGGCCAGCCGCGCGAGCTGGCCGTCTTGCCAAACGAGCCTCAACGAAAGGTCCCAGGAAGGGATTGCCAGTTGGTACGTTTGGAACATGCGACAAACGGCATTTCGACCGGCTTCCCGGGGCCGAGTCTTTGACAGTTCGCCACTGCCCACCATATACTGACCGGTAGTGGCGGTACGGATCCGACCACCGGGAACGGACCCCCTTTTTCTTTCCTGCAAGGAGCCACCGAATGGGTGAGTACTCGTCCTTCAGCGACGATTACTATATCAACTTGCATTTGCACACGGAAATGGACCTCCCGCAAAACCGGGAGACGGTGCTCCATTTCTTCGAGCAACTGCGGCGCCAGTATCCTTCGATGCACAATTTCTACGGTCGCGATCGTGGCGACTATGTGCTGGAGGAGGACAAGGACAGCGGTACGTATCGCTGGGTGACGCTTGAGCCGCGTCGGGTCTGCTCGGGGATGGTGAACCCGCCGAGTGTGCGCGAGGCCGAGGCTCAGCACGCATTCGTGCTCGACCATGTCCCCCACGCGCTGTCGATCAGCCCGATTGACTGCGAGTCGCTGAATGTGATGTTCGGATTCGACTTCACGTATCGAGGCGACCACAACCAGTTGATCGCGGAGGCCCTGGGGATTACGCCGGCGTTCGAGCGGCTGACGGAAGTGACCCAGGGACGGATCGTCAACCATGATCCGTCGATCCACGTGGCCCTCGACCGGGACTGCCGCACGCAGTGCCGCTTGAGTATCGAACCGCGGACGACCGCCTATCAGATCCGCACGGGCGATTATCCCGATGAGCAGCTCAGCGTCTACTTGACGGCGCGGCGTTTCGGGACGCTCGAGTCGCACAAGACGTTCGTGCAGACGTTGCGGGAGCTGACCGACATTTGTTGCGAGATCATCGACCGTTTCTTGATCGATGAAGTCCTCCGGCCGCTGCAATCGACCATCGCTACGAAGTGACCCCGCCTTCTCGCACCGCGTGGTGTCGCCAGGTCTCTGTCACCCTCGGACGGTCGAAAAAGGGCGTTGGCGTGTAACATGTTGCTCGGCTATACCACGCGCAACAGACGAACCCGGCGTCAGGGCGTGCCGTCGGTTGAGCGAATTCGTGTGCTGAATCACGTGGAGAGGCCTCATGAGTGTCCTACCCACCGTTACACTACTCGGGGTGGGATTGATCGGATGAACGGCTATTCTGGCCGAGCTGCTGATGGTAAAGGGCTGTGGCGGAGTGAAGGAGTACGCAGTTCATATTGTCGTCTCACTTCAGCCGGAACAGGGCAGCGCAGGCTGGTCAGCGCATCACGGGAGGCCTAATCGATGCACATCTTAGAATCATTGCGCGGAGCTTGGATAATGCTCTTCGCGACTCTTTTTGCGGTCGCTACTGTTTCTGCCCAAGAGACGCTGTCTCAATCATATGTCGACGGCAGTACGGAAATGCATCGATTCTACTCGGGAGGCAAGTGGGGCTATATCGATCGACGAGGTGTCGTACTGGTAAAACCTCGCTTTGAGTGGGCGATGGACTCCTCTGAAGGATTGGCTGCTGTTGAGGATAGTGATGGAACGTGTGGCTATATACGACGCGATGGGAACTGGGCAGCTAAACTTCCGCCTAGGGCATGGCAATCCGGATCGTTTTCGGAAGGACGGGCGTGGTTCAAACAAAAGCTGGGAGATGAGACACTTTGGGGATGCATCGCATCGAACGGAGATATCGTCGTCGCTCCGAAATACCGCAACTGCAAGCCTTTCTCCGAAGGGCTTGCTGTGGTTGGTGTGAATAGTGGTCGGTCATCATCAGGCAGTAACGAGACTCGGTATGGGTACATCAATCGGAGCGGGGAGTTAGTGATTCCAGCGAAATACAGGTACGCTTCGCAGTTCTGCAAGGGGCGAGCGTTCGTTGCATCCGACGATGGACAGCTCAAGTGCATCGATCGCGAGGGCAAGCAAGTCTTCACGGTTGCATTTCCCGATGATGACAGAACGCTGAGAGTGAACGTTGGGCCGCTGCTTGAGGAACGCGCTGCGATTTCCTTGTATCGCTACCAGAAAGGTGTTGGTACCACGCTGCTAAAGCGTGGAGTGCTCACGACGAACGGACGAGTCATTTGGCTGCCTAAGAATCGTATGTTAGATAACTCTTTTTCCGAGGGACTAGCCGCAGTTTTAGAAGAAGGCACGTCAGCGGACAGAGCGCGATTCCGTCAGAGAAAGTTTGGCTTCGTTGACGTTGAGGGACGAATCGTGATTCACGCACGGTTCGATGCCGTCGGCGAGTTTTCGGAGGGGCTATGTCGCGTGTTGAAGGATGGCGTCTGGCAATACATCGACCGGAGCGGCAGGGTCATCCTCAAAGGACGCAAGGGTCAGGAGTGGAACGACGCTGAGGACTTTTATGACGGACTCGCCCGCGTCCACATTGGCGGGGCTCTCCAAAGTGTAACGAACCTTTCTGCCTGGTGGAAAGGTGGATGTTGGTACTACATCAACCGAAAGGGGCAGATAGTAGCAAAATGTCGTGAAGACGGCGACGAATATATTATGCCTGGATTTGGTGAAGAGTATCTGAAGGTCGACGGATTGGGTTAATTCCCTCTGTGGGCTGACGCCCACAGCTATTTCGTGTCGCCGCTTCGCGGCTGGGGAACTTCGGATTTCATTTCTTCTGTGGGCTGACGCCCACAGCTATTGTCTGGCGCCGCTTCGCGGCTGAAGGTTCCTCGTCCGTCTTTGCGTCTTCGGGACTTGGCGCGCAACCGGTTTCATCACTGCGCACCGTCGTTCTCGGATTTTTCTTTGTCGATCACCGGCGGCGGCCGCCGCGACGGCGCCGACCGTCTCCCCGCGAAGACCGACTACGGGAACTCATGTTGGCTTCGATGACGTGGCCGACAACTTCTTCCCACGTCGGAATGTTCCGATGCTTCTTCGCCGGCGATTCATTGGCAGATGCCTCTTCCTCCGCAGCGCTCGACTCGGCGGCCGAATCCGATGCCGCCGACGCTTCGCTGCCTCGACGGGAACGCCGTCGCCGTCGACGAGGCATCTCTTTTTCCTCGACCGATTCGGCCGGAGCTGCCATCGAAGTTTCGGCTCCTTCCAACTCCCCTTCTTCGGACTCGATTTCCCGGCGGGTGCGACCTTCAGACCTCCCTCGCCGCCCACGTCGTCGGCGCCGGCGCTGGCGGCGCTCGGCAACTTCCCGTTCATCCTCGGCATCTGGCGATTCGAACATCGATTCCGTCGTGTCGGACGCCATCTCCTCGGAGAGTTCTTCGAACGAGACATCCGGGGCCGGTGGCAATTCAAGCGGATCGCTGGTCTCCGATTCCGGCGCCACGCACTCGGTCGAGGGCTCCTCGAGGGACGGAGTCGTCCAGGCTGCCAGGGGATCGTAGGGCTCAGGTTCGCCGGAAGCCGACGGCTGTGGCTCGGGACGCCGAGAAGACTCCGAATCGGCCGATGGCGGCTCGGGAGTTTTGCGTAGTTTGGGCACTTCGAGCCCTAAGTCCTCGGCCAGGGCATCCCAATCGGCCTCGGGCGGAGGCGGTGGAGGAGCCACGTCACGGCGCCGAGCTGGTTCAGGCTGGGGCGTCGGCACGGGCGAAACCGGCTCGGCCGGTTCGGAAACCTCGGCGCCGATCTCTTCGGCCAATTCTTTCCAGTGGTCTTTCGAGTTGGAATCAGGTGCGTTCATCGCAAAAATCAAGGGACCTCGAAAAGGCAGTCTCTCGCGGAACCTGTTCGTCCGCGGGTCGCTTCGGTTCTAGTCTTTCGAGCCAAACTCACTATGATCGACTTTCGTCGCTCGGTTGGCTCGTCAAGGCACTCACTATAGAGGCGACACCCCTCGGGGGGAAGTTGAGGCCGATCCGGACCCGGCAATCCGGTTCTCCACCAAGGAGGTGCTCATGGCACACGAATCCCTTTCTTCGGCACAGACGCCGGCGCCTGAAGCAAGCGCCGAAGTCGAAGTTCGCGGCCACATCATCGACAGCCTGATCCTTCCGAAGGTGCTCGACCTGATCACTTCGGCAGGAGGGCATTTCGAGATCCAGGAGATTTCGGTCGGCGAACGTCGAACCGACCCCAGCTACGCTCGATTGCTCGTGACGGCTTCGACCACCGAGCAACTTCGGGAGATCCTCAACGCCATCTACGACCACGGTGCCGTTCCGGTCGACCAGGACGACTGCCGGTGGGAGGCAGCGGATATGGATGGGGCGTTCCCCGAGGGCTTTTACAGCACGACGAATCAGCGGACCGAGGTGCGGATCGGGGGCAAGTGGGTTGAGGTGGCGGACCAGGAAATGGACTGCGGCATCTGCGTCGATCCAGACCGCAAGGCGGCTCGGTGCGTTCCCATGGTCGACGTCCGCGCAGGACAGAAGTATGTCGTGGGGCACCGAGGCGTTCGCGTCTTCCCCCCGCAGCGTCTCGAGTCGTCACATGGCTTCGAGTTCATGAACTCGGCGGTTTCCACCGAAAAGCCCAAGACGGTCGCCGTCCGCGAAGTGGCCCGCGAACTCTTCGAAGCTCGATTCCGCAACGATCGCACCATTGTCGTCGCCGGCCCGGCGGTCGTGCATACCGGCAGCGGTGAGCAGCTTTGCGAATTGATCCGGCGCGGGTATGTGCAACACCTGTTCGCGGGCAACGCCTTGGCGGCTCACGACATCGAACAGGCGATGTTCGGGACGAGTCTTGGCGTGCATCTGGATCAGGGGACGTCGGTTGAGGCAGGCCATGAACACCACTTGCGGGCGATCAACCGAGTGCGGCGAGCCGGCAGCATTGCGGCGGCGGTCGAGCGAGGTTGGATCGATCGGGGCATCATGTATGAGTGCGTCCGAAACGGCGTTGACTTCGTTTTGGCCGGCAGCATCCGAGACGACGGACCGCTCCCCGATGTCATCACGGATGTCCTCGAGGCTCAACAGGCGATGCGACAGCGGATTCGACAGGCCGGCTTCTGCCTGATGCTTGCGACGACACTCCATTCGATCGCTGTTGGAAACCTGCTGCCGGCCTGGATTCCCGTCGTCTGCGTCGACATCAATCCGTCGACCGTGATCAAACTCAATGACCGAGGTTCCTTCCAGACGACCGG
>WFWZ01000221.1 GCA_015490875.1 Planctomycetaceae bacterium
ATGACTACCAGGCTTTTCCTCACCCGATTGCGTTCAATCTGATTCCCCAGATCGGCTCGGAGCGGGACAAAGGGTACACCTCGGAAGAGATGAAGATGGTTCACGAGACGCCCAAAATCTTCGGGGACGATTCGATCCGCGTTTGCCCTACGTGCGTCCGAGTTCCCGTGACGAATTGCCATAGCGAGTCGATTCTCGTAGAGACGGAGCGCAAGCTCACGGCCGACGAGGCCCGCGCCTTGTTCGAAGCTGCTCCAGGAATCGAAGTCCGCGACGATTTGGCGTCCGGCGTCTATCCGTTGCCTCTGGAGTGCAGCGGGCGGGACGAGGTGTGGATCGGTCGGATTCGCGAGGATCTTTCGAGCGATCGCGGGATCGCGTTTTGGTGCGTGAGCGACAACTTGCGCAAAGGGGCGGCGACCAACGCGGTGCAGATCGCCGAGTTGCTTGTGGGTGCAAGGGCTGCCGGCAGATGACGGCGAAAGGGCGAGTCGAGCGGTCGCTGCGCGCGACGATCGCCTACGACGGGAGCCGCTATTTCGGCTGGCAGTGGCAGCCGGATCGGCCGACGGTTCAAGGGGCAGTAGAAGCGGCGCTGGAACCGATCGCCGGCAAGCCGGTGCGCGTGGTGGCGAGTGGCCGAACCGACACGGGGGTGCATGCCGTGGGGCAGGTGGTCGGCTTTCGCATGGCGACCCGACTCGACTTGACGACGCTGCGACGTGCCTGGAACGCGCATCTTCCGCAGGACATCGCGGTGCGCGAAGTCGCGGCGGCTCCCGAAGGATTCGATCCGGTGCGGCACGCCGTATCGAAGCGTTACCGCTACACGATCCAGGACGGATCGATCCGGGACGTTTTGAGTCGCCATGTCGTATGGTGGATCCCAAGGCGGCTCGATGTGGTCGCCATGCGTTGTGCGGCGAGGTGGCTCTTGGGGGAGCACGACTTTGCGGCGTTCGAGACGTCCGGATCGAGGCGCGTGTCGACGGTCCGCCGCGTGACCGATTTGATCGTCGAGCGTCAAGCGACACCGGTGTGGGACCGCGTGGTGATTGAAGTGGAGTCCAACGGGTTCCTCTACAATATGGTTCGCAACATTGTGGGGACGTTGATGGTCGTGGGGGTCGGAAAGGAACGGCCCGAATGGGTCGCCGACGTGCTGGCCAGCCGCGATCGGAGGCGCGCGGGCCCGACTGCCCCGCCCCAAGGGCTGTGTCTGCTATCGGTCCGGTATCCGACGTGAGGAAACATCGATGGTCGACGGCGGTTTTGTGAGAGTGAGCGAGCCCCAATGGCGGGGCCGTCGGCCTCGAGCCGTTCTGTTGGGGCCCCAGCGAGGGCTGACCGATGAAGCCCACATGGCCGCGTTGCACGCAGTGGTGGAGCGCCATGCCGATATTGTGGCGGTCGACACCGCTTTCTCGATCGATCTTCGCCCACTCGAGTTCGACCTCGTTGTCGTCTTTGGCGGCGATGGGTCGGTGCTGCGATCAGCACGGCGGATGGCCGAGCGACAACGTCCTGTCCTCGGTGTGAATCTTGGGCGACTGGGGTTTCTCGCGGCTTTGCCGCCGGATGAGCTCGAGTCGTGGTTTCCCAAGGTGGCATCAGGCGAATGTCGCATCGTCCATCATCTCATGCTGCACTGTACGGTGTCTCGTGGCGAAGAAGTGATTGCGTCGCGGATGGGGTTGAACGAGGCGGCCATCTTGGGCGGTCCGCCCTATTCGATTCTGGACGTCGATTTGTATGTGGATGGTTTGTGGGCGACGACCTACAGTTGCGACGGTTTGATCATTGCGACGCCCGTGGGATCGACGGCCCACAATCTCTCTGCGGGCGGCCCTATTTTGCGCAAGACGATTGCGGCGTTCGTGATTTCCGCCATCAGTCCTCATACGCTCACGGTGCGCCCCGTCGTCGATGCGGCGGATCGGGTGTATGAGATGTCGGTGCGCCAGCCCCATCAGGCGACGGCCGTCGTCGTCGACGGCAAGGAACTTGCGCAGCTCACCGCCGAAGACCGAGTGCGCGTCGTGCGAGCAGAACCCACGTTTCAATTGATCGAAGTGGAAGCTCAGAACGACTACCGGACCCTGCGCGAAAAACTGGGATGGCGCGGCAGCATTTCTGCGCCGCCGCGTTAGCCGTCGGACCTCGCTGCTGCGGGAGCCTGCTCAATCGTTCGATTGGGCGTTGGCTGTGCGGGGTTCGGAAGGGATGTGCGTTTCGGTCAACCGAGCCCGGTACTTGATCATGCTGCTCGGGCCGGCGAACTCGAGCACCATGTCGTCCCAGTCGACTTGCCGCGAGATCAGGCGGCCGGCATCGAGATCGAAGCGGATCGTACCGTCGATGAGGTCCTGCATGAGTTGGGCTTCGATCTGCGGGTTGTTGATGGGAGTGATCGGCTGGCTTTGAACGCGGATCGTGGCGACGCCTGTTTCGACCTTGAGCAACGTGTATTTCTGCCGGATCTTGATCTGCTTGACGGTGCCGCCGGGGAGTTGGACGGCCATGTTACGAGGCACATACCAGGATTGACCAGGTGAAAGGGGAGTTTTGGGGAAGGGGATCGTCATGTCGCCCAGTCCCAGGTCGAAGTTCTTCTTGGGGCGGTCGCGCTGGATGATCTGACCGTTGGGGGTTACATTGGCTTTCAACAGCGGCACACCGACGGTCTCGGCAACGGCCAGGTATTCCGGTGGGGGTGTCTTGTCGGTGCGGCTGTCGTAGCGAACTTCCTCCCGGTCGGAGATCTTCTGCCACATATCGACATATTCGACGGAGACTTCGATCGTGGCGTTGCCTTCGTCGTCGACGTCGAGGACTTTCCAGCGGCGAACGGCGACGCTGCGGGTCTTCGAGGTTTCCGGCTTGTCCTGGATCACGGTTTCGGTCGTGGCCAGGTGCACGACCTTCCATTTCAGGATGTCGTCTTTTTGGAACTGGTAGCGCAGGCGGTATGTCTCCCGCGTGGCCAGGTTCTTGGCGCGCTTGAGTTGCTCGAGCACCGACGAGGAGGAACGCGATTTCGTTCCTTGCGTTGTCGGTTTTTCAGACTGAGGAGGATCCCCGTTGGCTGGCGCGACGAGGAGAAG
>WFWZ01000222.1 GCA_015490875.1 Planctomycetaceae bacterium
GCATACCGGTCGGGCCGGAAGTCGTCCCGCTTGCCAACCAGTTCATCGAGTCACACGACTACGCTTCCGACTCGCTCAAGGCGGTCGGTCACGACTTGCGGAAATTTGCTCGATGGTTTTCGACGGCGAATCGTGAGCCATTCTCCATCAATCGAGTGACGGCCAGAGATATCGCCGACTGCCGGGACCATCTGCGCCGGGAATTGGGGCAAGCGACTTCGACGGTCAACCGCTGCCTTGTCACGCTGCGACGATTCTTCGGCTGGCTGGCGGAGCATGGTCATGTCCCGGCGAACCCGGCCAAAATCGTGAAGCAACTCCGCAAGCAGGAACTTGCACCAAAGGGATTGGAACGAAGTCAGGTTCGCAGGCTCCTGCGAGAAGTCGAGCTTCGACGGGACGTGCGAGCCAACGCCATTTTTACCTTGTTCCTGTTCACCGGCTGCCGGGTCAGCGATCTGGTCGATCTCGAACTGAATGATCTGATGTTGGCCGAGCGTTCCGGCACGGCGGTCTTTCGACAGGGCAAGGGTAACAAGCAGCGAAGCGTCCCCTTGCCGCTTTCCGCCCGACGTGCGTTGCAGTTGTATCTGGAAAGCAGACCACCAGTCGAGTCAGAAAAGGTGTTCGTTGGCGAGCGTGGTCCGCTCACTGATCGGGGCGTACGCAACCTGTGCGACAAATACTCGGCGATTTGCGGTTTCAAGATTCATCCGCACCTGCTGCGGCACACGATGGCTCACCAGTTCCTCGCCGACAACGAGAATGATCTGGTGTCGCTGGCCCAAATCCTCGGTCACGAGAACTTGAACACGACGGCTCGTTACACGAAGCGGACCCAACAGCAACTGGGAGAAGCGTCAGACAAGCTGAGCTACTGAAACACCCACTTGGAAAGTAATCGAAAAACGTCGTCTCGATTCCCAAGAGGGCCGACATGTACATCCTGCTTCGAGTCGTTGAGTTCTTCCGCATCGTCGCTGGACTATTCATGGTCCTGCTCGGCGGTATCTGTTACGTCCTGCTTGGGCATCTCCTGCTGCCCCAGCCGTGGCGTGACAAACTGGCGACTGCCCTGTATCTGCCACTGGCAGAAGCGTGTGCTGGAAAACGGGACTGGGCCGATCTCTTTCCAGCACAGTCACCCACCACACGAGACCAGTGACCGGCTTAGAGATTCGCCGCCAGCACGGTCACGTCCAGATGGAAATACTCCGCCAGCTTGCGGATCATTTGCCGACTGAACGGCTTTTTGCCCGCCAGCACTTCCGAAATGGAAGACTTCGGCAAACCGGTCTCCTTGCTCAGTTGGGCTTGCGTGATGCCTTTCGCTTCCAGCAAGTGCTGCAGCATATCGGCATCCGATGCAGGCTCGATGCCGTGGTGGGCGTCTTCATAGGCGGCCACGAGATCGCTGAGAGCATCGAGGTACATCGTCTCACCATCGTCCAGCGTCCCCTTGGCCAGCAGCCGATCCATGACCTTCTGGGCCTCGGTCAGATGCTCGTCCGATTTGATCGACGCCAGCGGAAACGCCTGCACGAGTTCCAGATAGGAATCTCGTTCTTTTCGTTTGAGGCCAAACTTGGTTTTGGTCGCCATCGCTCAGTTTCCCTTCTGCTGCCGATTGTGTGATTTCTTTCTCGCCTTCTTTTTCGGTTTGGGAGGCGGGTCAAAACAGCCGCATTCCTCTTTCCATTTGTCTTTGTCGTACTCGGTGTGGGTCATCACCTTGAGGATGAACACCTTCTGGCTGGGGTACAGAATGCGGGTGACGAGCCGGAACTTGTTTCCACCAATGTTGAAGACCACGCAGTTCCCGACGAGGCTCGCTGTGGCGAAGTCCGCTTTGACATCACCCCACGATTGCCACGAGACCGTCTTACTGCTGACGTGCGTGTACCAAGCCCGAAGTGGCCCCTCGGCAGCCTCATGACCCGGCTCCTTCCAGAACGCTCGCAGCCGTGTTTTCGAAATCACCCGCATCCGCCACTCCTTGTATCGGCATTCAAGCGCATTGTAGTTCGCAAATTACGAAC
>WFWZ01000223.1 GCA_015490875.1 Planctomycetaceae bacterium
CTGCCGACGATGTTTTCCAGGCCGAATCGCTGGTCGAGTTGCTCCTTGAGCTGCCGGTTTTCCTCAAGGACGCGGCGCCTTGAGGAAAACCGGCAGCTCAAGGAGCAACTCGACCAGCGATGCGGCCTGGAAAACATCGTCGGCAGCGACTACCGCATGAAGCGCATCTTCGACGTGATCGACAGCGTGGCCGATACCAGGACAACGGTCTTGATTACGGGCGAGAGCGGGACGGGAAAGAGTTTGATTGCCCGAGCCCTCCACCGCAGGAGCAGCCGGCGCGACGGGCCGTTCATCGAAGTCGCATGCGGGGCTCTTCCCGAGCAACTCTTGGAGAGCGAATTGTTCGGTCACGTTGCCGGCGCCTTCACCGGCGCGATCGCTGAGAAGAAGGGCAAGTTCGAACTGGCTCACGGCGGCACGATCTTCCTGGACGAAATCGGGACCGCGACGCCGGGCATGCAGGTAAAACTGCTTCGGGTACTGCAAGAGTTGCAGTTCGAACCGGTGGGAGGAAGCGAGACGCGCACGGTCGATGTGCGCGTCGTTCTGGCCACAAACGAAGATTTGGCTCAGGCCGTCGCCGAAGGACGTTTCCGGCAAGACCTCTATTACCGGATCAACGTCATCAACATCGAGTTGCCTCCGTTGCGGGAGCGAACGAGCGACATTCCGCTGCTGGCCAATCACTTTCTTCAGAAGATCGTGGCGGAAACGGGCAAGCCCGTCGAATCGATCGGCCCGGAAGCCATGACGCTTCTTCAACGCTACTCCTGGCCGGGGAACGTCCGCGAGTTGCAAAACGCTATCGAACGAGCCGTTTTGTTGGGGCGGGGGCCGATCCTTTTGCCGGAAGATCTCCCGCCAGCCGTTCGGGAAGGATATATCCCGCCCGCTGTTTCGACCGGCAAACGCACCCTCAAAGAAGCATTGGCCGGCCCCGAACGACAGATCATCTTGGACGTGCTGGAAGCCTGCAATTGGAACCGCAATCTCACGGCCGAAACGCTGGGTATCAACCGCACCACGCTCTACAAAAAAATGAAGCGCCTCGGCATTGAGGAACGCCCTCCAACTCGTTCGGCCCCTCGTTGACCCACGCCGGAGCCTGTCCGTATAATCGCGGCTTTGACCGACCCGCCGCGAATAGGGACCGCTCGGCATGAAAATCCACGAATTCCAGGCCAAAGACCTGCTCCGGCAGGCCGGCATCACCGTCCTGAAAGGCCAAGTGGCGAGGACTCCCGAGGAGGCTGCCGACGCCTTCCGCCAACTCGGAGGCGAACTGGCCGTCGTCAAAGCTCAAATCCATGCTGGAGGCCGAGGCAAAGGCACCTTTCGCGAACATCCCGATCAGCACGGCGTGCAGTTGGTGCGAAGTGCCGAAGAGGCTCAGTCGGTTGCCGAGCGCATGCTTGGAAACCATCTCGTCACGATCCAAAGCGGCGCTGAAGGCAAAGTCGTCCATCAGGTGCTCGTCGAAGAAGGCTGCCGGATCGCTCGCGAACTTTACCTCGGTATTGTCCTCGACCGGTCTGTCGCGAAGCCCGTCCTCATGATGTCGACCGAAGGGGGCGTCGAAATCGAAAAGGTGGCGGCCGAGACGCCGGAGTTGATCTTCAAGGAACACTTCTGCCCGGCTCGAGGCTTGCAGCCATTCCAAGTCCGCAAGCTGGCGGCAAAACTCGGCCTTGGCAAAACCGCGCAAAAGAGTGCCGCTCGGTTCCTCCCCTCCCTCTGTCGTTTCTTCGCCGACTTCGACTGCTCGCTCGTTGAAATCAACCCGCTCGTCGTCACCGAGGATGACGAACTGGTGGCACTCGATGCCAAAGTCAATTTCGACGACAACGCTCTTTTTCGGCACCCGGATGTGGCCGAGTTGCGTGATGAGAGCGAGGAGGATCCGGCGGAGCTTCGCGCGGCTCGAGCCGGACTCAGCTATGTCAAGCTCGACGGCAACATCGGCTGCCTCGTCAACGGCGCCGGACTCGCCATGGCCACCATGGACATCATCAAGTATTACGGAGGCGAACCGGCCAACTTTCTCGATGTGGGGGGCGGTGCCAACACCGAGCAGGTCACCGAAGCTTTCCGCATTTTGCTGGACGATCCCCATGTCCAGGCCGTCCTGGTTAACATCTTCGGCGGGATTGCTCGCTGCACGACGATCGCTGAAGCCCTTATCGCGGCCTCTCGTGTCGTCGGCTTCAACGTGCCGCTGGTTGTCCGACTCGAAGGTACCGAAGTCGAGGAGGGACGCCGCATGTTGGCCGAAAGCGACGTCGATTTGATCACCGCGGACAGCCTCGCCGACGCGGCGCAGAAAGTCGTCGCTGCCGCCCAGTCCCGTTCGGCTTCGTAGTTGACGCTTGCCCGATTCCTTTCCTATTGCCTGGATCCGACCATCATGAGCATCCTGGTCCACCGTGAGACGCGAGTTCTCTGCCAAGGCATCACCGGATCGTCCGGCCGCTTCCACACGGAAAAGTGTCTCGAGTACGGCACGAAAGTCGTCGGCGGTGTCACTCCCGGCAAGGGAGGTCAGACCGTGCTCGGCCTTCCCGTCTTCGACACGGTGGAACAGGCCGTGCGCGAAACGGGGGCGACCGCCTCGATGATCTTCGTTCCCGCTCCGTTCACGGCCGACGCGATCCTCGAAGCCGTCGATGCCGGCATCGAAGTGATCGCGGCGATCACTGAAGGCGTCCCGGCGCTCGATATGGTCCCCGTCTACCACACGGTGCGACGCGAAGGTGTCACGCTCATCGGCCCGAACTGCCCGGGGATCATCACCCCCGGCGAGTGCAAGATCGGGATCATGCCCGGATATATCCACCAGGTCGGCAAGGTGGGCGTGATGAGTCGCAGTGGGACGCTGACGTATGAGGCGGTCTGGCAGACAAGCAACCTGGGACTTGGCCAGTCGACGTGCATTGGACTCGGTGGCGACCCGATCGTCGGCACCTCCTACATCGACCTGCTGGAGAAGTTCGAAACGGATGACCAGACGGAAGTCATTTTGATGATCGGTGAGATCGGAGGGACGGCCGAAGAAGAAGCGGCCGCCTGGGTCCAAGAGCACGGAACCAAACCGGTCGCCGCCTTCATCGCCGGCCAGACGGCGCCTCCCGGTAAGAGAATGGGACACGCCGGCGCCATCATCTCCGGTGGCAAGGGGACGGCGGCGGAGAAGATCGCGGCGCTTCAGGACGCGGGAATCGAAATCGCCGCCACACCGGCAGAGATGGGAGCCGCTGTGCAGCGGGCATTGGAGAAGGGACGGTAGAGCTCGTCAAAGCCGCCACGTCAGCCGTAGCATGAGCGTATCGTCGAAGGGGTAGCTCTTCGAGTCCCCACGGTACTCGATCACGCGAGAAAAAATATATCCCAGCTCCAACTGCAACCGACTTCCACCGTCCCACTTCCGCTCCGTTCCCAAGTAGATCCGCCAATCGCGGAGTGTGATGAGGTCCTCGACGCCCGAGCGGCGACGCACCCAGTAAGTGTTGCCGCCGAACTCCCCGCCTACATAAACCCAGTCCTCGAATCGCTGGCCCCAGCGATAGCGTCGAGCCAATTTGGGTTTGGGGAAGAAGATCTCCAATCGTGTGTCGCGATTGGGTACCCATAGAAGGCCGCCGGCGGGCAGCATCAGGTAGTCGTTTCGATTCAAATAGAGTAGACCCGCGTACAATTCGAGTTGATCGGGACGCCACCGGTAGTTGACGATGGCGCGCCCCGTCATGCGAAACGCGTCCGAACCGTACGTGTCGAAGTCGGCATAGACCCCTGGGGCTACCGAGAGAAAGCCTCGCCACCGCTCGCCGATCGACGGTACCCACATCGCCTCAAGCCACGTTTCGAAGACCTCCGGTGGAGCATCGATGGTCGTCGGCCCGGCCAGACTGTAGTAGTGGAAGACAGGCGAGACGAGCAGGGGGAAGCGGGGCGTTGGCGCAGGGAGCGCCACGGTGAGATCGGTCTTGACTTCAGTGATGCCGAGCTCGCCGCCGAGTTGCGGGAGCCACGCGGCAGAGACCTCTAGATACTGAAAAAAGCCGTTTCGGTGGGTCGTCAGAGGTGGGAGGAGTTCATCCGGTTGGCCGTCGGACCAGAAGACAGCCGGGTCCCAGCCCGGAGGCGGAGGCGGCAAGGTGGGATCCAGCGGCACGTTGGGGCCGACGGCACCTGCCAAATTGGACGCAGGCTCCGTCCAAGACTGCCCAAGACGATCGACGGGAGGGACCCCGGTGGGTCCCGGGCGGAACATGGGAGTGGACCGAGTCTGGGCGACAAGCAGTTGCGAGCCGGACGCCGTGATCAGCCCGATGAGCGTCCACAAGAGGGTCGCCGTCCTGGTTCCATTCCCCATCGTGCCACTCGCACTGACGCTTCGCCCGTTCCGAACGCTTCTAGTACCCGATGCCGGCTCGCAGCATGAACGTGTCGCTGAGTGTCACGGAGTCGGCCGGTCGGTTCACATACAGAATCTCCCGCTCGGTCACCCATCCCGCTTCGATGAAAGCGATGCGCTTGCCCTTTTTCATGAGACTCTGTTGTCCCCATTCCACACCGGCGAAGAGTCGAATGTCGTTGATGTCGATCTTGTCGTTGAATCCATCGGGATGCTCGATAAGCCACCATCCACCGCCATATTCGGCTCCCAAATACATCCACACGTCATAGTTGCCGATCGTGGAAACGTATTTGGCGAGCTTCGGCCTGGGAAAGTAGATATCGAAACGAGTGCGGCTGTTGGGTTCCCACAGAACGCCGAATGTTGGAAAGAGTTTGTACTTGTTCCGATTGAGATAGAGGACTCCGCCGGTCAGGCGCACCGTAGGGGTCATTTGCACGTGGAACTGTCCGATGCCTTGAAGACGCACCGATTCGCTGGCGACCGTGTTGAAGTCGCTATAAACGCCGACGCGCACGCCGACTTCGCCGGAGAAGATGCGAGCCGGGTCAGTCGACCAACCCGCATCGAGATAGGCGTCGTAGGCCTTGGAAGGGAGATGGGACATGACAGGAGGCTTGGGGCCGTCCCACAAGTGAAGGCCGAAGGCGGGTGTTACAAAAAGGGGGCGGCCGGACCAGAGGAAGTTGGGCACCGTCATCGTGACGCTCACGTCGAAATCATTGGAACCGAACTCTCTGTCGCCGCTCTTGGGATAAAGCCAGGTGTAACGCACACGCGGTCCGTAGAGGAGTCGCATGGGAGCGGTCCCATACGCGGTGTTGGCATTGGGGTTCCACGAACCCAGACCGTTGGGAAAAAGGGCGGGCGGCGTTTGCGGTTGCACGGTCCCGAGTGTCGAGGGAGGTGGAGCGACGCCCGGGGTCGTTGTGCCAGTGGGAGGAACCGTCCACGTGCTGCCGGCACTGGGGGCAGGGGAACCGAGCAGCGAAGGGGGAGTGGTCGCGCTTCCGCCAGGAGCGTACGGATCGAAGGAGGAACCGGCCGGCGGCGTGGTTGCCTGTGGTGTCGTCGGTGGTGCAGCAGGAATTGTTGGAGGGGCCGCGGGAGGCGCGACCGTGGAAGGAGAGGTCGTTGCGGGAGGCTGGGAAGGGAGCTGGGCTAGGGAATTGTCGTTGGACTGGGGAAACCGCACGCGAACCTGGGCCAGCGCGCACCAATGCGAGCCGCACACGATGGCGATCGTCGCCCACAGAATCCTGGTATTCACATCAAGATCCGCCCGAAAAATGACGAAACGAATAGATTTGGCATGCGCCGCGGAGCGGGTAGTACCAACTCCAGCCAGGTGAGTCAAGATCACCAACGCGCACCCGCGGGGCGGAGGTGCACGGCGCGCCGACGGGACCGGGACATCAAGACAGCCAATTGTGGGCGTCGCCCCCGACACACTGCCCGATGGGCTCTTTCTCGATCTGCCCGCGTTCAACCTTCCAGGCGGTTCGTCCGACTTGCGCAGCACGCTAGATGCCCCGTTCCATGATCTAAAGTTCCTCGATTTGAGCGGTTCCGTAGACCTCTTCCGCAAGGGTTGGTTACTCCGCCAACGTCGGTACGGAACGGCCTCGCAGTAGCGTCGCGGATGGTTTCGACGATTTCGTCTCGCTTCGTGCGACGTGTCAGCGATTCAGGAGCTCAGAGATCGGATGGCTTTGATGTAAGTCAATGGGTCGCCATAGCTCAGGAGCGTTTCGAGATGTCGAGCCGTACTCTCGGATACCTCGCTACCGAATAAGGGAATGCTGACGCCGACAAGAAACGTTCCCTGAAGTCGCAGTGCAGGGCTTAAGGAAAGACCGTTAGCACTCCCGCGCGCCGTTCCCATGAACAAGTACGTGCCAAAGCTCAATCCGGCAACAAAACCGACGTCGAGTCCCACAAGCGCATATCCTCCGGCAAGCGCGACGTGTCCGAGGTCTTTGAGTCGCTGTAGATTCGGCGATTCGACCTCGATGCCCCCGATTCCGATCCCTCCTCCGGCCGAGATTCCAGCACTGATACCAGCAAACAGCGTCGCCAAGCTTCCGACATGGTGGTGCTGCCGGTTCTCACCCGATTGCGTGAACTTGCTCGACACCACGCCAGTGAGAGCGACTCCTGGGCCAGCGGAAAAGCCAACGTCGCCCAGCACGAAGTTTCCGGATTGAGCGACTCCCGACAGCTTCGTGGGGCTGGACTCCTGGAAACTGGCAGTAAAACCTTTCCAGGTCAGTGGCGCGAGCCTTGAGTGGAGTTGTTGTTGGAAGAGAAGGAACAGTCCGCCCAGCAGCCCCAAGCGGATTTGCTGAGCCACGGTGATCTCGGCAAGAAACGATCGACCGCTTGGGTCTTGGAACGCATTCGGATTGCTCCGGGCGTACAGGTACGGATGAGCGCTCAAGGGTTCAAGCAGTACCGGTTCTGCCGGATCGCGGCCCAAGAACCTGCCCGTCGAGTTGTCAAGGTGCCGAGCTCTGAGGAAGGTGAGTTCGGTTTGGGTGTCCCACCGCTCGCCGAGGAAATGCAGCGGGTTCGCGGGACCTTGCTCTGAGGTATCGAAATTCCCGAATGCGTCGGCATCGTATCGGACGGCGATGTTTGCCGATGCGTCGCTCAAGGCGATGACACTCGCATCGCGAGCCGTGTGGTAGAACGTCAGTTGACCATTGCGGTCCTGGCTGATGGCATGGACACCGTATGTGTACCGCACCGTTTCTGTTCCATCCGTCCGGTATTCATCGATGACGCGCGGCAACGCACCGCTGGGGTCGATGCGCATCCGCGTTTCCTGTCCCCCTTCCATGCGCCTCACGATGTTCCCATCGACATCGTAAGAGTACTCGACGAGCGTCTGCGGAGACTGGACACGAACAAGTTGTCCGAGCGCATTCCATTGGTAGCTGGTGGATGATCCATCGCCCTGCGTCTTTCGCACTCGCCGGCCATTTGCGTCATATTCGAAAGTCGTCGTGCCCCCATCCGATGCGATCGACAACAACTGATGGTTCATGTCATAGGAGTAGTGCCAGTGGTCGTTGCCGACGATCTTGTCCGTCCGGTTCCCCACGGCGTCGTAGGTGTACACAGTCTTACTCATCAGCGACCCACCGTCCCATACCGACTCGCGTACCAACCGTTGATTCGGATCATACGCGAAACGGCGGACACGTCCACTTCTCTCGCCCGCCTCGATTAAGTTCCCTCGAACATCATATTGGTACGTATAGTCCAGGACCTTGGTACCGTCACTCGTAAACGATTCGACCGAGATCAATTGATCCACACTGTCATAGGATCGTGTTTCACGGATTCCGTTCGGCATCAGCGTTCTGACTAGCCGGCGCGCGGCATCGTATTCATACAGAGTCTCCCTGTTGGCCGAATCGATCACCTTGGCCAGGTCGCCCGTTGGCGTATACTCGTACCGCGTCACGCCATCGGGGGTTGTCACACTTGTGGGCCGGCCCATCCCATCATACGTCCACGACGTTTCTCCTGTGTCTGGATCGACACGGCGTACCAGCCGTCCCATGGCGTCATATGCATAGATCGTTTGTTTTCCGTCGACCGTTGCGGACAGTCGATGTCCCATCGCATCGTGCGTAAACTCCTGCGTCGAACCGTCAGCGAACGTCACCTTTGTAACACGACGACCATCGTCATATTCGTAACGCGTGGTCGCTCCCCCGAAGTCTGTCTCCGACGCAATCGTCAAGTCGGCGTTGTAAGTCGTCGTGCTTTCGGAGCCGTCCGGTAGAATGACTTTTGTACGTTGAGCCCGGCCATCATATTCGTATCGCGTGGTGTTGCCCAACGCATCTGTGATCGATGTTAGATTGCCAACTTCATCGTAGCCGTATTGCCATTGAAAACCAGTGGCATCGGTAACCATTGTCAGGCGACTAGCGTCGTCGTAGGCGAACAGTGTTTCTGTTCCGTCAGGTGCCACGATGCGGATGCGATTGCCAAGCAGATCGTAATCGTAGTGGACCTGGGAATGGTTCGGGAGCGTGACATCCGTCAGATTTCCGACTTCGTCGTACGCGTAACGAGTCGTTCGGCCGAGCGGGTCTGTGATCGACGTGACGTTCCCGGCTGCATCGAACGTCCGCGTCGTCTTATTGCCCGAGGCGTCACGGACGGCAATCGTGTTGCCAACAGTGTCGTAGGTGTACCGAGTCTCGGCTCCAGTGGGGTCTCGAGTGACGATCAAACGATCCAACGGATCGTACGAGTAGAGAAAGCGAGGATTATCCGTATCGGAGTCCGGCGTCTCGTCGGGTAAGATCCGCTCAACGACGTTGCCGGCCGCATCGTAGACGTAGCGTTCTCGCACGCCGTTCTGAGTGACAATGCCCACGACGCGTCCTTCGGCATCGAATTCGTAAGATGCAGACGAGCCATCGGGGCCTTGCAATTGTTCGGGTACGTCGTGATCCAGGCCCTCAAATGTGAACTGGCGGCCGGCCTGATCTTTCACCGAGGCAACTCGCCCCAGAGCATCGAACGTCTGCGTGTATGTGAAGCCTTCCGCATCCGTGTTGGCAAGGAGCCGACCTTCCGCATCCAGCGAGAACTGAGCTGTGAGCGTTGTAGGAACGCCGTGGCGCATTACGGTTGTTTGATTGGAGATCTGGCGTCCGTTGCCGTCAAAACCATAGGTGCGGCGATGGCCAAGCGGGTCGATGGTCTCGACAGCGTTGCCAAAGCGATCGTAGGAAGCCGTTGTGGTACGCCCTTCCGCGTCGACAGTCTGAGTGAGGTTGCCAGACGCATCGTATTTCATGGTGCGCGTGGCCCCTCGCGCGTCGATGACGCGCACCAGATTGCCGGCATCGTCGTATTCGAATCGCTCGGAAAATCCTCGCGGATCGGTGCGACTTATCATCCGGCCTTGTCGATCAAAGGTCTGAAGTACGGTGCTGCCGTCAGCGCGAATGATCTTTGTGGCGTTGCCTTGCTTGTCTCGCTGCCACTGCGTCGAACCGCCTAGTGGATCGGTGACCGACACGAGGCGCCCGGCTGCGTCGAAGTCGCGAACGGTCGTTCGGCCGAGCGGGTCTGTGAATCGTACGATGTTGCCCAGTTGGTCGTACTCCGAAATCGACACGTTCCCTAAACGATCGCGAGTGATCGCGAGTTGGTTATCGAGATCGTAGGCGACCTCCGAGCGATTCCCGAACACATCCACGGTGGCTATCAAACGCCCAGTCTCGTCGTATTCACCGCGAGTCCCGGTTCGGCCAAGCGGATCAATGACTTCGGACAGATAATGGGGCGGATCCGTTCGATAGACGAACTGAGTTCGATTGCCCTCGCGGTCGCGCACCGCCGTAAGATCTCCGGTCGTGTCGTATTCGAAACGCGTTGCGCGGTCCAACAAGTCGGTGATGGCAACAATGCGACCGGCAGAATCGCGAGCTATCTTTACCGTCAAGTCGCCAGCACGAACGCTATCGTCGGAGAAAATGACGACATTGCCATTCCGGTCGCGGGCCGAGTCGAGTTTGCCCGATGCGCCGGAAATCTTGTAGACGATACCTTCAGCCGTCGTAACTTCAAAGGCGCCGCCGAAGTCCGGGGCAGCCGGGTGATAGGGAATGCCCCCGGGCGCATATAGTTCTCCTTGCTCGTTCACATGGAGATAGTGACTCGTGCCTGCACTTAGCTGGCTCGTGACACCGGGATCGGGTTGGAATCGAGGCCGCGCCAACACAAGATTGTTGCCGCCCCAGCCCGGTAAAACTCGAATCTCCGGGGCGAAGGTGAATCCCTGCCGACCCTCTCCGGGTACGTTGAGATAAATCTTCACGCCAGGCCGCATCGGGGTGTAAATGCCGATATCTTCTAGGCCGCTCTCGGGTAGTCCGACCCGAAGATCAGTATCTCGGTACTCCAAGCGCCATCCGAATCCGAAGTCACCAGAACGGTCTGCCCGCAACGAGTCATAGACACGCGTGAATTCGATCGGTATCCCGCTTATCGGGATCGTCAGATCGGTGAAACTCAGACGGAAATTCCCGAGCTTCAAGGCGCCCGAAAGCCCCACGTGACGCTCCGCGACGTTCACGACGCCGCCCGTCGTCGCGACTTCCAAACGGAGCACATATTCGTCGTTTTCCAGCAGTGTCGTATCCCAAACGCCGAGTTCGCCATTGCGGACCGCTTGTCGCGAGGTGGAGATCTCGGTGAAATCCGTCTCATCGGCACGGCGATACGACAGCTTGTACGAATCGAAGGCGGCATGCGAAGCCGTGCCCGTGATGGAAACGAGGCCAGATACCGATTCCGACTCGGTCGGCGAGTCGATCAGCGCCTCGGGTATCTCCTCTGTTCCGGCCCCGCTCCATCCCTCGGGGAAGTCGTAATCGAACGTGATCGTGCGTGACGCCATGTTGCCGCTCGTGTCGACCGCTGTAGCCGTTGCGCGGATCCGCGCGAACTTCCACTCCTCGAACGTGAAGACGGCGCTCCCCATCGCGTCCAGCGGTATGTCCTTTCCATTCGCCGTAAGGGTCAGCGAGGCGACCTCCACATTGTCGATCGCTTTGGCGTAAACTCGAAACGGTCCAGCCCACGGCTGGATATTGCGATTGGCGTCATTCGGCCGCTCGATCAGACTGACCAGCGGAGGCGTCGTGTCTTCGACGACGTCGACCTGGAACGACTGTTGAGCAACGCCCGATCGCGGATCGGAAACCGCAACCACAAAGTCGTGACGGCCAAGTTGGTCCGCGGTCGGCGTCCAGGTCAACTGACCGAACACGTCCAGTTCCACTCCGGTCGGGCCCGACAACAGCTCGAAGCTCAGCCGGTCCGCGTCGTCATCTTTCGCCAAGATCTGGTAACGATACGACGCACCGATCAATGCTTCGCTTGGGGCCTCGCTTTGAATCACCGGATTGCGGTTGGCGGCAATCACGTCCAGCTCGAACGACTCGATCGCCGACGCCCCCAAACTGTCCGTGGCAATCAGCGTGACGACCTGTTTGCCAACGTCCTGAGGTTGGGGATCCCAACTCACCTCGCCGGTATTCGCGTCAATCTGCATGTTGGCAGGAGCCTGACCCAGCGAGTAGGTGATCGACTGGTTTTCCGGGTCGACAGCGTCGAGTTGATAACGATAGATCACTCCCACCGAGGCGAATCGCGGTGCCGTCGACCGGATCTCCGGCGGCAGGTTAGCCACGCCGTCGGCGACTAGGATGCGGAACGCTTGAGTCGCAGCACCCCCCACGCCATCGGCGACCTCGACCACGACATCGTGCAGACCGACTTGGGTTGCCGTCGGTGTCCACGACACGACGCCTGTCCCCTCGACAATCGTCATGCCGGTTGGCGCAGCGAGCAACCGATAGCGCAGCGGATCTCCCTCCCGGTCCACCGCCGTGACGGGATACAAGTAACCGGTTCCAACCGACGCCTCGGTCTCTGCGGTCGACAGGATGCGTGGCGGCGTTCCGTTCACCGTGACGCGCACGTCGAATGACTGCACGTCCGTCGTTCCCTCGGGGTCGGTCACTTGCACTATCACCTCATGGTCGCCCAACTGGTCCGCATCCGGCGTCCAGCGAAGCGTCCCCAGCGAAGGATGGAGACTCATACCGATCGGCCCGGACAACAACTGAAACGCAAGCAGGTCTTGGTCCGCGTCGCTAACGACGACGTCGTACGCATACGGCTGACCCACGACCGCGGCTTCGCTGGCGACCGAGGTTATCGCCGGTGCGCTATTGATGCTCCGACCGACAACGTTCCACACGAAGTCGAAGTTGCCGGACTCGCCGTCCGCCGTGAGCCATTGAAACGTTGCCGGTTGCTCGCCCAACTCGCTTCCCGACGGAGTCCAGCGAACCGTGCCGTCGGATTCCACCGTCATCGCCGACGGTCCTTGCACCAACGACCATTGCACGCGCCGTCCCAATGGATCCGAGCCGCGCAGTTGAGTCAACAGTTGCTGGCCGACTCCAACCTGGCTGCGAAGGTCATCGACGACGATGGGAGTCGCCGGCGGTGCACTGGCTTGCACGTCGATGCGCAAGTGACGCTCCACGCGATGGCCGCTCGGATCGCTGGCCTCGAGCGTCACATCATGAATGCCTTCATCACCCGGCTCCGGCAACCATGTGAGTTGTCCGCTCTGCGGGTCGATTTGCAGACCGGCCGGTCCTGCCGCAATGGCCAACGTCACGTTGTCGGAATCGGCGTCTTGAGTACCAATCTGTACCGAGTAAAGCCGTCCCACGTAGGCCGTGCTCGTCACCGGGGCGTCGCCTCGCGGCAGCAGCTCATCGTCCAATGCAACGATGACGGGCGAAGTGTTCGGAGCATTTACTTCTACGGTAAACTCTTGTAGGGCGATCGAGCCTGCCGACGTCGAGGCTCGCAGTACGACTCGGTGGCTGCCGACCTGAGCTACCGTTGGCTTCCAAGAGACCACTCCCTCCCGCGCATCGACAACCATGCCCTCGGGTGCCAAAGACAAATCGTACGACACTTCGGCGCCGGTAATGGCACGAGCCACCGCTTCGTAGCGATATGCGTCTCGCGCCGTTGTGAAAGCGATGGGCGTTGTGAAAAACCTGATGCCGTCGGCGGTGCTCGTGTTCGTCGCACGTGCCGTGAAGTCGATTCCCTCCACCACTTCGTCGCTTCCGACGGTGACCTCTCGTTCGTTGCTGCCATTGGCCACAGCCCACCCGGGAGGCAGATCCACGCGAACCGTATAGTTGCCCGCCGTCAAACCTCCGATTATGTAGTTTCCGCTGGAATCGGAACGCGATGAGAGTTCATCCGAGTCGCGTTGGCCGTCGCCGTCGAGATCCACGTAGGCACTCCAGCCGCGGATCGGACCGCCGTCCTGAGTGCGCAATGCTCCCTTGATGTGACTCTTGGCAAGCTGCCCAATGGCGATCTCGTGAGCCATCTGGGCTTGGGGATCGAGCTCGCCCACGATGGATGGAAGGGCTTCGAGTTCCTGAGTGGGAGGCGTATGGTAGCCGGCCGGCGAGTCAATTTCGACGGGGTACGTACCCGGCAGCAGGCCGTCAAAGCGAAAGACGCCGTCGGAATCGGAAGTCGTCGCCCGTTCGTCATTATCGTAGAATCGATTGCGGTTTTCGTCGATGTACACTAGCCACCCGGCGAGTGGCGGCTCGGCCGGTGTCCCCTCCTGGCTGCCGTCATCCCGCTTCCCATCGCCGTTGAGATCATCGAACAGGCGACCGAGAATCGTCGCTCGGATTTCCGGTGCCACTTCCACGTCGAAGGATCGCTCGTCGGTCCCGCCGCGTCCGTCTTCAACACGGATCGTGAAGGGGTGCGAACCCGAGTCCGTCAATCCGGCGGTCTGGGTGGGGATTTGCCCGTTGGAGACACGGTAGCCGGTGTTGCCGTAGATGGAATGGTCTCGCACCGTCACGGTGTCCGGTCCATCGAATCGGTAATCGAGTACCAAGCGAGGGTCATTCTCATATTGCCGTGCCAGACCTTCGCGGATTTCGCTTGCCGATCGAGCGTAGTTCCAGATGCGGTAGTTTTCGATGGAAGCTTGAGTACCGCTTGCGCCCGTGTTTTGCGCCACGTACGTGAGGCCGTCGGGATTGAGCGCCAGCGGTTGCGGGCGAGTGGTTGCCGATGCGGCCAACTCGCCATCGACATAGAGCGATGCTGTTCCGGTGTTCGCATCGTATGTCAAAGCGATGTGATACCAGCGATCCACCTCAGGGTCTACGTTTGCGAAGAATCGAAGGTTATCCGCCGAGTCCGCGAACTTGAGTTCTACACGCAGCGCACGATTGTCCTCATCTCTGGCAACCAAATACCGATCCGCATCGCGGTCGTGGATCAGCTCTTCAAACCGATTCAGACGAAACAGATTGAACCAGCCCTCGATCGTGATGCTGTCGGGCTTCAACGAAGCGTCCGGCGGGACACGAATATCACTGCCCTCACCGCCGCGACCGAACTGCATCGCGCGCGACCGGCCGTCCCAGCGCAGCGTACCCGTCGTGGGGTCGATCGTTGCTCCCGGCGGCCCGTCAATCAGACGGTAACGCAACGCATCGCCATCGGTGTCGACTGCTTCGCTGCGGAAACTCAATACGTCGGCGGCTCCGATGACGGCTGGTGGATCGGATGCGAAAAAGGGCAAAGCGTTTTCTCGGGCTGGACGCACGTCGATCGTGAACGACTGCGTCGCGGTCCCGCCAAGACCATCGTCCGCGGCGATCGTTACCGCGTGAGTCCCGACTTGGTTGGGGGATGCCGCCCAGAGCAACCGCCCGGTGGCCGCATCGATCAGTAAACCACCCGGTCCGTCTTCGATGCGATAGGTAAGTGGATCTCCGTCCGGATCCACGGCATCTGCGTCGTAACGATACACTTCGTTGGGATCGAACCGATTGTAGATCACGCTGACCGTGTCATCGCCGCGATTGGCGACGACCACGTCGACGCGACCGTCTTCATCGACGTCGCTTAGTTGGATTTGCCGAGGATCGGCACCGACTCGAATCAACTGCGGCCGCGCAAACTGATCGTGGCCGCTGTTGTAGTGAATGCTGACCTGACCACCGTCCGGCAGTGTGGCGATGAGATCAGGCAATCCGTCGGCGTTCAAGTCGGCAACCGCCACATCGTGGGGCGCCGAAGGTGTGTCCACGTAGTACGGCGTCATGAATTGAGCCGTTCCGTCGCCGGGGAGCACCATCAACCGCTGGGATTCGGGCAGTGTCACGGCGACGTCCAGGATACCGTCGGCATCGACATCCGCCACGTCCATTCGGCCGGGAACGTCGCCCAGCGGTACCGCGAATGGCGACTCGGGAGTCCGCGTTCCGTTGCCTCGCCAAACCCAGAGTGCATGTGAGGTATCATCAAGAGCGAGTAAATCTATGTGGCCGTCACTGTCGAGATCGGCAGCAGCAACGTCGATGAAGCCGTTTCCGGCAAGGACTTCGCTGGAAGAATAGTGGTTGTCGCCGGCTGCGGAAAAGATCGTGAGACTTCGGCCGGCTCGGTTAGCGGTGATGATCTCGGGGGTACCATCGCCGTCGAGGTCGGCCGTCGTCAGTGCTCGCGGTGCTCTGCCGGTCAGCAGGTCGGGTTGGCGAGTTAGCCGTCCGAGTGCATCGCCGAGGAAGATCTTGACACGATCGTATTGTTCGTTGATGGCCAGTACGTCCTCAAACCCGTCTCCGTTGAGGTCGTCGGTAACGACATCGACGAGTCCATCGCGCGCTCCCGCATAGATGGCCGTACTCGGAGGTTCGAGATTGGTGGGGTGCACGACATCGAGATGGCCGTCATGGTCCAGATCCGCGAAATGCAGCTTGGCTACGGTGGTGCCGAGTAGGCCTACTTTTTGGGGCGGCTGGAACGTGCCGTCACCGAGGCCTCGCCGAACCTGTAGCGTCGAGCCACGTGCCATGCCTGCGGTAAACGGCACAGCCTGCACGAGGTCGAGATGGCCGTCCGCATCGATATCGACGACGTAACCGTCGCGACCGCGTTGCAGATAGGGAGTGCCCAAATAGTGATCGGTGGTGACAAACGAGCCATCTCCTATTCCGAGATGGACTCGGGCTCCACTGTTTGTAAACGAGACGACATCGAGCACGCCGTCTTCATTGAGGTCCCCCGCGCTCAAGTCGCCCGAGTATATCACGCCTGCCAAGCCGTCATCGTCGTAAACGAACGAGTCTCTGATCGGGGAAAAGCCGCCGATCCCATCACCGGCGTACAGGACCAGCTTCATCGGTTCGTCGGTCAATTGATCGGCGGCCACGAAGTCGAGAATGGAATCACCATTGAAGTCGCCGACAGCGAAGGCCTGATCGAATCCCTGGACGTTGACGCCTTGCGCAGTGATCGTCGTCCGGTACGACCGTACAAAGGTTCCCGGCGAGGCCGCGCCCTGATTCAGATAGACATCGATGGTTCGCTCAATGCCGGCTTTGGCGATGAAATCAGGGAATCCGTCCGCGTTGAAGTCGGCGACGTCCGTGGCACTGATGCCATAGACGCTACCTTCGACCACTTGATCGTCGGAAATCGTGAACGTCCCATCGCCGTTGCTCAGGCCGATGAAGTAACGGTTTTCCGCCGACGCTACGAAATCAGGCAGTCCGTCGAGGTTGAAATCGGCAACGCTACCACTGCCGTAGGGCCTCCGAACGCTGAATGCCGCGAACGCGTCGTCGAAGGTGCCGTCGCCCAGTCCCAGGGATATCGTTGCACTGCGAATCGCGAGCAGATCGATGATGCCGTCGCCATTGAAGTCCGCGGGCAACGTATCCTGTTCGTTGGGCAACTGACCGGGAATTGTGCGAGACGCACCGAATTCTCCGGGGCGCGTGCCAAGCCGAATACCGACGCTGTTGAAGTCTTGGCCCTCGGTCATATAGGCCAGGTCGATCACACCGTCTTGGTTGTAATCGCCGAACATGGCGCCGGTGGCCGCGTCATCGTCCTTGGAAAAATGGTCGCTGAGTTGTCCCGGGAAGTCGACCATTTCGTAGTCGGTCACGGAAAACGCGCCGCTGCCGTCATTTTGCAGGATTCGCACCGTTCCGCTGGCGGCAACGATGTCCAGGTCGCCGTCATGGTCGATATCGACGACGGACGGCCCCGCCGCGTAGTTGGCCACTGGTCCGGTCACCGGGTTGATCTGCTCGACGAACTGTGCCCCCGTCTCATCCCCGACCAGCAGATTCGTTCGGTGCTCCACCGTGTGGTAGAATGCGATATCCAAGTAACCGTCGCCGGTGAAGTCCGCCGCCTCCATCCAGTCGGGACCGTTGGCGAACGCCCTGCCGGACGGGTCGACACTGAAGACTTGAGTAAAGTTGCCCGTGCCGTCACCATGGTAGACCTGAATACCGGACTCATATCCTCCCGTTGTGACGTCGATATGTCCATCGCGATTGAAGTCACCGATGGCGAATGCCCGAGTGCGTTGTTGATAACCTGAAAGCGGTCCGGCTCCTCCCGGGCCGATCGTCTGTGGGGCTCCAAAGGTGCCGTCTCCGTTGCCCCGTAGCCACACCAACGTATAGGTGGCGCCAAAACCCAGCACGGCCGTTCGGCCGATCAGATCAGCCTGGCCGTCCTCGTCGACGTCAGCGACACGAAAGTCGCTGAGATTGTAGTCCAGATCCACAATCGACGCGTCGGCAAACGTGCCGTCGCCATTGCCGGATACGAACACAAGTTGTTTGGCAGTCCGTTCGACGGCCAGCACATCCGCGTTGCCGTCACCGGTAACATCCGCGACGACCACATTCCGGCCATCCTGGTAGCGGGTCGGCCAATCTGCGATGACGTTTGGCTCGCCGAAACCGCCATTGCCGTCGCCTAACGTCACGGTGATCTGATAGCGGTCGCTTCTCATTTCGGCGTGATATTGGCGCGTCAGCACGGCCAAATCCAGAACGCCGTCGCCGTTGAAATCACCTTGGTCCATCCCATGGACAGCGTTGGCATCGTCGGAATGCGTCCAAGGTTCCATGCCGATGTCGATGGCAAAGCCCATGTCGAAGATCGCGTCTCCCGAAGGCGGATCTCCGGTGGGGACTTCCTGCGGGGACTCCCAGATCGCATTCGGCGACCGTTCGATCACCGAGAGGGAGGACGTGTCTTGGTTCAGCGAGACGATTCGAGGCCCCAAGGGCCCCTCCACCACACTCACGCCGACAGGCCCCGTACCGCTGGCCAGCGTATCGATTTCAAAACCACTGGAAGCGATCGCTTCGGTCACCGGGTCCGTCACGAAGATGGGGGGACGATTCTGAAGCGACTCGCGGACATGCACAACGAAGTCCTGTTCCACCGACTGGCCGTACGGATCGGTGGCCCGCAGGACCACGCGGTGCGCGCCGACATCTCCGGTCTGAGTCTGCCACGAGACGACACCGGTGTCGGCATCCACTTGCATGCCGTCGGGCCGTGTCAGCAGTTCGTAAACCAATCGACTGTCATCGACGTCAACGGCTTGCGAAGCGTAGACGTACTGTTTCCCGGCTTCGATTTCCGTGAGTGGTTCGGTGTCGAATCGCGATGGGGTCGCATTGAGACGGCCGAGCACTTGAAATTCATAACCGAAGCGATCGTTGGAGGGGTTCAAGAACGCGATCTGTCGAGCTGCCGTGGAAGCTCCCGGCAATAGGGGCTCGTCGCGGTTCTCCGGTGCAAAGACGAAGTAGGGCGCACCGTCTGGCAGGAAGCCGTCAGGACGAAAGGCGCTTACATCGATCGACGTGAAGTGGCGTGGTACGACGACTAACGGCGAGCGAATCGTTCGGTTGCCGACATTTGTCATCACGATGCCGGCTTCCAGTTGGTCATCCTCGCCATTGAGTTCCGTGCGGCCGTAGGCTGGCTCAATCAGACCGGTGATATCGGAGAGCGACGCTACATCGATCGTTGGATCGAAGGTCGGGGACGTATTTTGGAGCACGGCAGGCGGTGCCACACCCGCAACACTGACGAATTCGAAGCCGCGAATGAGAGCCGAGGTCGTCTGATCTGTGTCGTTGTTGACGAGTCGAACCGTCACGTCGACGGCGGTTCCGCCCGGGATGCCGGCCAGATTGATGGTGGCGGTCGAGTCTTCTCCGGCTGGCTGGAGATCCCACTCGACAGCACTACCGAGCATCCCGCTCAGACCTTCGCTCCAATTGACGACTGCGTCGGCTCCGTACGTATAGGGCTGCACGAGCGGCGTACCGTCGTCGCGCCTGACTTCGATTTCCCAGGCATCGCGCACGGCGCCGGTCGAGCTCGTATCGAACTGGGGACGTTGGAATTTGACTTGCAGGGCGGAACGATTATCAGGGAGAATGACTCGGCGCGTGAGCTGAGTGACGAAGTCATCGGCCTCGAGAAGTTGCGGCGAGCAGCTTACGTCTCGCCAGGTTCCCGTTCCATCGTACTGACCATCTCCTCGATCCCCCTTATTGAGGCCTTCCACGACTAACAGTGCGTCCAGTGCGGAGACGTAACCATCACACGAGACATCCACATACGGTCCGTTCTGGGGTGTTTCCGTTTGGCGAGGCAGGAGGCCGGTAACGGGATCGGTGAGTGTGGGATTGTTCAATTCTTCGATGACGAAGAGCGCGTCGATGGGCGACACATATCCGTCTGCGTCGCCACTGACGTTCAACGGTTGGCTGACATTATTCCACACGGCTGGCGCCAGCAGCCGCCTCGGTTCCAGCGCCTCGAACCGGCTCACGCGCGGCAATCGCCGACGTCGACGGGCATGCTGCTTCAAGCGACGGAGGTTTCTCTTGCTGGGCATGGGGTTCTCAACGTAGGGCTGGGGGCATTCGTGGAGTCGGCGAAGTGGCGGAGTGCGACCGCACGACTGCGTTACCCGATCGGCCGTCGATTCTTGCGCGAAGAGAGCGCATTTCGGTTTCACTACCGTCCCACTGCCGGCGCGAAATCTGACTTGGCCTTGTGCCTGGAACTAGTTAATATGGAAGGTGACACGGCAAGCGAACGGCCATCTTGTCAGCTCGTTTTTGGCGAATCGCGCTCATCCCCGCACTTGCGGCAGTGGCGATAAGTGCATGATGCCACGCGAGTTACCGTGAGTCGGGCCGGCCACCAAGGAGGGATCGGCCAGGGTCCGGCCAAGGCGCCGTCGAAAAAAAAGGACTTGAGGCGGCGCGCAAGATTGCGAGGAACAGAAGGTAACGCTGTGGCAAGGCGCATTGATGCCGAGACTCCGCCGAGTTTGTTGCTGCGGATTCGCGACCATCTTGACCGAGAAGCGTGGGCTGAATTCACCGAGGTCTACAGTCCCTTGATCTATGGTTTTTGCCGTGCGCGCCGCTTGCAGCCTGCCGATGCCGCCGATGTTACGCAAGAGGTCTTGTTGCGAGTGGCCAAGGCGATTCGAACCTTTGAGTACGACCGGCAAGAAGGGTTATTTCGGGACTGGCTCGCGCGCATCGTCAGCAACGAAGTCAAACGCCATGTTGCTCGCAGGAAAGATCCGAACTTGCCCGAAGGTTTTGATGTTCCCACGATGAGCGGTCAGTGGAACGAGACGTTTCACCAGCACATTGTGCAGGCGGCATTGCAGCGGTGCCGACCACATTTTACCGAGCAGACATGGAACGTCTTCCTGGAATCGTGGGTGAATCGACGCACCGCGGCCGATGTTGCGGCGACCTTCGATATCTCTGTCGATAAGGTATACGTGGCGCGAAGTCGCGTGTTGAAGCGGTTGCGCCGTGAGGTGGCTGTCTTGTCGGACGACCTCCTGTGACCCAAGATAGGGTACTCGTCCGCTCCGGCCGGTCCGTGAGCCACAGGTACCAGTGACAAGTGGCAAGTATAAGCATGGTACGCCGGGGGGGGTGAACGATGACGAGGCAGCGGTCGAACTCGTACGATCCCATGACCATTTGCCCAACGCCCAGTACGTTGCGCGCTTGTCTCGATGAGCGTGTGGAACTGACAGCCGAGGAGCGAGCGCACGTTGCCAACTGTTCACGATGCACGCAACTGCTCGAACAGTTGTCTGCAGACGACGACTTCGCGTGCCTTCGCGACGCCAGCCACTGGACGGAATCGCCGCACTGGTTGGAACCCGAGTTGCTAACGTTGATGCGGGAAGTACGGGAGTTCCTGTGTTGCGCCGATCTGGACCATGTCGAAGCGAGTGGCGAACGACTGGAGAGCAATACGAAACGAGAGCCGACTCGGTCCCTAACCCTTCCGCAAAACGACCCATCCGAGGACTCGCCGTTGCCGGCATCGATGTCGGCCGAGCGATTGGAGTCGTTGCTTCCCGGTCAGCGGTACTACGTGCAGCGCATTCTTTCCTCTGGCGGCGCGGGTACCGTTTACCTGGCATTCGACAATCGGCTGAGTCGTGAAGTCGCCATCAAGGTCCTTTCACGAAGAAGCTTGAGGGACCGGCGTCGATTTCAGCGGGAAGCTCATATTCTCGCGTCGATGGAGCACCCGCACGTGGTGCGAGTCTATGACTTCGGAGAGTTGACTGACGGCGAGCAATCCGAGAGTGGCATCGAGTTCTTGGCGATGGAGCACGTGAGCGGAGGGTCCTTAGCCGATCGCGAGGTGAGCGCTCGCACACTGGGCTATCAGCGACTTGCCGTGCTCATGGCCGGTGCCGCGCGCGGCGTCGCTGCAGCGCACCGAAATGGTCTGGTGCACCGAGATATCAAACCGGCGAACCTCCTGGTGGATAGGGAGCACCGGGTGGTGAAAGTTGCCGATTTCGGCTTGGCTCGGCACATCGACGCCCGACACTCGCAGGTGACTCGTGCCGGAGATATCGTGGGTACACCGGAATTCATGAGTCCCGAGCAAATCGCCGATGGGGACGCGGTTGGACCAGCGGCCGACGTCTACGGTCTGGGAGCCACGTTGTACATGCTTCTGACCGGCCATGCACCGTTTCGCGGCTCGGCCGCGGCCGTCCTCCGGCAAGTCGTTGACGTCGATCCCGTGCCGGCAAACTTCATCGATCCAGACGTGCCACAGGACCTGGCCACGATCTGCGCCAAAGCGATGGAGAAGTTGCCTGGCGACCGCTATGCCGATGCCGAGGCGCTGGCCGATGACCTCGAGCGGTTTGCCAAGGGGGAACCGATCACCGCCCGCCCCGTATCGGTCGTCGGAAAGTTCACACGGTTCCTCCGTCGGAATCCGTCGCTCGGTATCGCCATAATCGTTTCCCTCGTGTTGGTAATCGTGTTGACTGCTGGCAGCATTACGGCAGCGGTCGTGTTTGCACGTCAGCGGCACGACTTGAAAGTCGAAGCAGCACGTGCCGAGGCATTGCGCCGACAATCCGAGCAGGCCCTGGCCAAGTCGATCGACGCGGCCGACCAATTGTTGTTGAGTGTAGCACAGGATACAGAATTACTGCCGCGCACTCCGGACTCGCAAGCCGTTTCGCGGAAGTTGCTAGAGCGAGCGCAGTCCTATTTCGAGGCACTCTTGAAGGAGTACCGTGGAAATCCGCAGTTGACTTTTGAGCTCGCAAGGGCCCACGTTGGGCTGGCGCAGATCGCGCAGCGGCTGGGAGACGCGCACCGTGTCCATCATGAAGTGAGTGAGGCCTTGAAGTGGATGGAACGAATTCCGCCGGGACGAGTTGCCTCCGTGCAAGTCGATGCGCTACGGGGGGAGGCGCTCTTGGCGTTGGGCAACGCCCAGTTGGAGGCCGGCGAGGCGAAGCAGGCCGTCTCGACGTTCGGCGATGCTGTCGCCGCGTGCAGACATAGCGCGCGGGCTCCACGAGCGGACAGCCGCGAACGATTGTGGAGTGTGGAAGGACTTGCGTTGCGAGCGCTGGCGGAAGCAGAGACGACCGTCGGCAAACATGATGCGGCTCGGGGACACCTGGATGAAGCTCGTGAGCGATTCGGCCAACTGGTAGCTCATTATCCTGGCGAAGCATCCCACCTCCGCGACGCGGCGCTCGTCGATATGAGTCTCTCGACGATGGCGATTGACCGGGGAGACGTCGACGAGGGAAAGCAGTATCTAGTCCGCGCGGCCGCCCTGTTGAATCGCACGGGAAACGCACTGGGCCACTCGCTGCGAGTCCGCGAGTTATTGGGAATCATCCAGATCAATTTGGGACTTGCGGAAAGTCGCCTGGGCCATATCGCCGAGTCGGAACAAGCCTTCCGGACGGCCATTGCCGAGTTCCGGCGACTCGCCGAGCTCGAACCGGCAGTCCATAGCCACAAGTGGAAACTGGTGACCGCCTCACTCAACATCGGCGGTCCCATGCTGGAACAGGGGCGCGAGGAAGAGGTCGTGGCTTTGTGGCAGAACATCGTGCCGGTGCTCGATCAGCTCATCGAAGCCCAGCCCGAGTCCCAACGCTATGTGCAGGTGAAAGCCATGCTGCAAAGCAACATCGCCATTGTCCTGCGGGATAGGGGACAGGCGGAGGAGGCCATCGAACCGTTGACGAATGCGACGCGCATTTTGCGCGAGCAATCGCGACGGGTCGATGATGCGCCCGAGGCCTATTTGCCTGTCGCCCTGAACTACTCGGAACTGGCCACGACCTACTTGGTGCTCGAGCGGTGGGCAGAGGCGCTCCAAGCATTGGATCAATCCGACGCCATCTGCCGTGAGTTGCTGGAAGCTCACCCCGATTTCGAATCGGCTCGAGGTCAACGATTGGACAACATGTTCGCGCGATACAAGGCGCTTCAGGGGAAATCACCGGAAGACGTTCGCGCGTTCGTCGAGCTGGCCGATCAAGCGGTCGAACTGGCCCGCAAGTTAGTGAGTCGGCAGCCGGAGATGGTCGAGTACCAGGTCGAATGGCCGCTCGCTCTGATCATGCGTGGCGAGGTCCGACTCGCGCAGTCCGACTTGCAGCAGGCATATGCCGATGGAAAGGCGGCGATAGCGCATTTGACGAAACGTTTCCAGTCGCCATGGACCGGCAGGCCTCGACAGGCTTATCGAGATGCCTCTCTTTTGATGGCGAGCATTGTTGCGCGCGAGCTCACTGCGGCTACCGATGAGGCGACTCGAAAAGCCAAGCGTGACGAGCTGCACCAGTGGCTCGCTCAGGCACGCAAGATGGGAGCCACCGACGAGGAGATTCAGGCGATCGGAAGTGATTGATCCCGGCCTGAGCAGGTTCGCCGAAGCCGATACATCGTATTGGTCGGCTGAACCACGACCTTGCACACTCGCCGTGCGCAATTCTAGGGCATTCACAGCAGGGCCAGTTATCGCATGTCCCAACGCCGGTCATCCGTCCAACTCGCGTTGATCGGAGGTCAATTCGGTCAAGAATCGCTGATGGCAGCGTACGGTCTATTTCGCATGGTTTGGAATGCAAAAGTAGCTGCCTTTGTGCCGAAGCCCGGATAATGCCATTTTCTTTCTCTGAAGGGCGGTGGGTGAGAGTGTTGTCTTGCCGGACGAGACCCAGATATAGGCGGCTTTCAGCCTACAAAGACTTGGGGCGCATTGTTGCAACCATGTCTTAAGCCAACTTAACTTTTGCAGGACGACCTGGATCTCTCCGCTATTTGCAGGGTGAATCTCAATCCAGTACACGATCTCGTCGTCCAGATTGACCGGTCGATAGCCGACAGCGTAATCCCACCGTGGCTTATCTGGGAATCGCCTTCGCAAAGCGGAATCGAGATTCACGCTGCCCGAGATGCGGCACGTATCTTCGGCGGCAATACGCCGGCGATCTCGTGTGCGCAGAGCTTGGAGCCCTTTTTCGTATGCTGCGTCGATGTCCGACGTCTCTTCTACAGCCTGCCGAAACGTCACTTGCTGCGCCTCCTTGCTGCATTGGCGACGGCTGCAGCGACTGCGTCGTTGGCTCGGCCGCTGAATTCAGCTAGTCCACCCCAGCCGCTCTGACCTAATTCTTCGGCGTCTACGTCAAGCTTGGTAATATCGCGGCTTGTACCCGTGGTGCGGTCAAAGTAGTGGATCGCGACCTTCTTTTTCATGACATCGTCTGCAAGTGCCTTCATGGGTTGCGTTTTAGGAGCTTCGAATATGTCAAGCAACAATGACGGGTCGGCGCGACTTTGCCTCAAGTGCTGCAGCGCCCAAACCGCCTCGAGAACTTGAGGTGAATGCGTCGACAGGCAGACACGATAATCTCGCCCGAGCAATTCAAAGATCATCATCAACAGCGCGTTGATCGCCCGTGGATGGAGGCCCATTTCCAATTCCTCGATGACCACCCATTCAATCGAGCCCCGGCGAGACACTCGAGACGGCGGCATGAGCCAATACAGTCCCATCAACAAGGGGATGAACTCGCGCTGGCCTGCAGACCAGACCATGTAAGGCAGGCGGTTACCTTCTGCATCCAGCACGAGTCGCTTTTGGACGCGGGACTTGTCCACATGCAGTTGAAACCCAGAGAAGATAGTGCGGTCGAGCATGTCGCGAAAACCTTTCTTCAGCCGATTTGACTGCGGAAAGAGTCGCTCCTTGGCATGGAACTCTCGCTCAAGCAGCATGCGCAGTCGTTCGCTGAACTCCCGAACCGCAAATGGGTCTCCTGGCGAGTAGTCCGTGAAGGGGCGCGGCCAGCCGTCGCGGAGTGTCAACACGCGCTGAGCGGGAATCAGAAAGAGCGATTCACTCGTGTCGCGTCGCTTGCGTTTGATGATCCCTTCGACATTCACCGGTTTGTTCTTCCAGGTGACGGCACTTTGTCCCTTCCGCCAAAGCGAGCGCATACCTTCGCCGAAGTAGATATCGAAGAACCGCGGTAGTTGTCCGGACCAATCCAGGCCGTAGCGATTCAGCTCATCCTGTACGTGTCCGGCATCGACCATCAGCTTCAGGAACTGGAGTGCGATGCTCTTGCCAGTTGCCTGGGGTCCCACAAAGACGGTCAGGTCACGAAAGGTCAAGGACGCCCGTTTGATCTGACCGATGTTTTCAAGTTGAAGCTTCATGATTCACGTCCGGCACGATTGTTTGATGGTTGTCGACGATTGCTCATGACTCTGTCTCCCGTATCGGGAGTCGGCGAATTCTGCGATTGCCTGGCTCGGGAGGCGAAGCGGCAAGAAAAGTCTCTTGCGCCATTTGTCGAGGAAACAGAAGCATCGGGAGAGCCGCGACTTTGATGCAATGCCAGTTCCCTCTTGGCGACTTACAGATTGCCTAAAGTGGAATGCGAAAGTCACTGGTTGCCACTTCGTTGCCGGAGTGCCTCTTGGCGTTCCTTGAGTGGCTCGGTCACGCCCTTATCCGCTAGCCAGTTCACAAGGGCGTTTGCGCTTTTCGGAGTCAGCAGTCCGTCTCCGGGCCACCCATAAAGCCAGCGAACGCTTCGGCCATGGTGAAAACCGACCATGGCAACAAGCCGTTTTCCTTCGTAGAATTCGAAGGTTGGACTGCCACAGCACATGCAGTGGAAGCCACTTCGCGACTCGTCGATCTCGATTTTCGCAATGAAGTCGCGGACCGCCGTCCCCTGGATTTCCAATAGCGTCTTTTCCTGATCGATGCGGCGATGGCACGTGCCACCACTTCGAACGCGAATGCGATCGACCTTCGCGACGGAATCCCGAAAGGCCTCGGTCCAGCGGTGCAGCACCTTGCAGTTGGGGTGCGAAGCGGCAAACGCATTCACTTCCTCGTCCGAGACCGGCGTGGAAAACAGGCTTAGCGTGCGTAGCGACGGAAGCGGCCCGGTGGGGAGTTTCGACACGTTAGAGCTATTGGCCGACAGCCAAACCAGAGAACGCAAGGCTCCCGCAGGCGACAAATCTCGAACGTCGGTTCTGTCCAAGTTCAGCCACCGCAGTCGCACCAACTCGCGGGCGAAACGCACATCGGAAACGCCTTTGCTCCAGCGGAGGTCCAGCGACCGAAGTTGCTTCAAGGACGCCAGCGATTCGATACCGGTCAGCCGCCGACAATGGATTTCCAGCAAGCGAAGATCTTTCTGTGGCGCCAGCAAATCCAAATCAAGTTGCTCGACTGTCCTGAGATCGAGCCACAACCCGCGCAGCGAGGAGAATTCCTTCAACGCGCTCAGATCGGTGATTCCATCATTCGAATATTCGGAAATGTTCAAATACTGAACCCGCTTCGGAATCGCCGGAAGCGCCTTTGGCGTGCCGACTGCGGTGGAAGCGGTAATCGTAATGCAGACGCGGGATAGATCGAGCTGCATCAGCTGCTCTTCGATACCATCGGGCCAATATCGTATGCAGACACCCCACAGTCCTCGAATCTCTTCGGGCGAGAGTTTGGACAGCGGGTTGATCGGCCGGCTAGGATCTCCATACGTTCGATCAATGGTCACGCCGACGACACGCTCGCTTCCATCCGGTAATCTGAGCAACAGTCGGCCGTCCTCTCGAGGTGTCGAAATCAGCTCGCATCGGCGAATCGTTCCAAGTCGAAGCCGCACGCGGCGGACGTCAATGAAATCCCCTTCCCTCGGAAGGCCGCCGCGCGCCGACAGCGAGAAAGATCGAGGAACGAAACGTTCGCCATCGAGAGTAAACGAGTATTCGTCGACACGATCCGGTGGAGAGTCGGCGGCGTGACTGGCCGACGAGAAACCAACGGCCATCGCAAGACAGATGATGCGCAGAAGAGCTCTCATGCCGCTATCTCCTCTTTCGAGTCACTGTCGGACAAGGCGACCCCGAATCCATTTATACTCGTGATTGCGCCGCAATGCTACGCCAGGGGGCCCCGCTGAAATCTCATGCCGCGCAGCCTTGGGAATACTTGTCGAAAAGGAACAGATGCAAGAGAATCAAATATGGCCAGCTAGGGGCTCGGTGACGGACGAAGTGCGGCCGACCCGCAGACTTGATCCGTCGTGTGGTCGTTGATGGAGACTTGTCATGAGCATGATGAGCTACTGTGTGTTGGATGCGAACCGGGCCGTGCATTCGTGTCGTCACGGTTCGTTCATCGATCAGTTGATTCCCGCACTTTGCGATGATCCCGAAACGATTGACGAGCTCGCCTACGCCATGCGGCGCTTCCGATGCGATGAAGACGAAGAACCGCTCGTCGACTGGAAGGATGGAGTGCTCGACGAGCCTTATGATGCAGGACTTTGCCTGATCGATTTGCCCGGCCGGTTGGTGGTGTTCGAATCGACCTACTCCCACTTCGAACGCGCAGGCCAAGTCGTTCTCAAACCGAACGATGGGAACAAGCACGAAGATCCACTCTGGATCAGCTACCATCTTTCGCATGAGTGGCGGGTGATCAGTCCGCTGGAATCATGGGAGTCGTGGTCCAGAGAACTTCGAGCTCAGCGGTTCTCCAAGCCGCCGTTTGATGCGCGTCCCGTGCTGTACGGCCAGGTGGCTGAGTTCATCGTGAATGAATGCTGGGCGGCTCGAGGTGGAACCGTCGATGCGGCCGGCCATTGGACACCGCCAGCAAACTGGCATTGGCGGCAATTGCCCGCTCGTGCCGACCGTGCTCCTGCCGTCAAAGTCGATGACGCCGTGGCCGAAATCCACGCCCGCTGGCTGATGACCGTTCGACCCGACTTGCAGGATCAGTCGCCTCGACAAGTCTTGCTTGGTCAGCACGAGCATCTGACATGGCAGTTGCAAGACCGCGAGTTCCAATGGTCGACGTTTCGCCGGCGGCCGCAAGCGTTGCCGCGACAGTCATTCGCCTACCGCCACGCCGGTTTCGGAACGCACGAAATCGTGCTCTACTACCACCTGCTGCGACACTTGATCCATGCCTGCTGGAAAATGGTGGTGCATCCTCGGTCGGATCGATCCATGCCGTCTCGTGAGCAAACGATCGAGCGTCTGTCAGCACTCACCCAAGAGTGGCTGCACAGGCCGGACCACGAGCGCCTCTTTGGCAAGACGCCTGCCTGGGTGATCGAGTGCGAACGATTGCGACTCCCGTTCGTCCTCGGCGCCAAAGACTCGGTGCTCGACGACGACTGCCCGGATTGCCAACCGCTATCCGACTTCGGGCCGATGTTTTGGCATTTGGACGACACAGACATGGATGAGGACTTCCCTTTTGCTCTTGCTCTACAGAGTTCTGACCACACACCACCTGACACACGTGATGATGGTGGTACAGTGGATGATGGTAACCTTCCCTGGAATGAGCAGCAGTGGGAGCAATGCCTGAAACGGTCGGATGCGCGCGCCGCGAAGCTCGGCGAACTGTTGGAAACGTTGCAGGACCATCCCAACCGCGATCAACTGATTGCACGTGAAATGGGTTGGGACCTGTATCATGAACCAGACCGATCCACACAGGAATGGCGCGGACAAGTCCATCCCGAGTTTGAGCACAATACTTCGTTCGAAGATGAGTGCGAATACGAGGAGGATGGCGAGCCGGGAGGCGGATGGTTGGTGGATGACGAAGCCGAAGACGAGTTCGATCGAGCCCGCGAGAGTCTGGAAGCCATTCCTGCCTATCGTGAAGGAAGGCAATGGGGGCTGGAGGTTTATGGGCGACTACGCCCGCTTGTTGAACGGGCCGAAGAATCGGAAGTGGATCCCGAGAGTCCCGTGCATCGTGCCGTCGCGGCAAGTCAGCAGGCGCCGGCGAAAATAGCGGGCGGGCATGCAATGGGTTACCACGACGAAGTGATCTGCGGGAATATCGTTTGTTGCAAGCGAGCGTTGCAAGAGGTCGACGACGCGCTGGATGGGCTTCAAGAAATCCGCGAGCTACAACTGTTAGATCCTAGTGACATAGAGGCGCTGCTTGAGCAAGGTCGGCGAGTGCGCCAGTTGTTGGTCGAGCATATCGATGCGTTACGAGCTCGCGTCTGGTGGAGCTGACCGTTGCGAATGGCAGCCGTTTCTGCAGGAAGCCGGTATTCGTTTGCAACGGAGTTCCTACGGCGAATTCTTGTTCGTGTCATCTGCCGCAGGCTTGACCAAGTCCCGAAACTGCGGCAAGTCGTGCAGCGCGGCAAGGTCAGGATCGGTGCGCACCTGAGTCACATCGTTGTAGCCCGCCGCGAAGGCTTCCTTCAGGCAAACCAAGGAGCGGTCGATGTACTGCTGTCGAAGCTTCTTCTGCTGCTCGCTCAGCGATTCGCCTTTCTTCGGCACGACTGCGGCGGCACAGCGCCCATAGGCACAGGCGGCGCTGTAGAGCTGGTCGGGCTTGTTCTCGGTCGACGCCTGAGCGACGTACTGTCCGTTGGCGATCATGCGGTCGAGCACGGCGATGCCCCGACGGTACTGTTCCACGGCTTGCTCAAACTCGAGCATCTTTTGCTGGTACTCACCGAGTTTGTAGTGGGACGCCATCAGGTTGCGTTGCGCCTGGGCATCGCGCGGCCGGGCGGCCGCCAGCTTCTCGCGGATGTCGAGTGCTCGCTGGTAGTAGTCAAGCGCCTCGGAGGCTTGACCGGCCTGCAGGCTCAGATCCCCCAGCCGCTCGCAGGCGACCGACAAGTCTGTCTGTGCCCGGCCGTCGGTCGGATCGGCCGCGGCCAGCTTCTTGTCGATGGCAAGCGCCTGTCGATAGTAACTCCGCGCTTCGGATGCCCGTTCCATCATTTGGCTGACCAAGCCCAGATAGCCGTAGGCAGTCGCCAAATCGCGCTGCGTCCGGGCATCGCTGGGGTCGACGGCTGCCAGCTTTTCGAGCACCTCACTCATGCGGCGGTACAAGTCGAGTGCCTCGGGCAATCGACCCATCTTGCGGCTCACGTCACCCAAGTGCGAGTAAGCAACGGACAGTTCCCGCTGGGCGACCGCGTCGTCTGGATCATTCTCGGCCAAACGTTTCTTGATCTCGAGCATGGCGGCAAACGACGTTCGAGCAACCGCCAGTTTTCCCATTTCTTCGGAAGTCATGCCGACTCGTTCGTGCGCCGTCGCCAGATCGCGCTGCGCCAGCAAGTCGTTGGGGGACGCTTTCGCCAACTGGAGAGCCGTTTCCAGATTCTGGCGGTAGTAGTCGAGGCTTTCAGTCATCTTCCCAGCACGCCGGCTTAGATCGCCCAGCCTCTGGAACGCAGCAGAGAGGTCGCGCTGTGTTCGCGTATTGTCGGGATCGGCCTGGGCCAACTTGCGAGCGATGGCGAGGTTCTGACGGTAGAAGTCGAGGGCTGCGTCGAGCTGATCCATCTGGAGGCTCACGTCGCCAAGCTTTTCGCAGGACGCCGCCAGATCGCGTTGCGCAGCGGCGCTGGCCGGATGCTCGGCCGCCAGCTTCTTGCGAATGTCGAGGGACTGGCGATAGAAGTCGAGGCTTTCCGTCAGTTTCCCCGTGCGCAGACTCACGTCGCCCAGATGTTCGAGTGACGAAGCCAGATGGCGCTGCGTCAGCGTGTCAGACGGATCATCGGCTGCCAGCCCTTGGTGAACATGGGCGGACTGGCGGTAAAGTCTGAGTGCGTCGGTCACCTGTCCCATCTGGAGTCGGACGTCGGCCAACTTCCGGTACGAGATGGCCAGGTCGCGCTGCGCCTGCACGTCGTCCGGACGGGCTGACGCCAGCGTCTTGGCGATTTGATGAGCCTGCTCGTAGACGTTGCACGCCGCCTGTACCGGGCCCGAACGGAGATCGCCGTTGCCTTTGGGATTCTCGTTATCCTCGCTCGTACCGACGCGCAAGAAAACGTCGCCTAGTTCGGTCATCGCCACCAGCGTCTGACGATCGGCCGTGCCACCGTCGGCGAACTGTCGGGCGATCTGCCGAAGGCGTTCGAGTGCCGTGTTGAGCAGCTTCCGTCGCACCGGCCCGGCACCGGCCACGTTCTCCAGTCCGCTCTGGATGTCGAAGATGACCGTGCCGAGTGTGTCGAGCGCCAGCGACGTTTGCGCTCGCGCGGTTTCGGCAGCGGCTTCGACATGAAACCTCTGGATCTCCTGATCGCTGGCAAACTCGCCGGCTAGAATCACCTTCAGCGCGACGATGCGTCCCAGTTTTCTTGTGACTCGCTTTATAAACGACCCCCATCCCGCCGCGGGCGATTTCCTCAAGCAACTCGTAATCGCCGAATTCGCGCTTCGGCGAGGCTTCTTCCGTGACGCTGGGCCGGCCTCCCTCTGCCGCGCGTTCGGACCTGGGTGCATCGACAATTCGAGTTTGATCGGACGTCTGGTCGTTGGAGTTTTTGGGGGAAACGTCGACCGTCTGATTTGCGTCTTCTTGCTGCGGCACCCCGGTCGTCGATGAGTCGCCAGGGGATTCGGGTCGTTTGTCGCTGGGCGGCAAATCCACCGTTTTTTCGTTTCGTGGGTCGGATTCGTTATCCCGATTCGGCATCGCGCCAGCTCCCAACTGCCCACGAGGAGGAACCCACCATTGGAAAGGGTTTTCAGTATACACCTCTGGCCTTTCTCACGTGGGAACGAGCCAAGGCATGGATCCTTGACCGGCGGGCCGGACCAGCTACAATTTCGGTAATTCGCGAAATACAGAAATTGGTGGGAGGCCGTTGGGGTAAAGGAGGAAGGCGGCGGTTGTGGGATTGTCGCAGGTGTTTCAGGCGTTGGCCGATCCGACGCGGCGCGAGATCTTGCGTTTGTTGCGGGAGGGCGATCGGACGGCGGGGGAGTTGGCGGCTCATTTCCCGCTGGCGCTCTCGACGATGTCGGGGCATTTCCGTGTTCTTCAGACCGCTGGATTGATTGTGTCGGAGCGGGTGGGCAACCGCATTGTTTACAGTCTCAACCTCTCGGCGCTCGAGGAGGCTCTTCAGTTGGTGATGGGCCTGGTCGGGGTCGGCGAAGCGCGTCCTGGATCGGACGAGGCCGGCGGGGCGGGGGAAGCCGATCCCTCTTCCGGATCGTCGTCTGAGGGGGAGACATCGGGTGGGAGGCGTTCGTGATGACTGACGACCGCGAACACGGCGGCGATGCGACCATCATTTCGAAGCGTTTTGAGTGGGTGCCCCTTCTGATTTTGTTGGCGATGTGGGGCATCTCGGGGTGGGCCTGGCAGCGAGTGGGGGAACGAATGCCGGTTCACTGGGGGCCGGATGGTCAGCCGGACCGGTATGGATCGCGTGCTGAGGGACTCTTGTTGGTGCCGGCGATCGCGACAGGGCTCTACGTATTGCTGCTCTTACTCCCCCTGATCGATCCGGGACGCCAGGCGTATTCACTTTTTCGACGTGCCTACTTGGTGATTCGTGCTTGTATCCTTGGCGTACTGCTTGTGATTCACAGTGCGGCGGTTCTGGTCGCTTTGGGATATCCGCTGGACATGACGCGTTGGGTGATGGCCACGTTAGGAATCATGTTCCTCGTGCTTGGCAATCTAATGGGCAAGATTCGGCCGAATTTCTTTGTCGGGATACGCACGCCGTGGACGTTGACGAGCAAGCGTTCCTGGGTGAAAACGCACCGGCTTGGGGGCTGGGCATTCATCCTATCGGGCGTGTTGTTCTTGGTGGCGGCGTGGATTTCCAGCACGGAAGCTCTGATCGGATCACTTGTCATCATGGGAGTCCTGCTGGTCTTCGTCGTGGCGTATTCGTATTTCGCATGGCGGTCCGACCCCGATCGCCGGTCGCTCTTTTCCCGCGTGCAGGAAGACGTGCCCTCACAAGGGCATTGAAAAGAAGCCGGCGGGCGGGTCGAAATGCGAACGTCTCGTGACACCATGGAGGAAGTCGACTGTCGGTTCGATCGCCGCGAGGGAGAGCATGGTATTGAAGATCGCCACTTTCCGATTCGATGTCACGCACGTTGCCGTAGCTCAGGCCCAAGTCGAAAAGGTGGCTTCGAACTGCCGGATCCTCGGCGACGACGGGCGCGTGCGCAAGAATCGCAGAGTGGCTCCCAGCGGCGAAGACGTGCGCCACTTGCCGGCCGGAGTGATCGATCCATGGCTCAAGACGGTGGCGCTATACGACGGCGAAACGAAAGTCGCTGCTTGCTATTACTAGGCTGACCGGCGGTGACGACGATTCGACTTGAACACACAACCTTGGGGAACCGAATCCCATAGGGGCAGAACTGTCGAAAACTGGTGGCGTCCGTGTGAATCAAGGAACAATGCGACCTAGGGTTCAATCAGTCTGTGCGAGAGAAATGCTCTCAAGGAAATCCAGAAAAGCACGGACGACTCGCGTCGGCAGACGCTGTGGGTCGGTGATCAAGTAAAGATCTCGGACGGCTCTCACACCTTCGATTTCGATTGCATGCAGCCGCTGATCGAGAATCTCTCGCTCAATCGCACGCGTGGAAAGAAATGACACGCCGACGCCGCGTTCGACCGCGGCACGAATCGCATCGTTCGAGTTGACTTCCATTGAGATCCTTAGGTCCGTTGTTGCAAGTCCCGCGTTTGATAGAGCTTGTTCAATGCAACGGCGACTGCCTGAACCAAGCTTTCGAACGATCAGCGGCTGCCCGCACAGGTCATGTGGTTTGATGCTCTTCTTTCTTGCGAATTCGTGGTCGGGCGCAACAACCAATTTGAGTTCGTCCTGGGCGATTGCCTTGGCACACAAATTCGCCGCGCGGGGTAGCTCGCCTACGATCCCGACTTCGGCATCACCTGACTCGACGGCACCGATCGCCTCGGTACTGTCAGAAACCGAAACCGACTCCTGTACTTCGGGATAAAGTTCTCGGAATCGCACCAACAACTCCGGAAGCAGCCATTCGGAAGGGACGGTACTACACGCAATCTTGATCGTTCCACTGACGGCCGACGGTTCCTGCCCTGCCTCGCGCTGAATGCAATCGACGAGATCCAAGATCTGCCTGGCGTGCTCATACACTCGCCGGCCGGTAGCGGTCAGTGCAACGGATCTTGGACCACGATCGAAGAGTGCCGTGTGCAGCTCTTTCTCCAGCGCTGCGACGTGTTGACTGACGGCTGCCTGAGTCAGCCCCAGGATTTCAGCGGCGCGGGTAAAGCCCTGCGATTCGGCCGCAATCACGAATGTTTGCAGATGGCGCATTTCCATGCAGCGAATCATACCTGTCTTTGCCGGCCGGGAACACTCGGCATGTAGTCATGTATTGGACGCTATAAGCAGCGCTTGGTCATGGGGCTCGCCGGTATCACGATTCTTACGATTCTGGCGGGTAGAACAAGACGATAGGATTGCTGAGAGCGAGGATTCCAAGCGTTTAGTATTGCACGGAGATCTTGGGTGTGGAACTGTACCTCCTATTTGCCGTTGTCGGTCTGATCGGCGGCTTTCTCGCCGGCTGGGTCGGCCTTGGCGGGGGCATCATCCTCGCGCCGCTGCTGCTGTACGTGCCGCCAGCCGTGGGCCTAAGTCCGCTCGACATGAAGGAAGTCGCGCGGCTGACGATCATTCAAAGTTTGTGCAGCACAGCGGCAGCCGGTCTGGCACATCGCCGTGCGAGGCAAGTGCATGGGGCATTAGTGATCTGGATGGGAGCGATCATCGCGGCGGCCAGTTTGGGCGGCGCATTTTTCTCGGAGCTTCGGTTAGTATCAAGCGAGCTGCTACTTGGTCTGTTTGCCACGATGGCACTCGTAGCGTCTGTGCTCATGTTCCGGTGTCCAGCGGACGGACGCGACAGGGACGATGATCCAGGGCCCAATGAAGTTTCATTCAGCCATGCACGTGCGGCCGTGGTGGCCCTTACTGTCGGTTTTCTTGGCGGGATGGTGGGACAGAGCGGAGCGTTTCTGACGATTCCATTGTTGATCCATGTGTTGAGAATGCCGACGCGATTGGCCATTGGATCGTCGCTGGGAATCACGTTTTGTGCGGCGCTCGCAGGAAGTTTCGGCAAATTCTTTGGTGGCGGTCCAATAGTTTGGCCCCAAGTTGCCGTCTTGGTTGTCGGCACCTTGGTGGGGAGTCGGCTTGGCTCGGCATTGAGCCATCGTGTCGGCGCCACGTCTTTACGGTACGTCCTCGCGGTGCTGATCGGCGCGAGCGCGGCTAGAATGTGGTATCAGGTTTTGAGTTGAGAAAGGAATAGAAGCGATGGAGCAAATCCCTTTGACTCAGTTGACACACGGCGGGGGCTGAGCATGCAAAATTGGTCCTGAGGACCTGGCACAAGTCTTGTGCCAACTGCCCTCGATTAAGGATTCGGCGGTCATGGTGGGCACATCCACCGCGGATGACGCCGCAGCTTATCGAATCGACGGTCAGCGAGCGCTCATTCAGACCGTGGACTTTATCACGCCGATCGTCGACGACCCGTATGACTTCGGCCGGATCGCGGCCGCCAATTCGATCAGCGACGTCTACGCCATGGGCGGGCGCCCGCTTTTCGCCTTGAACATCGTTTGTTTCCCAACGAAGAAACTGCCGCTGGACGTGCTGGGCAAGATCCTCAAGGGTGGATGCGACAAGGCACGCGAGGCGGGCATCGAAATCATTGGAGGTCATTCGGTCGACGACGAAGAGCCGAAGTATGGGCTTGTCGTTACGGGCATGGCTCGCGCTGACCGCGTTTTGACCAATGCCGGTGCGCGGCCGGGCGACATTCTGGTCCTAACGAAACCGCTCGGTTCCGGCATTCTGACGACAGCCTTGAAGAAGGGCCTGTTAGCGAACGTAACGAAGAACAAGATCATAGACGTAATGGCGACGCTGAATCGCGCCGCCGCCGAGGCTCTAGATGGGTTGGAAGTTCATGCCTTGACGGACGTCACCGGCTTCGGCCTGCTTGGACATCTGGTCGAGATGCTCACCGGCTCGCGGGTCGCAGCTCGGATCAGAACGGCTGACGTGCCAGTCCTCGAAGAAGTCTGGCCCCTGGCACGTGATGGCGTGTATCCGGGTGGAGCCCAACGGAATTTGGATCGGCTTGACCGGTCGGTCCACTGGCCAGACGCAACACCCGAGGAAATCAAGATTGTTTTGGCAGATCCTCAGACCTCGGGCGGCTTGCTCATCGCGATAGCTCCGCACGAACTGGACCGTTTGATGGATCGTTTGTCCGGTGCGGAAGTTCCTGCTGCGGCTGTTATCGGCGAGATCACGAGCCAGCAACCTCATGTGGTCCAAGTAGATAACTCTTCCATGAAGGGACTCGTCGACGATGCCACCGAAGACTGTTGAGATAGAATCACCGCCTTCGCGTTGGGCATCGAGCGAATTGAATTCTTCTTCGAGGCCGTCCTCGGTCGACTTGCGACTGTAGATGGCACAGCGGACCGCCGCCGGGAACTTGCTCCTCGCAGCTCGGATGCGACCGTTACCTGAAGCGGTTCTCGTCATCGGCTTCCTCCTTTCTTCCCCAGGCGGAAGAAGAGGAACCCGTTCGTGTGGGAACCGGTAATTTTCTTGGCCACCGCCGAGAGCGACTTGTAGGTCTCCCCCTCGTACTCGAATCCGGAGGGCAGCACCTTGACGGCCAGTGTTTCGCCTTTGTAGACCCGCGTGATGATCGTGCCGGGGATCGGCAGACGTGGATCACTGCCCGTGGGCAACCTGGCCGCTTCGAATTGCGGCGAGACGATCGGGGCGTCCGTCGCCTGTTTCGGCGGCCGGCGTCTGAGATCAGCATCGTTGGCCAGTTCTTCGGC